>NZ_LYTM01000007.1:0-162049 GCF_001672445.1 Mesorhizobium sp. WSM3873 | reverse complement strand
CACCCGACCCCTCCCTTTGCGCCGGTAGACAAGCTGCAATGGCCAGAGTTGCCGGCGGAAATCAGGCCGGCGCTTCCGCGCCTCGCCTCGCCTTCCACACAAGCAGCAAAATCGCCGCGAGATTGACCAGGTTCCAGGCGATGCCGTTGAGGAAGGCGGCGGCATAGGAGCCGGTTAGATCGTAGATCCAGCCCGACATCCAGCCGCCGGCGGCCATGCCGAAGATCGTCGCCATCAGGACGATGCCGACGCGCCGGCCGGCTTCCTTGGCCGGCATGTAGTCGCGCACGATGATCGCATAGCAGGGAACGATGCCGCCTTGCGAGAGGCCGAACACCAGCGACACCACATAGAGCGAAGCCAGCCCGTCGAAGGGAATGTAGAAAAGCAGCGACAGGCATTGCAGCGCCGAGCCGATGATCAAGGTTTTCACCGCGCCGATGCGATCGGCGAGGAAACCTGAGCCAATGCGGCTGACAACGCCCGCCGCCAGCATGATCGACAGCATGTCGGCGCCGCGCGCGACGCCGTAGCCGAGATCCATGCAATAGGCGACGATATGCACCTGCGGCATCGACATTGCCATGCAGCAGCCGAAGCCGGCAATCACCAGCAACATCTGCAACGCCGCCGGCGACAGCGAGATTGGCTGCGTCGGCCGGCTTCCCGGCGAGCCATGGGTGGCTTCGCGCGGCGCGCCGCGGCGCAGCATCAGCACTAGCGGCACCATGGTGGCGAGGCAGAAGATGCCGATCGCGGCATAGGTGAACCGCCAGCCTTCGCCTTGCATGACATAGGGCATCACCGTCGGCCAGACTGCTCCGGCAAGATAGCTGCCGGATGCGGCCGCGGTCACCGCGACGCCGCGGCGCCGGTTGAACCAGTGCGAGATGTCGGCGATCAACGGGCCGAAGATCGCCGATGTGCCGAGTCCGATCAGAAGCCCCTGGACAAGGGTGAACGCAAGGATCGAGCTGGTCAGCGAGGCGAGCAGGAAGCCCGCGCCGAGCGCAATCGCAGAGACGAGCGCCGGGATCCAGTAACCCATGCGGTCGATGGCGCGTCCGACCAGCATATTGCCGGCGGCGAAGCCGACCATGGTCGCGGTATAAGGCATCGAAGCCGCGGCCCTGTCGACGCCGAATTCGGCCTGCACAGCGGGCAGAACGACGACCACCGCCCACATGCCGGCGCCGCCGATCGTCGACAAAAGCATCGAGACGCCGAGCCGTATCCATGCATAGGCGCTGTCGATGCTGGGGCCATCTGCCCGGCTGGAGACGGTTGTCGTCACACCTTTCCTGTCCGCGCTTGTTGGTGATCGGGCGGTTTCAAACCACCAAGTATCGGCGCATTCCCGGTGCCGAGCAGCGCCACAAGGGACAAATCCGTGGCTCCAGAAATCGGGAACCGGCCATGCCGCCCAGAGTTCTTGCCCCAGGAGAGCGTGTGGCCAAGGGGAGTTGTGCCCCAGGAAGGAAGTTCGCCATGACCGCCAGAAAAAAATGGTCGGCCGAAGTGACCGCGCACAGCGATGCGCTGGATCTCGAGGAGCACATTTTCGAATCCGACGATGCCAAGAGGATCGCCACCTCGCTGAAGCGCTCGGCTGAGCACAGCCATCGCCGCAAGGCTGAGCCGTTCCGATCCGCGATGTCGATGCTGAATTTCTACATCAACCGCGCCGGCAGGAACCTGCCGGAGAAGCGCAAGCGAGTTCTGGAAAAGGCCAAGGACGAGTTGCGCGTCGCTTTCGGGCGCGAGAAGGAAGACTAAGGACTTGTCGAGGTCGGACCGGGCCTCACCCGGGTATCGGTAGGCCTTAGCGCGAGCGGATGACGTCGTCGGTATTCGCGAGCAGCTTGCGCACGGCGTTGCGCGCAGCATCCGGCCGCTGCAGCCGGATGTTCCTCTCGATCGCTTCGTGCAGTTTCTGGGCGTGCTGCAGGTCGTCCAGCTCGCGTGTCGTATAGGCGAAGAGATGATTGAAGGCGGATTCGATCAGGACGCCCAGGGGCACCAGGAGATCGTTGCCGGAGGCCCGGAGAATGGCCAGGTGGAAGCGGGTGTCGGCGCGCGTCCGCTCCTGCAGATTGGTCGCCTCGCCCATCTCGCGGCAGGCCTGGCTGATCTCGGCCATCTGCTCATCGGTGCGCCGCATTGCGGCAAAAGCCGTCGCCTCGGGCTCGATGATGTGGCGGAATTCCTGCACCGTCTTCAGGAACACCTCGCGATCCGGCGACGTCGCGTACCAGGATAGCACGTCGCGGTCGAGCAGATTCCAGCGCTCCTTCGGCTCAACCCAGCTGCCGATCTTCGGACGTGATGCCAGAAGGCTCTTGGCCATCAGCATCTTGATCGCCTCGCGCACCGCCGAGCGGCTGACGTCGAAAGTCTCCGACCATTTGGCTTCGTTGGGCAGGATGGTGCCCGGGGGATAGTCGCCGCGCACGATCCGAAGGCCGATTTCGCTGGCCAGCGAGGTATGCACGCTGGCGCCAGGGATGCGCGGCGCGTCCGGCCGGCGAAGGCCAGCCATACGCTCGGCGGATGCCGCTTTCGTCGGCCTTTTTTCGTTGTTCGGCTTTGCGTCCCGCATATGCCCAGAAAGTCCGGTTTTCAGAAGCTGTCAAGCGCGGCAAGGCCGGCTTTGCCGCCAGACGCCGCGCTGTGCACAGCTCAACCTATGTTTGTCGGCCCTCACGCTGTTTTGACGTATTTGCGCCAGCTGTGTTCGGGGCGGAAGCCGAGCACGTCCCGCGCCTTGCGGTTGGACAGCAGCGTCTCGAATTCACCGAGCTCGGCTTTCACCGGCACGCCTGGATAGAAACGCTTCAGGAGCTCGGCCGTCGGCAGATCGGACGAGGTCTCGTCATTGGCGGCGTTGAACACCTGGTAGCCCAGCCCATCCTTCTCGATGGCGCGCAAGGCGATCTGGCCGAGATCGCGGGCGTCGATATAGCTCCAGGCAATGCGCTTGCGGAAACCGGGATCGGCAAACCATTTCGGGAACAGCGCATATTCATGCGGCTCGATGACGTTGCCGATGCGCAGCGCATAGATGTCGAAACCGCTGCGCAGCGCGAAGGCGCGCGCCGTCTTTTCGTTGACGATCTTGGACAGGGCGTAGCTGTCCATCGGATCGACGTCATAGTCCTCGTCGAGCGGGAAATGCGTCGGGTTGCGCGGCTCGTTGGCGAAGACCAGGCCGTAGGTCGTCTCGCTGGAGGCGATGATCACCTTGCGGATGCCGAGTTTCACCGCCGCTTCGATGACGTTGTAGGTGCCCATCGCGTTGATGCGGTACACCTCGTTGTCCGGGGTGATCATGATCCGCGGGATGGCGGCAAAATGCACCACGGCGTCGACCGGCTGTGCGCGCAGCGATGGATCGAATTCATGCAGCCCGGCATAGCTCGACAGCGCGTTGAACACCTGGCCGCTGTCGGTAATGTCGGTGATCAGCGTGCGCACCTTCGGGTTGTCGAGCGGCTTGGTGTCGATGTTGAGCACCTGGCAGCCATGCTCGACCAGATACTGCACGACATGGCGGCCGGCCTTGCCGCTGCCGCCGGTGAACATGATGCGCTTCGTCATTTTGCTCTCCACATTTCTCAAGGATTGTGTGTATTGTCAGACAATATGGCATTCAGCAACGGCCTGCCAACCGCGATCCGCGAAAACCTTCTCCAGCAATGCTCGCCGGCCGGTCGCGCCGGCGCCGACCATCAGGAAAGACAGGGACGAAACGACATGACCACCACCGCTGCCCGCGAAAACATCGGTTTCATCGGCCTCGGCCTGATGGGGCATGGCATCGCCAAGAACATCGTCGACAAGGGCTATCCGCTCACCTTCCTCGGCCGCAAGAACCGCAAGCCGGCGGATGACCTGCTCGGCCGCGGCGCAAAGGAAGTGGCCACGTCCAAAGAAGTGGCAGCGGCCTCCGACATCGTCTTCATCTGCGTCACCGGCTCGCGTGAGGTCGAGGCGATCATCCGCGGTCCCGGCGGGCTGAAGGAAGGTCTGAAGCAAGGCTGCGTGGTCGTGGATTGCTCGACATCCGATCCCGTCTCCACCGTCGCGCTGGCAGCCGAACTCAGGGCGCTCGGCGTCGACTATGTCGACGCGCCGCTCAGTCGCACGCCGAAGGAGGCCTGGGAAGGCACGCTCGACGCCATGGTCGGCGCGCCCGACGCGGTGTTCGCACGGTTGAAGCCGGTGATCGACACCTGGGCCGGCCGCATCGTCCATATCGGTGACACCGGCGACGGCCACCGCATGAAGCTGCTCAACAACTTCATCTCGCTCGGCTACGCGGCGATCTATTCGGAAGCCTTGGCGCTGGCGCAGAAGGTCGGCATCTCGCCGCCCCGCTTCGACAGCGTGATCCGCAACGGCCGCATGGATTGCGGCTTCTACCAGACCTTCATGCGCTGGACGCTGGAAGGCGACCGCGACGCCCACAAATTCTCCATCGCCAATGCCTTCAAGGATTTGACCTATCTGGAATCGATGGCCGGCGCTGCCGGCATCGCCAATCCGCTTGGCAACGCCACCAAGAATTCGTTCGCGACCGCCTTCGCGGCGGGGCCGGCCGAGCAGTATGTGCCGATGCTGGCCACCCATATCGGCAAGCTCAACGGCGTCGACCTGATGCCGTCGAAGGACGGCAAAAAGCAGACGATCTGAAAGCCGCGACCAAGCCTCTCAGCGTCTTGAGAGCTCGATCACCTCGTCGGTATTGGCCAGAAGCCTGTGCACCGCGCTTCTCGCCGCGGCCGGGCGCTGCAGGCGGATGTTCCGCTCGATCGCCTCGTGCAGGGACTGGGCCCGCCGCTGGTCGCTGTGCTCGCGCGTGACGAAGACGAAGAGATGATCGAGCGCCGATTCGATCAGTACGCCAAGCGGCACCAGCAGCTCATTGCCCGAAGCGCGCAGTATGGCGAGATGGAACCGCGTATCGGCGCGCGTGCGCTCCTGGATATGCGCCGCCTCTCCCATTTCGCGGCACGCCTGGCTGATTTCGACCATCTGCTCGTCGGAGCGCCGCAGCGCCGCGAAGGCGGCCGCCTCAGGCTCGATGATATGGCGGAACTCCTGCACCGTTCTGAGAAACACCTCGCGGTCAGGCGAGGTCGCGTACCAGGCGAGCACGTCGCGGTCGAGCAGGTTCCAGCGCTCCCTCGGCTCGACCCAACTGCCGATCTTGGGGCGGGACGCGAGCAGGCTCTTGGCCATCAGCATTTTGATGGCCTCGCGCACCGCCGAGCGGCTGACATTGAACGTTTCCGACCATTTGGCTTCGTTGGGCAGGACAGTTCCGGGCGGATAGTCGCCGCGCACGATCCTGAGGCCGATCTCGCCGGCGAGCGACGCGTGCACGCTGAGGCCGGCGATCCGCGTCGCCTCGGGTCGTCGTATCGTGGCCGCCTGTGCAGGCTCGGCTAAGCGCTTCCCAGACTTTTCCCGTGGCATCCGCGTTCCGGTGCCTCCTGTCGCGGGCTCCAAGACGCCCGCAAAAACTCTGCCGCATAAGAAGATTCTGGGCGCAAAACTCTTGGCTCCGCTGCCCCGGCAAGGCCGCGTCCATAGTCCTGGCGAAAGGTGGAGGGGCGCCCTTCGAAGGGCGCCCCGGGATCGAAGCCTACTTCTGGATGCAGGTGTCGACCGTATCCTTGGTGCATTCGTCGAGGCCGGTGAAGACCGGATCGTCGACCTTCTTGCCCTGGATGAGGTCGAGCATCACCGATGGCGCCTTGTAGCCCATTTCGAACGGCCGCTGGCCGACCAGTGCGGTCACAAGGCCTTCCCTGGCGATCGCCACCTCGTCGCCGATCGTGTCGGCGGCGCCGATGACGAACTCGTTCTTGGCGATCTTGTCGGCCATCGGCTTGAACAGGTCGCGATAGGGCTGCGGAGCGCCGAACAGCGGCCAGCCGCCCATGATGCCGAAAGCGTCGAGCTTCGGATTGGCGGCCAGGATGTCGGTCATCGCCTGCACGCCTTTGGCGCCGTCGTCATTGGTGAACACCGGGCAGCCCGCCACTTCCGTCCAGCCGCCTTCGCCGGCGAGCGCCGGCAGGCCTTCCTTGCCCGACAGCGCATCGCGCATGCCCTGCGCACGGCGCAGGATGTTGTCGGCGGCCGGATTGCCCTCGATCGTGCAGATCGTGCCGCCATTCGGCTTGGCCTTCTTGATGTATTCGCCGATCCGCTTGCCCATCAGATAGTTGTCGGTGCCGAGATAGGTCTTGCGAAGCGCGGCGTCTTCCTTGGCGAGATCGGCATCGACCGTCATGATCGGGATCGATGGATTGGCGCTCTTGATCGTCTGCGCGATCAGCGGCGCGTTGGACGGCGAGATCGCCATCGCGGCCGTGTCCGGCTTGCTCAGCATGTCCTGCACGATCTGTGCTTCGCCGGCCTCGTCCGATGTCGATGCCGGGCCGGTGTAGAAGCATTCATACTCGGAGCTCGCGTTCTCCTTGTTCCACTTCTCGCAGCCCTGATGGATGGCTTCGAAGAACGGGTTGTCGAGGCCCTTTACGACAATGACGAGCTGTTTCTTGGCCAAAGCCGGCCCGGCGCCCAGCGCCATGGCGGCGACGGCGGCGAGCAAAAGTGATTTCCTCATATCAGTCCTCCCTTGAAAACAGACGGACACGACGTGCCCGCCACACCGATCGGCCCGGATGCAAGCAACACGCGGAATAGGCTCGAAAGTTCGTGTCTCAAGCCGGGCCGACAAGCATTTGCCGATCCGTTCAGCTCGAATGGGCGCCGGCCGGATCCTGAATCTTGCCCATCGCGTCACGCCGAGCAGCGATTTCGCGACGGAAAAATTCTTCCTCCAAAGCTAGCTAATAACGGCTCGCTGCCAACGTCAATTGCTATTTGTCCTACAAAACCGATTTTTCGACGGGACTCGAAATTAATCGCCCGACAATTGATTGACGCCCACGGCCGCATTTGCCTAAATGAGTCTATCGCACCTGCTCGGGAGGAGTTGGAGGCGCGAGGCCCCTGCGGCGCCGGCAATTATGGCAAGGCAGTCGAGGGACGAAAACGGGGAGGCTTAAGGCTGGTGTCGGTTCTCGAACTCGCCAACATCTCGAAGCATTTCGGCGCCATCCAGGCGGTGAACGACGTCTCGTTCACGCTCGAGGCCGGCGAGGTCGTCGGCCTGATGGGCGACAACGGCGCCGGCAAGTCGACGCTGGTCAAGATGATCGCCGGCAATTTCCGCCCCAGTCACGGCACGATGCACATGGACGGCAAGGAGCTGATCCTGCACAAGCCGGCCGAGGCCCGCCAGCACGGCATCGAGATCGTCCATCAGGACCTGGCGCTTTGCAACAATCTGACGGCCGCCGCCAATGTCTATCTCGGCCGGGAACTGCGCCGCGGCATCGGCCCCTTCCGCATTCTCGACTACGCCGCGATGTACAAGCGCGCCGGCCAGCTCTTTGCCGAACTGAAATCCGAGACGCGGCCGCGCGACCTCGTCAAGCAGATGTCCGGCGGCCAGCGCCAGGCGGTGGCGATCGCCCGCACCATGCTGTCGCAAGCCAAGATCGTGCTGATGGACGAGCCGACGGCGGCGATCTCGGTCAGGCAGGTCGCGGAGGTACTGAACCTGATCCGCCACTTGCGCGACCAGGGCATCGCCGTCGTGCTGATCAGCCACCGCATGCCCGACGTCTTCGATGTCGCCGACCGCGTCATCGTCATGCGGCGCGGCAGGAAAGTCGCCGACAAGAAGATCGCCTCGAGCTCGCCCGAGGAAGTCACCGGGCTGATCACCGGCGCCATCGAACAGGTTGCGTAATCGCGTGGATCGGGCGTCCAACGCCTCAGGAAAGGTCGATAATGGCAGTCACCCTTGACCAGACGATCGCGCAGAAGCAGCACACATTCTTCTCACGGCTCTTTGCCAACCAGACCTTCTGGGTGGTGATCGCGGTTATCCTCGCCTGCCTGTTCCTGTCCTTCGCGACCGACGCTTTCGCCACGCAGAAGAACCTCTTCAACATCACCCGCAACATCACCTTCGTCGCCATCGTGGCGCTCGGCATGACTTTCGTCATCATCACCGGCGGCATCGACCTGTCGGTCGGCTCGGTGCTGTGCCTGTGCTCGATGGTGCTGGCCGTCACCATGCATGCCGGCTATTCGATCGAAATCGGCATCCTGGCCTCGATCGTCACCGCTTTAGCCATCGGCGCCTTCAACGGGGTGCTCATCGCCTATCTCGGTTTCCCACCCTTCGTGGTGACGCTCGGCATGCTGTCGGTGGCGCGCAGCCTCGCCATGGTCGCCTCCAACAACACCGTCGTCTTCCAGTTCGGGCCGGACCACGACAAGCTTCTGGCGCTGGGCGGCGGCGCCTGGGTGTTCGGCATTGCCAATCCGGTGCTTTACATGATCCTTTTGGCGTTGATCACCGGCTTCATCCTGCGCTGGACCAAGTTCGGCCGGCATATCTTCGCCATCGGCGGCAATGAGCATGCGGCCACGCTGACCGGTGTTCCGGTGCGCCAGATCAAGGTCGCAGTCTACATGATCTCAGCGCTCTCGGCGGGTCTGGCCGGCATCATCCAGACCGGCTGGCTAGGCGCTGTCACCACCAATCTCGGCAACGGTATGGAGCTGCAGGTGATTGCTGCGACCGTCATCGGCGGCGCCGACCTCGCCGGCGGCGTCGGCACCGCGTTCGGCGCCATCGTCGGCGCCGCCCTGATCGAGGTCATCCGCAACAGCCTCGGCCTGCTTGGCATCAATGCCTTTTGGCAAGGCACTTTCATCGGGGGCGCGATCATCCTGGCGGTGCTGTTCGACCGCATCCGCAACTTCCGGCGCAGCGACTGACGATCACCGACCGACAATGAGAGCATCGACGACGTCGCCAACTACGAGATCGAGCGCTTCATCGACAGCATGCTCGACGCCGCCGATGCGTCGGCGCCGCAGGCGGCGCGCGCTCGCATCAACACGATGCTGGATTTCTGCGTCCGCAAGGCAATCCAGCTGATAAAGGCCAATGTCTGCGAGCGCATTTCCCCGATCGAAAAGTTGTGGACCAGCCACACGGAGTTGATCAAGGCGCACCGTGTGGCGGTGGCCAAGCACGGGCGGCGGCGGGAGCGGATATTCTCTGGAACACGGCGGAGAAAGTATATCGGCTGGTGTGAAAACTTTGCCAAACATACCAATGAAGCCGCATCTATTGCGGCGTAGCGGGTGCTTTAGGTCCGTTCTTTTGAAAGTTTTCTAGAGCGTCCCGAAATTCCTGTTCGTTCTTTTTGCGAAAACCCTCGGCACCGTAGCGTGCGATCCCTTCGTCAAGCGATTTCGCGACACTGCCGCCAAAGGTCGGAAGTCGTGCTGGCTGCTCGCGTTCGGTCCACAGCCAGAAGCCCACTACAGTCAGCACAGCGACTGCCATCGCCAGAAGAACGCTTCTATTGAGTATCGCTGACATTGTCGGCCCCTAGCATCCTCCGTAGCAGCCTAGGGTCAATTTCTTAAAACTTGGCGGCGACTGCGCTTACATTTTTAGCCAGAACAAGTGGCGCTTAGACGGCACATCCCACGAAGCCGCCGTTCACTTCACTCGAACTGCTCATCGACCGGTATCCGCATCGCCGTCACCGATTATGGATTCCGCGCTTTTTGCTATTCAGCTGCTGCAAGACACTCTTCGGCCAAACCGCGCTGGGAATATGCGCGTCAGACACGTTCGACATCGCTTTTTTTGGGCGTGACCGGAAACCTCGGCCCCCGCATGGGCCGGCAGGATCAGGAAACGCATCGCTGCCACCAGCCCGAGCAGGCCGATCGCGAAAAAGGCGATCCTGAAGTCCATCAGGTTGGGCGCCGCGCCGCTGCGCACGATCTGCGACAGGTTGAGGATCGCCGCGGCCACGGCCACGCCAAACAGCATCGCCACCTGCTGCAGCATGCTGGACAAAGTCGCGGCCGAGCTGCGCTGCGGCGCGCCGATATCCGCAAAGGCAAGCGTGTTGAGCGCCGTGAACTGCATCGAGCGCGTCAGACCGGCGACCAGCATCAACGCCACGACAAGTGCCAGCGGCGTCTTGGGCGAAATCACGCCGCACGCCGCGATTGCAAGCGAGGCAATCACCCCGTTGACCACCAGCACCCGGCGGAAGCCAAAGAGTCTGAGCGTCGGCGTGGTCACCGCTTTCATCGCGAGGTTGCCGAGGAAGTAGGCCAGGATCAGAAGGCCGGCGTCCACCGGCCGCATGCCAAAGCCGACCTGGAAGAGCAGCGGCAGCAGGAACGGCGTGGCGTTGATGGCGACGCGAAAGATCGTGCCCGCCGAGAGCGTGGAGATGGCGAAGGTCGGCACTTTGAAGGGGGACAGGTCGAGCAGCGGATGCGTCACCCGCCGCACGTGCCGCACGGCGAACCAGCCGACCGCGACGCCGGCGGCAACCAGGCCCACTGTCGGCAGCATGCCATCCTCGGGATGCGCAAGCCGTTCCAGCCCATAGAGCATCGCGGCGAGGCCGAGCGCGGTGAGGAAGAATCCCGGCCAGTCGAGCGGCCTGATCTCGGATTCGCGATCGCCCGGAACGAAGCGCGCGACAAGCAGCAGCCCGGCGAGGCCGAGCGGAACGTTGATGAAGAAGTTCCAGTGCCAGGACAGATAGGTGGTGATGAAGCCGCCGAGCATCGGCCCGATCACCGGCGCGAACAAGGCCGGCCAGGTGATCAGCGCCGTGGCGGCGAGCAATTCGGACTTGGCGGCGTTGCGCAGCACCAGGATGCGGCCGACCGGCGTCATCAAGGCGCTGCCGAGGCCCTGAACGATGCGGGCGGCAACGAATTGCGTCAGGCTCTGTGAGTAGCCGCAGGCGATCGACGCCAGCGTGAACAGCCCGATCGCGACCAGGAAAATGTTGCGCGCGCCAAACCGGTCGGCAAGCCAGGCCGACAACGGCACGAACACCGCCATGGTCAACATGTAAGCGGTGATCCCGATGCTCATCGCCACTGCCGGCACGCCGAAAGACTGCCCATCTGCGGCAGCGACGTCGAGATGATCGTCGAATCCAGCAACTGCATGAAGAAGGCGACGGCAACGATCAGCGCGACGCGCCGCGCCTGGCGCGCCGCAGTCGGCACGAGCGGGGATACGGCCTCATTGTCGGGGATGCTGGTCATGACGCGCCGGTTGAACAGCATAAGGCTGAACCAGTCCAGAGTTTATCCAACAAACTTTCGTGTCGGCCCGCCGCCTGTTATGGATGAGCGCGGGCCGGACGAGGGAAATGCATGAAGCCGATCTATATCGACTACCTCAATGCTCTCGACATTGAAGCCCTTGCCCTGAGCGATGCCGACATCATCGACGCCGTCGAAGCCGGGCTCGTCGCCCAGGGCAAGGGCCAGACGGTGATCGAGCCGCGCGTCCATCTCGAGCCGGATCCGTCCTTCCGCGGTCATTTCAACGTGCTGCGCGGCTATGTGGCGCCGCTCGATGCGGCCGGCGTCAAGATCGTCGGCGATTATGTCGACAACTACCTGCACGCCCTGCCGTCCGAATTCGGCATACTCAACCTGTTCGACCCGCGCACCGGCGCGCCACGCGCCATCCTCGACGCCACCGTCATCACCGATATGCGCACCGGCGCGGTCACCGCCATCGGCGCCAAGCATCTGGCCAAGAAATCATCCAGGGTGCTCGGTCATATCGGCGCGCGCGGCACCGCCTATTGGAACGTGCGACTGCTCGATCACCTGTTCGACTTCGACGAGATCCGCGTACATTCGCGCCGCCCCGAAAGCCGCGACGCTTTCGCCGCGAAGCTTGCCGCCGACCTCGGCAAGCCGGTTATCGCCGTTGCCGACTGGAAGAGCTGCGTGGAAGGCGCCGACATCGTTGTCGAGGCCTCGCGGCTGCCGGAACCGCAACCCCTGCTCAAGACCGCCTGGATCAAGCGCGGCGCGCTGGTCGTGCCCTACGGCACAATGAGCGCGGTGGAGCTTTCGCTTACCGACATCATGCAAAAGATCGTCGTCGACGACTGGGGTCAGTGCAAGGGCGGCAAGTTCGGCTCGCTGCGCGCCCATGTCGAGACGGGACGGCTGAGCGAGGCGACGCTGCATGCCGAGCTCGGCCAGATCGCTGCCGGGCACAAAGCGGGCCGGCAAAGCGACGGCGAGACGATCCTGTTCTGGCATCGGGGTCTGTCGCTCTCCGACATCGCGCTCGGCAAGGCGATGCTGGCCAAAGCCGCGGAACAAGGCATCGGCCAGAGGCTGCGTTTCGCATGACCCCGCTCGTTCTCACCGGCGCCGGCGTCAGCATCGAGGACGTGGCCGCCGTGGCGCGCAGTGCAGGCAAGGTCGAGATCACGCCGGCGGTCATCGAGAAACTCGGCAAGGCCCGCCAGGTCCTCGATGACGCCGCTGCCGGCGGCCAGCAGATCTATGGGCTGAACACCGGGCTGGGCGCCAATCTCGGCACCGCTGTCGAAGGCGATGCCGGTGCCTTCCAGCGCCAGCTTCTCGACGGACGCGGCGCTGCGGTGGGAAACCCATTGCCCGCCCAGCTCGTGCGCGCCGCAATGTTTGCCCGCATCGCCATGCTTTCCGCCGGCGGCTCCGGCCTGTCGCCGCATGTCCTCACCGCGCTTGTCGATCTGCTCAACGCCGGCATCCATCCGGTGATGCCGTCGCTGGGCTCGATCGGCGCCGGCGATCTGGTGCTGATGACCGCGATAGCCCACACGCTGATCGGCGAAGGCGATGCCGACTATCAGGGCAGGCGCATGCCTTCGGCAAAGGCGCTGATGATGGCGCGGCTTGCGCCGGTCAGCCTGGCACCGAAGGATGGTCTGTCGCTGATCAACGCTTCCGCGGTTTCCACCGGCGCCGGCGCCCTGGCGCTCATCGACGCGCTGTCGGCACTCGAACAGCAGGAGCAGGCCGGCGCGCTCACCATGGAAGCGTTCGGGGCCAACCGCACCCTCCTTGAGCCGCGCCTGCATCTGGCGCGTCCAGCCGCCTGCCAGCAGGTAGCGGCAAAGGCGTTGCGCGACCTGCTCACCCGCGACGGGACGCCCGCGCCGACCACCCTTCAGGACCCGCTGTCGATCCGCTGCATGCCCTCGATCCACGGCGCGCTCATCCAGGCGATCGACCATGCCCGGCTCGCCGTCGAGATCGAACTCAACGCGTCCGCCGACAACCCGCTGGTGCTCGCCGATGATTCACTCGTGCTGTCGACCGGAAATTTCCACACCGCCTCGCTGTCGCTGGCCTTCGAGACGCTAGGTCTGGCAGTTGCGCAATGCGCGGCGGCGTCGGCCGCGCGCTTCATCCAGCTCACCGGCTCAACCCGCCACGGCTTGCCGAAATACCTGTCGCCAATCGGCGGCGCGTCCGCCGGCTTCGTGCCGCTGCAGAAGACGGTGACGGCGATCCTGGCCGCCATCCGCCACAAGGCCAATCCGGTGATGCTCGACTTCCTGCCCGTGTCCGAGGGCGTCGAGGATCATGCGACGCAGACTCCCCTCGCCGTCGCCAAATGCGTCGAGATGATCGTGCTGTGGCGGCGGCTGATCGCCCTGGAGCTTATGGCCGCCGCACAGGCCGTCGATCTTCGCGAAGGGCTCATTCTTGCACCGGCCACCAGCGCGATCCACGCGGCCGTCCGCGCCCATGTGCCGACGCTTAAGGAAGACCGGCCGCTCGGATCCCATGCCGATGCGCTCCACGCGGTGCTCGCCGACGGGTATTGGCTCCCTGCGGTGCACCAAATACTGCTCGATTAGACGAGATCAGGGCACCGCATCGTTGCGGACCACCAACGACAGATCGAGATCACCACCCGCCCAAGCCAACCCTCAGGCCAACTGGCCGCTCGCCCCGAATCGGATGGCCGGGCTCCGCCGCTTATGGGCCCGCCGGCCGCGCCCCTCGGCACCCTCTTGGGTTGCACGATGAGTTCGGATATGAAGAGCCAAGGGCATATAAGGGGTGGCTCAATTGCATCGTTCCTGCTTCGTCTTGGCGGCAGACGCAAAAAATTTCCCATACGCCGTTCTGGGCGCGCGACGCATACTGGACGTATCTGCGCCTATCGACGGTTTCATCCTTCATATCGGCGCCGGAACTGAGGATTTGCCGGTCGCGGACCGATTGCTCGGCGCTGCCGTGAAGATCGTCGACGTGTCCGATCTCATGAAGGAATTCGATTTCGATCCCGGTCACCTCAGCGTAGCAACCTACATTCGCCTGCTTGCCGACAAGCTGGCGGTATTCGAGCCCTACGACAGGCTCGTCTATGTGGACACCGATGTTATCTTCAACCGGTCGATCACCGACTTGGCCGATGTTGAACTGAATGCCCCACTCTTGGCGGCCCATGACGAACAGACCTATTTCGATCCGAGCTGCCGTGTGTCTCTTGAGATGGAGCCCGGCTCATCGCATTTCAACGCCGGCATACTGGTGCTGAACATGCCAATGATCCGCGCCGAGGGGCTCTTGGAGCGGGCGCGCGAACTGGCGCTGCGGCGCGTACCGAAGCTCGATCAGGGAGCGCTCAACATAGCGTTTGCCGGACGCTGGCAAACGATGCATCCGCTCTGGAATCTGCAGACCAACTATTCCAGCTAGATACCCTTCAGTAGAGCCTTCGCGCGTCATTTCACCTTTGGAAAGCCGTGGTGGCCAAGCCCTGAAGGAGTGGAACTCGCCGCGATGGCGATCTATCGCAACCTGGCGAAAGATACGCCCTGGCTCGATCGGTTCAAGCGTCCGCTCTGGACGAGAGGTCTGCGCAAGCGATTGCTCCGCAAATTCGACGGCCTCTCCGGGATTATTCTCAATAAGGAAAAATACAGACGCCGTTTCCGCTTCAACGCCGAACGGTGCACCGCCATCTTTGCCGCGCAGGCCGACCAGGGGATGATGGCCGCAACCTATCCGGAGGTCCTGATGGGCGTGGTCAAGGCACGGAAATAGGCGCCGATCTCTCGACGAAAGCTTACCGGCTCGGGCCGCGAGGCCGGCCCAATACCTGCCGCACTTGGCGGCGAACCAGGCAGACCCATCGCAGTGCCCGCTCAGGCTCTTGCGTCCACTTTCTTCATGAAAAGCGTGAGCTCGTCCGGATCCATATGCACGATGTGCCGGTCTTCCGGATAGGCGCCGCTGTTGACGTCGCCGACATATTCCGAGAACACCGCGATTGCGCTCCGCTTGCCTTCAACCGATATCGATCATCACCTTGCCGGCCTCGACCTTGACCGGATAGGTTTTGAGGTTGACGCAGACCGGCGCGCCCTTGGCCTGACCGGTCTTATAGTTGAAGCGGCCATTGTGCTTCGGGCATTCGATGATGTCGTCCATCACCAGCCCGTCGGCCAGATGCGCCTTTTCATGCGTGCAGAACCCGTCGGTGGCGAAGAACTCTTCGTCAGGCGAACGGTAGATCGCGAAGGTGCGGCCGCCATGGTCGAAGCGGATCACGTCCTCCTCATCCACCTCGTCGACCGCGCAAGCTTCGACCCACTCCGCCATCGTCCTTCTCCTGATTGGGTTCGCACAACTGCCGCGCGCACCGACCTTATTCGGCAGCCGCAGCCGTTATGTCGAGATCGTGGAATCGCCGCAGTAAGGCTTGGCCGTCGGCGGCAATTCGCGCTTGAGGAAGTAGTCCTCGTATTTCAGCTGCCTGACCAGCACCGGCCAGACCTCGCGATAGGCATGCCACATCGACGGGTTCGGCTCCGGCAAATCGTGCTTGATCAGCTCATGCAGCCTGGGCAGCGCATGATAGGGCACCATCGGGAACATGTGATGCTCCACATGGTAGTTCATGTTCCAGTAGATGAACCGGCTGATCGGGTTTATATAAACCGTGCGCGTGTTGAGCCGATGGTCGGTGACGTTATCGGCCAGCCCGATATGCTGCAGCAGGCCGGTCGTCACCATGTGCCAGGTGCCGTAGAGCCGCGGCAAGCCGATCAGCACCAGCGGTATCCATGACCTAAGCGCGATCGCGACAGCGATCGTCGCGACGTATACCGCTATGTGCCAGCGCGCCGCGATCACCGCCTTGTGCTGCTCCATCTCCGGAATGTAGCTCTTCTCGTCGTCCGACAGCTTGCCGAAGGCCTGGCGCACCAGCGTGGGCAGCGAATAGCGGAAGTCGAGAATGCCCGTGAAGGCGAGCGCAGCCTTTATGAGGTCCGGGGGCCGCATAACGGCGATCTCGGCATCGCGGCCGACAATGATCGTGTCGGTGTGGTGACGGGCATGGCTCCAGCGCCACTGCACCGGGTTTCGCATCAGCATGAACGAGGCGATGTGATAAACGACATCGTTCATCCAGCGCGTGCGAAACGCGGTGCCGTGCCCGCATTCGTGCCAGCGCGAGTCGCTCGACGAGCCATAGAGCACGCCATAGACGAACATGAATGGCACGACCCACCACGTGCCCCAGAACCAGATAATGCCGGCGGCTGAGCCCAGGATCGCCGAGATCCAGATGACGCTATCGCGGATCGCCGGCCCATCGCAACGCTGCATCAGCTCCTTCATCACCTTGCGCGGCACGTCGGTGTGGTACCACTCGGCCGATGCAAGTCCGGTCTCTATCGCAAGCCGCGTGCTCTCGCCGACAAGGCTGTAGTCGCGCTTCGTACCGGTGGTCGTCATCGTCATTAAAGCCCGTTGGCGCGGAATTTCCCGTCGAGGAATTTCTTGGCGCGCGGCACGTCCTCCTCGTCGAGATGCTCGATGATCACCGGGATGTTCGGGTGCTTTTCGCTGAGACGCTTGAGATAGAGATCGTAATTCAGCACGCCGAGCCCCGGCGCCGGCAGTTCGATCTCGCCGACGCCGCGGAAGGTCAGCCCCTCATGCGCCTCCGCGTCGCCGATGTCGGCATGCTTCTCCGTCTTGTCGCCGCCCGAACGCTTCACGTCCTTGGCATGCGCGATTTTGATCTTGTCCGTCAGCGTGTCGAACACCTGGTTCAGCACCTGATCCATGCGGTCGATGTTGTGCGCCTCGAAATAGTTCGTCGGGTCCATCAACAGGCCGAGGCCGGGATGGTCGACCTGAGCGAACATCCTGACCGTCTCCTCGACCGAGCCGACAACGTTGTTGACGTAGGTTTCAAGCAGGAACACCGCGCCGTGGTCGTAGGCGGTCTGGGCAAGATCCGAGATCACCTTGCGGCACTCCTCAAAACCCTCCTCGGTCTTGTTCTTCGGATGATGCACCCAGTCGGATTCGGTGTTGTAGGTACCGGTTTCCGAGATCACGTAAGGCGAGCCGAAATCGCGTGCGTTCCGGATGATCTCCTTCAGGTAGGCAAGCCGCCGCTCGCGCTCGGCCCTGTCCGGGTGGATGATGTTCGTGTAGCCGGACACGCAGCAAACCGGGAGGTTGTGGTCGCGGAACGTATCGCGCACCCGCCTCGCCTTGTCCCTGGTGATCTGTCCGGCCGAGAGGTCGATATCCTTGAAATGCAGGTCGAGCTGCACGGTGTTGAAATCGAGCGCCCGGATGCGCCTGGCGACCTCCTCGAGCTCATACGGAAAATAGCCTGTGAAGATACCTGCCTGCATCATGAGGTGAAGTCCTCCCGATAAGCGATTCAATTGCCCTGTTTCTTAGTCGCCTGGTCGACAGGGATTTCGGACAGCCTGATGGTGCGGCCCTCCGCCATCGACCGGTAACCGGCCTCCACCAGCGCCATGGTGTTGACGTTGTCAGCAACGGAAAGCGCCGGCGGCGTGCCGGTCTTCAGCGCATATTGCAGCTGCTCCATGACGCCGATGAAGGCATGCGGAAACCACATCGTCTCCCAGCTGGGGCTGACCCATTTGCCGCCGGTCGTCTCTGTCGAGGCGTAGGTCAGCGTCGAGGCGACGCCCTTCGGCCAACCGATCGTGCCCTTGGCGACACCCTTGGTGCCATCGACGCGCCAGTCGATGTGCTGGTCGTCGGAATAGCCTTCCTGACGCGGGCCGGACCAGACGTCCTCCAGCGACACCGCGAGCACGCCGGAGGGAAAGCGCAGCGTCGAGACGGTGATGCCGTCGGAATGTTCGAACTTGGTGCGCGGATCCTTGCGCGTCAGCGTCGTGATTTCGTCAGGGTCGCCGAACAGGAAGCGCAGCACGTCGAGGTGGTGCACACTCATATTGGCGAGCGTCAGCCGGTCATATCCGGCGAGGAAGGTCTGCCAGTGCGGGATGGCATGCATGTCGATCTCGGCGAAGACGATCTCGCCCAGCGCGCCGCTATCGATGATCTGCTTCAAGACGCGCATCGACTGGTCGTAGCGCATGTTCTGGTTGACCGAGAGGATCTTGCCGGAAGCCGCCGCCTCGTCGCGCAGCTTCACCGCTTCCTCGACCGAGAGCGCCAGCGGCTTCTGCGCAAGGATCGCTTTGATATGCGGCTGCTTCAGTGCATGGCGGATCAGCGCGGGCTGCTGGTCCGGCGGGAAGGCAAGGTCGACGATCTCGACGCGGCTATCTTCGATCAGCCGCTCCGGCGTATCGCAGACGGTCGGAATGCCCCAGCGGCCGGCGACCTTTTCGGCATTAGCCCTGGTTCGTGAGGCGATCGCCACCACCGGAAAGCCGGCTTGCGCGTAGGCGGCGAGATGGCACTCGGCCATGATCATGCCGGCGCCGATGCAGCCGATCCGATAGTCCTTGACCCGGACTTTCACGTCCGGCTCGAAATCCATGCTCGCCATCCATTCCTCCCGTCGAGGACTGGATATAACGCCAGGATCAGGCGGTCAGCCAAGGGCCGCGCCATCATTTCCCATCAGGGACCGGGGATCCGGCTTACGCGGCGATCAGCACCGTGCTCTCCGGCGACCAGCTGAGCATCACTTCTTGGCCTTCGGCCAGCCGCTCGGCGCCGGTGTTCTGGACAATGACCTTCACCGTCTGTCCATCGCGGTCGACGAAATAGGTGCTGTTGTTGCCGGCGAAGATGCGTTTTGAAACCTGGCCCCTGACCGTGTTGGCATATCCCGCCTCGGACGTTGCAGAGCCGGTTGAAATCTGGATGCGCTCGGGCCGCACGGCGCAGCTTGCCTTGGCGCCGGCCGAGAGAGACGCACCCGACGCAGCGGCGATTGCTGTACCGTCGGGCAGCCTGATGCCGTTGCCGGTCGCATCGCCGCGAAAGATGTTGGCGTCGCCGAGGAAGGTCGCGGCGAACTCGCTTTGCGGCCGGTCGTAGATCTCCTCCGGCGGCCCTTCCTGCACCAGCCTGCCGTCGCGCAATATGCCGATGCGGTCGCTCATCGTCAGCGCCTCTTCCTGGTCGTGAGTGACGAAGATGGTGGTGATGCCGATCTCGCGCTGGATGCGCTTCAGTTCGATCTGCATGTCGACGCGCAGCGCCTTGTCGAGCGCGCCGAGCGGCTCGTCGAGCAAAAGCACGCGCGGCCTGGTGACAATGGCGCGCGCCAGCGCCACACGCTGCCGCTGGCCGCCCGAGAGCTGGTGCGGCCGCCGGCCGCCGAGCTTGCCGAGCTGAACGAGATCCAGCGCCCGCTGCACTTCCGTAGCGATCGTCGCCTTCGGCTCGCCGCGCACCGACAGCCCGAAGGCGACATTGTCGGCGACGCTCATATTGGGAAAGAGCGCGTAGTTCTGGAACACCATGCCGATGCGGCGCTTTTCCACCGGCACGCGCTCGACGCTTTCGCCGCCGATGGCGATGCGGCCGGTATCGGGAAAGTCGAAGCCGGCGATCTGCCTGAGCAGCGTGGTCTTGCCGCTGCCCGAAGGCCCGAGCAGCGCATAGAAGCCACCGTCGGGAAAGTCGATCGAGACATGGTCCAGCGCCTTGTGCGCGCCGAAACTGCGGGAGACGTTCGATACCTGGACGCCGGCCATTATTTCTCTCCGCCGAATTTGAAGAAGCGCGCCGTCAGCAGCATGAGCGCCATCGACACCACGATGATGATGGTCGACACCGCGTTGATCTCGGGCGTGAATCCCTTGCGGATCGCGGCGTAGATTTCGACCGGCAGCGTCGTCTGGCCTGGCGTCGACAGGAAATACGAGACCACGAACTGGTCGAAGGAGACAGCGAATGCGAACAGTCCGCCGGCGATCACGCCAGGCATGATCCAGGGCAAAGTTACGCGCACGGTAACCTGCCACTGATCGGCGCCGAGCGAACGCGCCGCTTCTTCCAGCTCCGGCGCGAAGGTTTGCAGGCGGGCGGACACGACGACGATGACGTAGGGCAGCGCCAGCGCGACATGGCCGAGCAGGATCGCGATGAGCCCGCGGCCGATGCCGATGCCGAAGAAGAAGATCAGCATCGCGGTGCCGGTAATAAGCCACGGGATGGCGATCGGCGGAAACAGCAGCGCCTGCAGGAATTTCTTGCCGCGGAATTCGTAGCGATAGAGCGCCAGCGACGCCATCGAACCAAGCAGCGTTGAAAGGATGGTCGTGATGATCGCGATCTCGATGCTGTTCCAGGTCGCCGCGATCAGCTGGTCGTTTTGCGCGAGCGAAGCATACCAGTCCGTCGTCCACTCGAACGGCAGCTGGTAAAAAGGCGAGGCGTTGAACGACATCAGCGCCATGATGATGATCGGCAGATAGAGGAAGCCGAGCAACAGGAAGATGTAGAGGCGCCCGACCCACTCCAGAATGCGCGTCGTCGCCATCAGCCGGCCCTCCGCAAGACCGGTGCCGCGAGCGCCAGGATGACCAGCACGACGGCAAGCAGGATGAAGGAGAGCGCCGCGCCCAGCGGCCAGTTGAAGACGGCAACAAACTGGTCCTCGATGACGGTGCCGTAGAAAGTGCCGGTGCGGCCGCCGAGGATGCGCGGCTCCATGAAAGAACCCACGACCGGCACGAAGATCAGCGCCGCACCCGCGATCAGGCCGGGCATCGACAGCGGGATGATCACCCGCTTGAGCACCTGCAGCCGCGAAGCCCCGAGCGAGCGGCCCGCCTCGATCAGCGAGTCGTCGATCGCCTGCAGCGTGAGGTAACAGGTGAGCACCATATAGGGCACGTAGGAGTGCACCAGGCCGATGATGACCGCCGGGTAGGAATACATGAGATCGATATTGATCTTGAACGGCAAGACGGCATTGAGCGTGGTGTCGAGAATGCCGCCCTCACGCAGCACCATGGCCCAGGAGAAGATGCGCACCAGCCCGTTCGACCAGAAAGGCAGGATGACCAGCAGGAAGATCGCCTCGCGGCTGCGGCCTTTAAGAACCTTCGCCAGCACGTAAGCCGCCGGATAGCCGATGACGACGCACCAAAGCGTGACCTCGAGCCCGAGCCGCAGCGAGGCCAGAAGAAGCGTCAGATAAAGGCTTTGCGAGAAGAAGGCGGCGTAGTTGCCAAGCGTGAACGACCATTCCTTCCCGGCCAGCGGCAGGTCGGTCATGAAGGAGAAGAACACCATGGCCGACAGCGGCAGAAAGATCGCCACCGTCAGCCACAGATAAGCGGGAAGCAGAAGCGGCAGGGCTGGCCGCAGTCCGCGGCGCGAACCGGTCGCGAGCTGCTCAGCCATGATGCCTCTCCTCCCCGTAAGACGCCAACTATTTCACGTTGACCTTCAGCTCCTGCCAAAGTGCCAGGTATTTCTCGCGCTGCTCATCGGTGACCGGCGCCTGAAACTGGATACGTTTGGCGACCTCTGGGCTGCCCATGACCTTTCGGTTGAAGGCGTCCTCGGGCAGCGCCTCGACCGCCTTGGTGTTGGCCGAAACCGGCGCGCCGACCTTGGTGACCCATTCGACATAGAATTTCGGGTCGATCATGTAGTTTATGAAGGCCTCGGCGCCGGCGACATTCTTGGAACCGGCCGGGATGGAGAAGGCGTCCAGCCAGGCGACGGCGCCTTCCTGCGGGATGACCAGCGAGACCGGCAGCTTGAAATGCGTCTTGGCGCGGTCGGCGGAGCCGCTCCAGTAGGTGCCGATATCGATCTGGTTGGAGGCAACCATCTGGTTCCAGTCGTTCTCCGAACTCCAGAAGGTCTTGATCTGCGGCATCAGCGAGGTGAGCTTCGCCTTGACCGCGCCCATATCCTTGATGTCGTTGATGTTCTGCCCCGATGCGATGGCGCCGAACTGCACCGCCTCGACGGCGTCGTCGCGGATGATGACGCGGCCCTTATGGGCCGGATCCCACATCTCGGCGATGCTCGTCGGCGGCTTGTCGAACGACTTCTCGTTGATGGCTAGAGCGGTCAGGCCCCATACCCACGGCACGCCATAGACCTTGCCGTCATGGTTCAGCATCGGCGAGCCGGCCTTGTCCTTGGCGATATCGGCATAGTTGGAGAGCTTCGATGTATCGATCGGCTGGATCAGCTTGCCGGCCATCGCCTGATCGTTGAAGGCGGCATTGATCATGACGACGTCGTAGAGGCCGGGATTGGTCCTCAGCTTGGTCAGCATCTCCTGTTCGGAGTTGAAGAAATCATTGACGACCTTGTAGCCGGTCGCCTTCTCGAAGTTGGCGACCGCCCATGGCTCGTCGGCGCCGTAGCCCTTCCAGTTGAGCACATGCACTTCTTCGGCGGCCTGGGCGGCAAACGTGAATGCTGAGACGAAGACGGCGGTCGCCGTCAGAAAAGCGGTGAGTCTGGGCATGCGCATGTTTTTTCCTCTCATTGTTGGCCCAGTTGATGGGCTTGTTAAGTTGCAGTCGCGTCCTCCCGGCCATGCGCTATCGTTCCTTGATCGCGATGACTTAGGAATTCCTGGATCTCACTGTCGGTCGGCGCGGACGAGCCGCCATTACGGGTGACGGAAACGGCCGCCGCGGCGTTCGCGTAGCGCGCCGCTTCGCAGGGCGACAGGCCGCGCGACAATGCGCTGACGAAGGCGCCGATATGCGTATCGCCGGCACCATTGGTGTCGACGGCGCTGACCGCGAAGCCGGGGATCGCGTGCGTGCCGCCTTCTGCCAGCCGCACAAGGCAGCCATGCGCGCCGGCGCGGATCACGACGCCCGCGGCTTTTGGGCAGTGTTCGGCCAGAAGCCGGATCGCGACGGTCTGCGCGTCGCCACGGCCGGCTATTGCGGCGGCCTCGTCGGCGTTGCAGCTCAGCCAGTCGGTGCGGGCAAGCACCCTTTCCAGGATCGGGCGCGGAATCTCCCCGATCACAGGCGTCGGATCGAAGACTACGGGAACTTCCTCCGGCAGCGCCTCGATCCAGTCGACGAGCGCTTCGCGGCTGCCAGGGTAGCTCAACGTATAGCCGGAGGTGAAAACCCAATCGCCCGGAATGACTTGGACGGGCACCATCATGTCCGGTGTCAGCACGCTCTCCGCGCCCGGCCATGAGACGAAGGTGCGTTCCGCATCGCTGCTGATCATGGCGACGCAATTGCCGCTGTCCATCAAGGGTGACGGCGGCGTCAGCGTCTCGATGCCTTCAGCGGCGAAAGCCGCGCGCAGGAAGTCGCCGTCTGCCCCGATGCCAAGCTGTCCGCCGAACACCACCTTCATGCCGGTGCGGCTCGCCGCGACCATCATGTTGAAGCCGCCGCCGGCGACGCGCGAATAGCTCGTCGCGGTCTTTTCGCTGCCCGCCGCCGGGAGAGCGTCGATGCGATAGACATAGTCGACCACCGCGCTGCCGACATGAACGAGGCGCCCGCTCATGCGGCGTCCTCCTTGCCGCCACGGGCCTTCGCCATGCGCGCCGCGACAAGATCATTGGCCAACGGCTCGACCTCCGCGAGATCGATGCCCTTCAGTCCCGCGATTTGATCTTGCGGCAGGCCCGACAGGCCCGAACAGGCGCCCGCCATGCCGGCGGCGATGGCGCCTATGGTGTCGGTGTCGCCGCCGAGATTGGCGCTGATCACTGCCGCTCGCCACGCATCCCCGTTGGCAACCTCCAGCACGGCGAATGCTGCAGGAATCGACTCCTGGCTGGCGACCCCCGTGCCGATCAGGTCAACGATCAACCGGATCGCCTCTTTGTCGCGCTTCCCGCGCACAAGTTCCTGCGCCCAGAGGATGCGTTCGGCGATGTCGCCGCCGGTGACCCAGTGACCGAGCGCGGCACCAAGCTTTGCCGCCGCGACGGCATGGCCGGAAGCAGCGCGCCAGTCGGCGCCCGAAACACCGAGACTGACCGCGGCAGCAACTGCGGCTGCGGAGGCAATCGCAATCGACGTATTGTGCGTAGCCCGGCAGGTTTCCGCGACTTTCGCAACCAGGGCATCGAGCGGCTCCGGGCGGATCATAATGCCGACCGGCGCAATCCGCATCGCGGCGCCGTTGGTGTCGCCAGTTCGCCCCGCTTCTTCCGCCGGCACGCCGTTATTGATGGCGTCGATGGCCCGCTTGGTCGACGGTCCAAGCAGGTCGTAACTGCCACGCGCCTTGACGTCGCGCTCCCAGTCGAGCAGCGCGTTGACCCATCGCGCATGGTCGAAGCGATTGCCGGAGCTGACCAGGATGCGGCCGAGCAGCAGGGCCTGCTCGGTGTCGTCGGTGATGGCACCTGCCGGCAGCCCCTTCGACACCGGATGGTCGACGGCGGGCGCAACGAAACCCTCGACATGGCCATAGAGCTCGGCGATGCGGGCGGGCGACAGAAGCTGTGTCGGCATGCCCAGCGCATCGCCAAGCGCGCCGCCGATCAGCGCGCCCATCGCCCGGTCGATCGCGTCGGCCGCCATGCTCAGAACTCCAGATGCAGCGCGAAATGCGCCGGGTTGAGCAGGCTGGTGACGAATTCGATGGCGCGGCCGTCGGCGGCGCGCGTCAGCCGCCGCGTCCTGAGGAACGGCGTGCCCGGCGCGCAATCGAGGATGGCGGCATCAGCAGCGCTGAGCATCTCGATGTCGACCCACTCCTCGCCATGGTCGGACACCAGCCCTGCCCCGCGCAGCGTCTGGTGCAGCGAGCCTTCGCGAAGCCCGCGCAGCGGCACGTCTTCCAGCTCGGGCGACAGTGGCAGGCGGCTGCGTTCGATCGAGATCGCATGGCCGTCATCGGCATTGGTACGGACGCGATCGACGGCGATGAAAGACGAGCTCTCGACACCGAGCTTTGCCGCGAGCTCGGCATCCTCGATGATCTCGAGCCTAAGCGTCCGGGTTTCGGCATTGGCGCCCGCATTGGCGAGCGCGCGCGACCAGCCGATCGCGTCATCGACCGGCATGCCGTCGAAAGTGACGAAGGACCCGATGCCGACCTTGGTGGTGATGAGGCCGCGGCTTGAAAGCTCTTCCAGCCCTTTGCGAACCGTGTTGCGGCTGACCGAGAAGCGCTGGACGAGCTCGTTCTCGCTCTGCAGGCGATCGCCGAAGCCGAGCACGCCTGAGCGGATCTCGTGCTCCAGAACCGTCGCGATCTGCTCGGGCTTGCCCGTGCCGGGAGTGAGTTGCGTCGCGCGACGGGCCATATAGATACCTGTTCAATGAACCTGTATAATCCTGTTCATTAGCGTATCTGAGACGAAGCGTCAACGGCCACGTCGTGCATGTCCGGATGTTTTGCGCTGCACCTCATCTGACTGCAGGCATCCTCATAGTGACGCGAGAGGGGCGCTCTCATATGCTCCGATATGAACCTTGATCTCCGGAGCAATGGACGATGGTCAACTTCCTGCCGCTGAAAAAGGCCGTTGCGGAGACTCTGCACGATGGCGATACGGTCGCCTTCGAGGGCTTCACCCATTTGATTCCGACCGCCGCGGCGCATGAGGCAATCCGCCAGGGCTTTCGCGACCTGACGCTGATCCGCATGACGCCCGACCTGATCTACGATCAGATGATCGGCATGGGCATGGCCAAGAAGATCGTCTTCTCCTATCTCGGCAATCCCGGCGTCGGCCTGCTCAGGCGCGTTCGCGACGCCATCGAGAACGGCTTTCCGCGGCCGATCGAGGTCGAGGAGCACAGCCATGCCGGCATGGCCAACGCCTATGAGGCGGGGGCCGCCGGCCTGCCCTGCGCGGTGTTCCGCGGCTATCGCGGCGCAGGCCTTGCCGCCGTCAATGCAAACATCAAGTCCATAACCTGCCCGTTTACCGGCGAGGTGCTGGCCGCCGTTCCGGCGATCCGGCCCGACGTCACCTTCATCCACGCGCAGAAGGCCGACCGCAAAGGCAATGTGCTGGTCGAAGGCATCATCGGCATCCAGAAAGAGGCCGTGCTCGCCGCCAAACGCGCGGTGGTGACCGTCGAGGAAGTGGTCGACAGTTTCGACGATCTCCACCCCAATCTGACGGTGCTGCCGAATTGGACGATCGCGGCAATCTCGATCGTGCCGGGCGGCTCCCATCCGTCCTACACGCATGGCTATTACGAGCGCGACAACTCCGCCTATCTCGAATGGGACGAGATCGCCGCCGACCGCGACCGCTTCCAGGCATGGATGCAGAAGAACGTCATCGAGAGCAGCGCAGACGACTTCGCGGCTCGCGTCGAGCATCTGAGGAAAGCCGCATGAGCGAGAATGATCTGTGCTTCACCCCCAACGAGATGATGACGATCGCCGCCAGCCGTGCGCTGAAGAACGACGATGTCTGCTTTGTCGGCATCGGGGCGCCGTCGGCCGCCTGCAATGTCGCGCGGCTGACCCATGCGCCGGACATCACGCTGATCTACGAGAGCGGCACCATCGGCTCCGCGCCCCACATTTTGCCGCTGTCGATCGGCGACGGCGAATTGTGCGAGACGGCGGTCACCACCGTCGCGGTGCCGGAGATGTTCCGCTATTGGCTGCAAGGCGGCCGCATCTCGATAGGCTTCCTAGGCGCCGCCCAGCTCGACAAATTCGGCAACATCAACACTACGGTCATCGGCGACTATGCGCATCCCAAGACGCGGCTGCCCGGCGGCGGCGGCGCGCCGGAAATCGCCACCTCCTCGCGAGAGGTCTACATCACCATGGCGCAGTCGAAGCGCGGCATGGTCGAAAAGATCGACTTCTTCACCTCCTTCGGCCATGGCGAAGGCGGTGACCACCGCAAGCGGCTCGGCATCGACACCGCCGGTCCGACCTTGCTGATCACCGACCTCGCCGTCTGGAAGCCGGACCGTGTCACCAAGGAATTCACCGTCGTGTCGCTGCATCCCGGCGTCGCCCGCGAAGAGGTGCAGGCGACCTGTGGCTGGGAAGCAAAGTTTGCCGAGGCGCTTGACGAGACGCCGGTGCCGACGGAACTCGAGCTGAAGACATTGCGCGATTTGCAGGCGCGCAGCAAGGCCGCGCATGCGGGTACCGCCAAAGGGAAAGCTGCATAATGACTGATGCCTTCATCTGCGACTACATCCGGACGCCGATCGGCCGTTTTGGCGGCGCGCTATCCTCGGTGCGAGCCGACGATCTCGCCGCCATTCCGCTGAAGGCGTTGGTCGAGCGCAACCTGGGCGTCGACTGGGCCGCCGTCGACGACGTCGTCTTTGGCTGCGCCAACCAGGCCGGCGAGGACAACCGCAACGTCGCCCGCATGGCGCTGCTGCTGGCCGGCCTTCCCCAGGACATTCCGGGTTCGACGGTCAATCGGCTGTGCGGCTCGGGCATGGATGCCGTCACCATCGCCGCCCGGGCCATCAGGGCCGGCGAGGCCGAGCTGATGATTGCCGGCGGGGTGGAATCGATGAGCCGCGCGCCCTTCGTCATGCCGAAGGCCGACACCGCCTTCTCGCGCAATGCCGAAATCTACGACACCACCATCGGCTGGCGCTTCGTCAACCCGCTGATGAGGAAGCAGTACGGCGTCGATTCCATGCCGGAGACCGGCGAGAACGTCGCCGAGGAGTTTTCGGTCAGCAGAGCCGACCAGGACGCCTTTGCCGCGCGCAGCCAGGACAAGGCTGTTGCGGCGCAGGCCAATGGCCGGCTGGCGAAGGAGATCACGCCGGTGGCGATCCCGCAAAGAAAAGGCGAGCCAATCGTCGTCTCGAAGGACGAGCATCCCCGCGCCGGCACGACCATCGAGGCGCTGGCCAAGCTGCCGACGCCGTTCCGCCAGGGCGGCACCGTGACCGCCGGCAACGCCTCCGGCGTCAATGACGGTGCTGCCGCGCTGATCATCGCCTCCGAAGCGGCGGCCAGGAAACATGGCCTGACGCCGATCGCCCGCATTCTCGGCGGTGCTGTTGCCGGCGTCGCGCCGCGCATCATGGGTATCGGTCCCGCGCCGGCAACCAAAAAGCTCTGCGCCCGTCTCGGCTTGAGGCCTGACCAATTCGACGTCGTCGAGTTGAACGAAGCCTTCGCCTCGCAAGGCATTGCCGTGCTGCGCGAACTCGGAATTTCCGAGCAGGCGGAGCATGTGAACCCCAACGGCGGCGCGATCGCGCTCGGTCATCCGCTTGGCATGTCGGGCGCGCGCATCACCGGCACGGCGGCGCTGGAGCTGCGCGAGCGCAGCGGACGCTGCGCTTTGGCCACCATGTGCATCGGCGTCGGCCAGGGCATTGCGATTGCACTGGAACGGGTCTGACGCTCGGCCCGCTCAGTAAGGCAGGCCGACATAGTTCTCCGCCAGCGCGGTCGAGGCGGCGTTGGAGTGTACGAGATAATTGAGCTCGGCTTCCTGGATGCGCTGACCGAACTCACCCCCCTCGGGGAAGCGGTGGAGGATCGTCGTCATCCACCAGGAGAAGCGCACCGCCTCGCAATCGATTGCGATGCGTCGTCCTCGAGCCCGGTCCGGTATCGGTTGGTATTGTTTGCGTCATCGCCCATGGAGATGCTTTCCCTCAGGCAACGACGCGACGAAGGCGCGGATCAGGGCGACGACCGCGTCGGGCTGCTCGATGCAGGGAATGTGCCCGGCGCCGCGGATCAGCTCGAAGCGCGCGCCGGGGATCAGGTCGGCAAGCGAGCGCACGAGATTGGGCGGCGTCGAACCGTCCTGGTCGCCGCCGATGCAGAGCGTCGGCACCGCGATGCGGCGCGCGCTGTCGGTGAAATCCACGTCGCGAACCGCCATACACGTGCCGATGTAACCTGGCAGCGCCTGCCTGGTCAGCATGTTGCGGCAACCGGCAAGCTCGGCGGCGCGGTTGGCATGAAAATCCGGCGTGAACCACACCTTCATGATGCCATCGGCAATCGCCTCGATACCGTCACGCTCGACCGTTGCGATGCGGCTGTTCCAGCTCTCGGCGGTACCTATTTTGTGCGCGGTGTCGCTGAGGATCAGCGCTTCGACGAGTTCGGGCCGCCGTGCATAGAACCCCTGCGAGACCATGCCGCCGACCGACAGGCCAAAAAGCACGACCTTCTGGAAGCCGAAGCAATCGATGAGCGCGCTCAGATCGTCGACATGGTCGTCGATCGAGCGCACGCCGCTGCCGATGTCGGAAAGTCCGTGGCCGCGCTTGTCATAGACGAGCATCGGCATCTCACCGGCAAGCCGTGCGACGACATCGTCCCAGATCCGCAAGTCGGTGCCGAGCGAATTGATGAAGATGATCGGGCGCGCAGCAGCCGTCCCGACGATAAGGCGATGGTGCAACGCAACGCCGCCGATACTGACGAATGGCACGATCTCGATCCTCCAAACCAACATTGCACCAGTTGTCTAGATCGGTAAACCGAGGGCTACTCTGGACGGTGCACGCCGCCTTGGATCTTTTGAGGGGGCGTCTGGCGATCCGCCTCCGGCGTCGAGACCAGCAGGGCGGCGGCGGCATTCGCGGCGGCGATGGCGGCCTCGGTGGGCTCGCCGCGAGCAAGCGCAGCCGCAAAGGCACCGACGAATTCGTCACCTGCGCCATGGGTGCTGACCACCTTCACCGGAATGGCAGCAAGCGCAAAGGCGCGGCCATCGCGATCGTGATAGGCGACGCCATCGCCGCCGGCGGTGACGATTGCAGCCGGATAAACGATTGCCAATTGCCGCGCTGCCTCAGCTGCGCCTTCAAGCGTGTCGACGACCGGAATGCCGGCCAGGAACTCCGCCTCTATGGCGTTGGTGATCACGATGTCGACGAGCCCGGTGAGTTCGGCGGGCAGCGGCCGGGCCGGCGCCGCGTTGAGCACGACGCAGCAGCCATGAGCCTTCGCCGCGCGCGCGGCAGCGATGTTGGCGATTTCCGGAACTTCGTTCTGCAGCAACAGCACCTCAGCCTGCGCGAGCACACCGGCCGCCCCCGCGACACCCTTTTGGCCGAGTATCAGATTGCTGCCGGAAACGATCACCGCGCCGTAGTCGCCATCGTCGTCGAAGATGGCCACGCTCATGCCTGATCGGGTCCCCGGTTCTACTCGCACGAAGCGGTGATCGACATTGCTGCGGCTGAGATTGGCGAGCAGCGCACGGCCGAAATCGTCGTCGCCGACGGCGCCGATCATCGCCGACCTCGCCCCCGCGCGCGCCGCCGACAGAGCCTGATTGCCGCCCTTGCCGCCGCATTTCGGCTGCCAGCCGAAACCGGTCACCGTCTCGCCCTTGCGCGGACGATCCGGTGCGTCGACCAGGATGTCGTAATGCAGGCTGCCGAACACGGCCACCAGCCCCGCTGAAGCAACGCTCATCCGCGACGATCTTTCATCTGTACTTGTCTCGCCGTTTCGACGTCACTGCCGACATGGTGCGGCCGAGATTGTGCTCCGCCGCCTGGTAGTCGCGCTGCGCCACCGCGACGAACAGCGCATCCAGGATGTTGAGCTGGGCGATACGGGCGGCCGCATTCTCGCCCATCAGCGGCGACCCCCGCGCGGTCGAGCAGAGCACGACATCCGCCTCGGCTGCCAGCGGCGAGTTGGCGTAGTTGGTTATGGCAAGCGTGCGGGCGCCGTTCTTCTTGGCGAGCTGAACGGCATCAATCACCGCGCTGCTGTTGCCGGAATGGGAAAAGCCGACGGCAATGTCTTCGGCGCCGAGGAGCGAGGCCGACATAAGCATCATGTGGGAATCGTCGTAAACCGCCGCGCGGATGCCGATGCGCAGGAACTTGTGCGAGACGTCCCGGGCGATCTGAGCTGAGCCGCCGACGCCGTAGAAGTCGCGATTTCTGGATCGATAAATGAGGTCGGCGGCCCGGTCGAAATTGCCGATGTCAAGGATCACCAGCGTTTCCTCCAGCGCCTGTATGGAAGTGCGGAAGACCTTTTGCACGATATCGGCCGAACTGTCGTCGACGGACAGTTCCCGGTGCATCTCCGCGGTCGGCGAGCGGCTGTATTCGCAGACTGCCGTCCGGAAGTCGCGATAGCCGGAGAAGCCCAGCTTCTTGGCAATCTTCACCACCATCGCCTCGGAGACGCCGGCCTCGTCAGCGATCTCCTTCAAAGGGATCGTCTCGTCGAACCCGCGGCGGCCGAACACGGTTTCCACCACCTTTGCCTCCAGCGGTGTCAGATGCGGCATCATCATGCGGATGCGCGGCCCCACGGCCCGGAGATCCGCGGACGTCATCCTGCAGCTCCGAGCAGAATTTCCTGGACGATAGCCTGCGAGGCAACCGCGTCCTGCCCATCGAGGGCAGCCGCCAACCGATTGTCCCGCTCCAGCCGCTCGACGACCCGCAACATGCGCTTGACGGTGGCGATGTTGACCTCGCATTCGCGCACCGGGTCGAGACCGGTCATGTCCGGAAAGGTGTCGAAATAGATGGCACCGGCGTAGCCGTCCCTGCGTATCTGGCGCAGCAGCTCGATGGTCTGCAGCGTGTGCACGGCGCCGACCATCAGGCCGTCGTCGCGCTTGGCGTAGCCATCGTTGAGATGAACGCCGAGCAACCTGCTGTGACGGGCGACAAGAGCGGCGGCAAAGGCCGGTTGCTCGTCGGCATAAAGAACATGCGCGAAGTCGAGAGTGACGCCCAGATTGGGCAGGCCGGCCTCGCGGATCGCCAGCAACGTGGTCGCGGCATCCGGAATCAGCGAATAGGAGCGCGGCTCGTTCGGCTTATATTCGAGACTGATGGCGCAATCGGGGTCATGCGCCGCAACTTCACGAATACCGTCGATTTCGTGTTGCCAAAGTGTCGCGTAGTCGGCTTGGAAAGCGTAGTCGAAACCATCCTGCCCCAGCCACAACGTCATGAGACCGGCGCCGGCCTCTCGCGCCGCGTCGATGCCAGCCTTGGTGAGGTCGATGGCTTCACGCCGCACTGCCGGATCGGGATTGGTGAACGCGCCGAGCTTGAAGGCGGGATTGGAATAGTAGCGCATCGCGAAGCCATTGATGGAAAGCCCAAGATCACCAAGCCTCCGTGCGATTTCCCTGGGGTTTTCACCGATATGGTCGGGATAGTTGAGATCGAGATCGGTGAGCCCCTCGACCTTGGCCGCCCGCGCCGCCATCTGCAGCACCGAGGGCTTCCCGGTGAGCCCGGCCCACTCCGCCTCAGGCCGCGAGGCGAAGGAATTGAGACGGGTGGCAAAACGGTGGGATGTCATTTGGGATCCTTGGGATGCCTGAGACTTCACATGGAAAAATGATTTTGTAAAGTTCTCTGGTGAGCTGTACAGGCTGGTTGCCCTGGTTGGCATGCGCTGATTGTTCTGGCATTACCGGGTTCGAGAATCATTCCGACGGGCAGCAATGACCTCGAAACGCAACGTCCTTTTCATCATGTGCGACCAGCTGCGGTTCGATTATCTGAGCTGCGCCGGGCACAAGAGTCTGACGACGCCGAACATCGACCGGCTCGCCAGCCGCGGCGTGCGTTTCACCAATGCCTATGTGCAATCGACGGTCTGTGGCCCCTCCCGCATGAGCGCCTATACCGGCCGCTACGTCCGCTCGCACGGCTCGACGCATAACGGCGTGCCGCTCAGAGTCGGCGAGCCTACGCTGGGCGACCATCTGCGCGAGGTCGGCGTGCGTTGTGCGCTCATCGGCAAGACACATATGAAGGCCGACGAGGAAGGCATGGAGCGCCTCGGCATCGCCAAGGATTCCGTCATCGGCGTGCGTGTCGCGGAATGCGGCTTCGAGCCGTTCGAGCGCGATGACGGCCTGCACCCCTCGACCAGCTACGACCCCGATCCGGCCTACGACTCCTATCTGCGCCAGCACGGCTTCGAGGCCGAAAATCCTTGGGAGCATTGGGCGAATTCCGGCGAAGGCGAGAATGGCGAGAATTTCAACGGCTGGCTGCTCGTCCATGCCGACAAGGCGGCGCGCATTCCGGAGGAGCATTCCGAGACGCCTTACATGACGCGCCGCGCCATGCGCTTCATCGAGGACGCCGAGGCCAAGGGCGAAGCCTGGTGCGCGCATCTTTCCTACATCAAGCCGCACTGGCCCTATATCGTGCCGGCGCCCTACCATGCCATGTACGGCAAGGCGGAGATCCAGCCGCCCGTTCGCAGCGAAGCCGAGCGCTTCTCGCCAAACCCGATCTTCGAAGCCTTCCAGCAGGAGCGGTATTCGAAGAACTTCTCGCGCGATGAGGTCCGCGAAACGGTTGTTCCCTGCTACATGGGCCTGATCAAGCAGATCGACGATCAGCTCGGCCATTTGTTCGACTTCATGGAGAAGCGCGGCCTATTCAAGAACACGCTTGTCGTCTTCACTTCTGACCACGGCGACTATCTCGGCGACCATTGGCTCGGCGAGAAATACCTGTTCCACGACGTCGCGGTGAAGGTGCCGATGATCGTCTACGATCCTCGTTCGGAAGCCGACGTCACAAGAGGAACCACGTCGGACGCGCTGGTCGAGATGATCGATCTCGCGCCCACCTTCCTCGATTATTTCGGCGGCAGGCCCAAGCCGCATGTCCTCGAAGGCCGCTCGCTGCTGTCGCTGACTTCGGGTGAGCGGAAGAGCCTGCGCAACTATGCCGTTAGCGAATATGACTACAGCGGCGATGCGGCGCGGCTGAAGCTCGCCATGCCGGTTTCGGGCTGCAAGCTCTACATGATCACCGACGGCCGCTTCAAACTCGTCCATGGTGAAGGTGTCGAGCCGATGTTCTTCGATCTCCAGAACGACCCCGGCGAATTGCGCGACCTCGGCCGCGAGCCGTCGGCCGCCGGCGATATCGAGCGGCTGCGCAAAATGCTGATGCGCTGGCTGGCGCTGCCCAACAACCGCATTACCGTCCCCGACGAGTGGCTGACGGAGATCGACGGCAAGGTCGGGCATTTCGACCCGATCATCGGCTCCGGCGTGCTCATCGGCTACTGGGACGAGGCCGAACTCGCCGAACAGCAGGAGGCGCGTCGCCGCTGGCTGACGCGCCGGGGCAAGTAGATTCGTTACCCGAGTGTCAGCCCTGCCTTCTTCGCTTCCTCGCGCAGGAAGGGCAGCCCAACCTCAATGACGTCGCGCGGGTCTTCCGCCACCGGGCGCCATACCGCGAGCCCGCCGGCGATGTCGACGTCGACATGGTTCATGCTTTCGAGCGTGATCGGGCCCTCATAGCCGATGTCGGCGATCGCCTTCATGCAGGCTGCCCAGTTCAGCATGCCGCGCCCCGGCACGCCGCGATTGGCCTCCGACACATGGACATAGCCGAGGAAGGGCGCCGCCGCCTCGAAGCCGGCCGCGAAGCTCTCTTCCTCGATATGCATGTGGTAGGTGTCGAGATGGATGAAGATGTTGTCGGCGCCGATGCGCTCGATGATGCGCGCCGCGTCGATGCCGCGGTTGATCAGATGCGTCTCGTAGCGGTTGCAGGGTTCGATGCCGAGCTTCAGGCTGCGGGCCTTCGCCGACTTTGCCGCCCGTTCGAGGAAGCGGCACATGCCGTCGATCTCCCGCTGCGTCGGCGCCCGGCCGGTGGTCTTGCCGATCGTGCCATAGGTGACGCCGCCGAGCGCCTCGGCGCCCACCTCGTTGCAGACGTTGAAGGCCGGCTGCAGGAAATCGAGCGCCTCTTCCGGCCGCTCCACCACGTCGAGTGCGCGCGGCAAGCCGAGCGACGGAATGAGCTGCACGCCATAATGGTTTGCAAAACCGCGCGTGCGCTTGGTGTCGATCTCCTCAGGTCTGAGCAGCGGGATCTCCATCAGGCCAATGCCGAGCTCCTTCAGCCGGTCCATCTGCGGCTCGATGCGGGCCAGATCCCAGACCGGAGCGATGGCGAAAGTGTGCAGTCCGAAAACATTCATATCAGCCTCGTTGCTCGTGCGCCGCCGCGGCGGCCGTGTCGCCGCCGCCGACGATGCGGCTGACGACTTCGTTCATGTTGGTTTTGGCGGTGACGAGATCGGCATCCGCCCTGCCGTGGCGCAGCACGACGATGCGGTCGGTGACCGACAGCACGTCATTCAGCCGGTGCGAAATCAAAATGACGGCGATGCCTTCAGACTTCAGCCGCCGGATGAGATCGAGCACGCTCTGCACCTCGCGCACGGCGAGCGCCGCCGTCGGCTCGTCCATGATGACGAGCTTCGGGTTGAAGGTGAGCGCCCGCGCGATCGCCACCGTCTGCTGCTGGCCGCCGGAGAAGGAGCCGACGGAACGACTGATCGACGGCAAGTGCGCCCCGAGCCGCTCGATCATCCGCGCCGCCTGCCGATCCATCTCGGTCTTGTCGACAAAGCCGGGGAAGAGGCCGAGCAGCCTTTTCGTCGGCTCGCGGCCAAGGAAAATGTTGGAGGCCACGTCCTGCTGCTTGGCCAAGGACAGATCCTGATAGATCATCTCGATGCCGAGCCGGCGCCGCTGGCCGGGGTCGAGGGCGAGGATGTCCTTGCCGTCGAACTCGATCGAGCCGGTGTCGGCGCGGTAGATGCCGGTGATGGTCTTCATCAGCGTCGACTTGCCGGCGCCGTTGTCGCCGACCAGCCCGACCACCTCGCCGGCCGCGACCGACAGGTCGACGCCATGCAGCACGTCGACCGCCCCGAAGCTTTTGCGGATCTTGTGGAGCGAAAGCAGGGTCATACGCGCGACTCCTTCCGCACCTGATACTGGTCGATGAAGACCGCGAGGATGAGAACCGCGCCGATCGCCATCTGCTGGTAATAGGATTGCACGGCAAGCAGCGTCAGCCCGTTCTGCAGCACGCCCATGATCAGAGCGCCGATCATGGTGCCGAGGATCGAGGCACGGCCGCCGAACAGGTTGGTGCCGCCGATGATCGCCGCGGTGATCGCGGTGAGCTCATAGTTGATGCCTGCGGTCGGGTCGCCCGCATTGACGCGGGCGGTGAACAAGAGACCTGCAAGCCCGGCAAGCGCGCCGGAGAGCGTGTAGATGATGCGGCGATGCTGCTCGACGCGGATGCCGGCGGCGCGCGCCGCGCCTTCGCTGTCGCCGAGCGCCAACGTGTGGCGACCGAAGCGCGTATAGGCAAGCACCGTATGCGCGACGATCGCCGTCAGCACGAAGATGATGACGGGCATCGGAATGCCGAGCGGCCTCCCTTGTCCGATATAGACGATCTCCGGCGGCAGGCCGTAGATCGCCCTGCCCTGTGAGATGACGAGCGCCAGCCCGCGCGCAAGGCCCAGCATGCCGAGCGTGACGATGAAGGCGGGCACGAAGGCGCGGGTGACCAGTTGGCCGTTGATGTAGCCGGCGATACTTCCTGCCAGAATGCAGGCGATCACCGCGAACACCGATGGCCAGCCGAGGTTGACGGCGACGAAGGCTCCCGCCACGCCAGCAAGGCCCATGACCGATCCAAGCGACAGATCGAGCCCACCGGAACCGATGACGAAGGTCGCGGCGATCGCCAGCACGCCGATCGTCGATGTCGCGAGCAGGATGTTGAGAAAATTGCTGAGCGACAGGAAGAAAGGCGACAGAAGCGCCATCGCCGCGCTCAGCAGCACAAGCACCAGCAGCGACTCCAGCCTGATGTGGAGCCTCTCGACGGATGCGCGCTGCACCCGAGCCCAAAACCCGGGCTGCGCCGTTTCGGAAGCCATGGTTTTCACCCTTCTGGGTAGGGAAGTAGGGGAATAGGGAAGTGAACGGGAGAGAGCCGGGTCTTGGAAGTGCAAACCTTCCTCCTCCTACTCCCCTACGGACCTACTCCCCTACTCCCTTCTCTTACTTCACATATTGCAGCATCGGCTCCTTGCCGGCGTCGAGCACGTCCTTGGTCAGCACCAGGGTGGGCACCGCGATGCTTTCCTCGACCTTCTCGCCAGCCAGCGCCTTCTTGACGTTCTCGACCGCCTGCTTGCCGACGAAATAGGGAAGCTGGGCGACGGAAGCGTTCAGGCGGCCTTCCTTGATCGACTTCACCGCGTCGACATTGCCGTCCACGCCGATGATCGTCACCTGCTCGCCCTTGCCGGCGGCGTAGACCGATTCCACGGCGCCCAACGCCATGCCGTCGTTGGCGCAGAAGATGGCAACCAGATCGGGATGCGCCGTCAGTGTGTCGGTGGCGATCGAGGCGGCCTTGCCGCGATCCCAATCGCCCGGCAGCGAGGCGACCACCTCGAGCCCCGGCGCCAGTTCCTTGAGCTTGTCGGCAAAGCCCTTGGCGCGCTTCTCGCCGGTGATGTTGCCTGAGAGACCCTCGATCACCAGCACCGGACCCTTGGCGTCCTTGCCAAGCTTGGAGACGAGATATTCGGCCCCTTGCGCACCCGCGGCGACGTTGTCGGAACCGATATGGAAGGTGACCTTGACGCCTTCCTTGTCGAGAACCGCCTGGTCGAGATTGTTGTCGAGATCGACGATCTTGATGCCGGCATCCTGCGCCGATTTCAGGCAGGGCAAGAGGTTGGTCGAGTTGATGGCGGCGGTGATCATCGCCACCGGCTTGCGCTCGAGCATCGTGTTGCAGAGGTTGAGCTGCGGCTCGGCCGCCTGGTCGCTTTCGGCCGCCTGCTGGAAGTATTTCACGCCGGCTTCCTTGGCGCCGTCGGCGACGCCCTGCGCCATCGCGCCCCAGAACGGATTGGCCAAGGTCTTCATCAGCACGCCATATTCGCCGTCCTCGGCCTTAGCAGTGCCGACCGCGGCAAAGGTAAGCGCCACGCCCAATGCGAGAGTAAATCGATTTATCTTTGTGGAAAGCGATGTCATTCCGTCCTCCGTTTGTTTGCGCCGGATGCCTCGGCCAGGGCCGGCACTCTTCTTCCGTTTTCGACAATGGGGGTTATTGTCGGTCTCCTCCCCCGGAATGCGGGACGCTGCCTGGCGAGCCAACGGATTCCCGCATGAACACCTTGCAAGGTTCGAGCCGCGCCCTCGGCGGGCCGCGCTCGCCTTCGATCCTGCGAAACAAAACCTCCATTGCGTTGGCGGCGATCTCGCGCACCGGCTGCACCACCGCGGCGATCGCCGGCCACGTCACCTGCATCCATTCGGCGTCGTCGAAGCCGACCAGCGAGATGTCGTTTGGGCAGTGCCAGCCGCGCCGCCGAAACTCCGAAAGCGCCACCAGCGTGCCCTTCAGGAAGAGCGAATAGACCGCCGTAGGCCTGTCGCCGCCGTCTTCCCGCTGGCTGAAATAATCGCGAAGCAGCGTCCGCAAGGGCCCGACATCGCTTTCGCAGAGTACGACGTCGACCCTGATGTCGGGCGCAAGCTCAAGTGCCGTCTTGCGAAACCCTTCGAGCCGGGCGCGCACGGTCGCCGCCTGCTGGCCGAGACCGACCACAAGAACATGGCGATGGCCCTGGCTGACCAGCGCGCGCGCCACCTCGGCGCTTGCCGCCGCGCTGTCGGCCGAAACCGTGTCGAAGGCGTCATCGGCAAGCACGCGGTCAATCAGCACCCCTGTCATGCCGTTCGCTTTCATGAAACCAGCCGCCGGTCCGTGCTCGTTTCGCACCGGCGCCAGTACGACGCCGGCAACGCGCCAGTCGTGCATGCGGGCGAGGATCTCCTTCTCACGTTGCTCCGATTCCCGGCTGGAGGCGGCGACCAGCGTATAGCCGCGTTGCTCGGCGAGGCCTTCGAGCTCGCTCACCATCTGGCCGAAGAACTCGCTTTCGAACTCCGGCATGATGGCGCCGATGATGCGACGCTTGGCCCTGCGCATATCCGAGGCGAGCGGATCGACGCGGTAGCCCAGAAGCTCGACGGCATCGAGGACGCGCTGCGCGTTTTCCGGTTTTACCGTGGTGACGCCGGAAAGAACCTTGGAAACAGTGGCCGCCGACACGCCCGCCTGGCTTGCCACATCGTGGATCGACGCGCGCCGCTGCTGGGCCTGCTGTTGCGCCATTAATCTTCTCCCGGAGGCGAGTGGTCGCCCTCTCGTTAACATAATCGATAAATCGATTTTTCGCTGTTGTAAATCGTTTCATCGGGAGTAAAAACGCTGATATGATTGGTGCGATCCAATCGCGCCGGGAGAAACGTCATGTCCAACAAAGCCTCGCCGCTGGTGATCAGCGCACCCGAACCGCGCACGCTCGACCTGATCTTCACGCCGCCGCAGCTGGCGCTTTTCCGCAAAAGATATCGCATCGTCGAGACAACGCCGGAAGGCGTCTCGGAGTTGCCGACAGATGTGCTGGCCGAAGCCCGCTACATCGTCGGCCAGCCGCCGATCACCCCTCAGACGCTGGAGAGGTTGAAAGCGCTGCGCTGCATCTTCAACGTCGAGACCAATCTCATCAACAACATGCCCTATGAGACGCTGTTTGCCCGCGGCATTCACGTCGTCACCACCGGCCTGGTGTTCGCGGAGCCGGTGGCGGAACTCGGCCTTGCCATGGCGCTAAACCTGGCGCGCGGCATCGTCGATGCCGACCTCGCCTTCCGGCAAGGCAAGGAACTATGGGGCGGTGACGGCAACCAGACGGCCCGACTCCTCTCAGGTTCGGATGTCGGCATCATCGGCTTCGGCGATCTTGGCCGCGCTCTCAATCGGCTGCTGACCGGCTTCCGAACGCGCACTAGGGTCTTCGATCCCTGGCTACCGCCTTCCGTGCTGGTGGAGCATGGCGTCGAGCCGGCCTCGCTCGAAAGGGTGCTGTCGGAAAGCGATTTCGTTTTCGTCGTCGCCTCGGTGACCAGCGAGAACCAGGGTTTTCTCGGCGCCGACGCTTTCGCCAAGATGCGCCAGGGCGCCGCTTTCATCCTGCTCAGCCGCGCCGGCGTCGTCGATTTCCCGGCGCTGATGGAAGCGGTCAAAAGCGGCCATGTCGTGGCGGCCAGCGACGTGTTTCCCGAGGAGCCGCTGGCGAAGGACCATCCGGTGCGCTCGCTTTCCGGCTTTCTGCGCTCAGCCCACCGCGCCGGCGCGCTCGACGTTGCCTTCAAGCGCATGGGCGACATGGTGCTGGAGGACATGGACCTCGTCGACCGCGGTCTGCCGCCGCTGCGCTCCAAGCGCGCCGAGCGCGAGACCGTTTCACGGATGCGCTCCAAGCCGGTCGACAGGAACTGATCGCGCCTCGTCGCCTGGAACGTAACATTCCTGCTAATGATTGCCGCCCGTGGTGTAGTGCAACCAAACTTAACGGCCGGACCACGGAGAGTTTTCGGCCCTCTCGGTACCATTTTTTCTTCAGAATTTTTTTCTGCATTTCACGGGAATAGAGGAACTTTGATCCGGACCTTCCGTTGATGACACGATCGTTTCTCGAACGATCCGGAGAAACAGGAGGTTATGTCATGAACATCAAGATGATCTGCCTTGGCGCAATGACCCTTTCGATGGTTGCCGGCTCGGCTCTCGCCGCTAGCGAAACCGGCACGTCGGCGCTGGATGACCCGGCCAAGATGCAGCCCTTCTACACCGACTCCAGCATGAAGACGATGGTCAGCAAGGACGCCTTCGTGAAGGCGTGGAAGGCAATGTCGCCGGAGGACCAGACCGCGATGATGACGGCTTGTGAGGACGAGGCCAAGAACGCCAATGCAGCCAACAGCCATCCGGAGTTCTGCAGCAGCGTCAAGGAGAACGGCGGCAGCAAGTAACCAGTCAGTGCAGCTACCGGCAAAACGGCCCCGTTGTGGGGCCGTTTTTGCGATCCCAGACGAAGGACCGTGACGCACTTTTCCCAGATTGATCAGGCAACCAGATCGCTGCGGTCCGTCTGTTCGAAGCCGTCATTGAAATTCGCCGCGAGCCAGGCGATCGCGCTGGCGACATCGGCGATGGCGAAACGCGCCGCGGTCTCGCCCTGCGGCCTCACGCGGATCGAGATCCCGCCCGCGGCATTGACGGTCTCAAAACCGTTTTCGTCGGACGTGTCGTCGCCGAGGAATACCGGACGCCGTCCGGTGAAAGGTTCAAGCTGCATGAAGCGCCGGATTGCGGCGCCCTTGGCCGCCTCTAGCGGCATCAGTTCGACACCGGCATTGCCGGCAATTACGCGGTAGCCTTTCGGCAGCCGGGCAAGTGCTGTCTCGACCAGCTCCGTCGCGCGGGCCAGCAATTGCGGCGCTGCCCGCGTGTGGATGGCGAGCACCGGCCCCTTGCGCTCCACATAGACGGCCTTGCTTGCCAACTCCAGCTCGATTTCGTCGGCAAGTGCGGCCATATCCGCCGGCTCGTCGGCGGCCTCGATTTGTCCGTCCGGTGTCAGCCTGTGCTCCAGCCCGTAGAGGCCGGCGATCCGCAGCTTCAAAGGCTCGAACAGCCGGTCGACGGCCGCGATAGAGCGGCCGGTGATGAAGGCGAGCGCTCCATCCAGCCGGTGCTCGACCGCTTGCAGCAGCGAACGCAAGTCCGTGCTGACCGCGACGCTATCTGGATGGGCGGCGTGCTCGAGCAAGGTGCCATCGATATCGAGGAAGAGCGCCCACCGGCCTTCGGGGAGCGGTGGGGTCAAATCTGCTTGGATGTTCATCGGAATCCGACTGCCTGTTTGCGTTCGAAGATAGAGACGACATTGTCGCCGTTGGTGTTTGCCGAGCGGTCGGACAAGGCCGTGACGCGGTCGAGCTCGCCGCGCTTCCTCAATCGCGCCGCGTCGAGCAGCATGCTGCCGGCCCAGCGATAGACATTGTTGTCGCGTACGATCTCGCGCATGCGGCGCATGCGCTCGCGCTGCTCGTCGGGCCCCATGACCAGCGCCTGCCGCATGGCTTCGCTCATCATCGCCGCGTCGTAAGGATTGACGATCAGCGCCTCGAGCAGTTCGCGCGAGGCGCCGGCAAACGTGCTGAGCAGGAGCACGCCCTCTTCGTCGTCGCGCGCGGCAACGAACTCCTTGGCCACGAGGTTCATGCCGTCATGCAGGCTGGTGACGAGGCAGATGTCGGCCGCGCGGTAGATCTTGTAGACGTCCCTCTGCGAGTGATGCTCGGCCACGAGCACGACCGGACGATAGCTGCCGTTGCCGTAGCGCTCGTTGAGTCCCTCGGCGAGCCGCTGGCATTCCTCATGCAGGTGCTTGTAGGCCGGCAATGTGCCCCGGCTCGGTGCGGCGACCTGCAGGAACACCGCCTTGCCGATCATTTCAGGGTAGCGGATGAACAGTTCCTCCAGCGCATGGAAGCGGTCGAGAATGCCCTTGGTGTAGTCGAGGCGCTCGACACCGACGCACAGCTTGGCGTCGGCTGGAATCCCGAACCGCTCGCGGATTTGCGCGCGGCATTCCTCGACCGGCGGCAGGCTCTTCAGGAGCTGCACAGGCCATTCGATAGAGATCGGGTAGGCGTGGACCAAAGTCGTCTGGCCGCCATAGGACACCGCGGCATCCGCCCGTTCGATCCGGCTCTCCATGAAGCGGTCGACGCTCTCGGTGAAGTTGTTGGCATGGAACTGGGTGTGGAAGCCGATGATCGAGCTGCCCAGCAGCCCATCCAGGATGCGCTCGCGCCACGGACAGATGCTGAACACTTCCGAGTTCGGCCACGGGATGTGCCAGAAGGTGATGACGATGGCCTCGGGCAGGCGCTCGCGGATCATGCGCGGCAGCAGCGCGAAATGATAATCCTGGACCAGCACGATCGGCCTCTCGTTGCGCGCCTCGGCAACCACCGTTTCGGCGAATTTGCGGTTGACGGCCTCGTAGGCCGCCCAGTCCGACTCGCGGAAGATCGGTCGGGTAAAGGCTATATGGCAGAGCGGCCAAAGCCCTTCATTGGCGAAGCCGAGATAATAGCCCTGATATTCCTCATCGGTCAGCCAGACCCGGCGCAGGGCATAAGATGGATTTTCGGGCGGCACCTGTACCCGGTCGTGGCGGTCGACGACCTGACGATCCGCGCTTCCGCCGCCATAGGCGATCCAAGTGCCGGCGCAGGCGCGCGTGATCGGCTCCAGTGCCGAGACCAGTCCGCTCGCCGGCACGACGAGCTCGACATCGCCGTTCTCGTCCTCATTGTGGATGTAGGGCTCGCGGTTGGAGACGACGATGACCTGTGCGTCCGGCAGATCCTCGGCAAGGATCTTGCGCAGCGTCTCCGGTGACCAGGTGACGAGGGCGGCGTCGACCGACTGCCCGTTCTTCTCGAATTCGCGCAACACCTTGCGTGCGGCTTCCGATGCGACGTCCTCGCCCGCACCGGGCGTGTTCACAGCCGTTGCATGCTGGTGACGGTGCCTGGTTATTGAGACGAAGATCGCGAGAGCGCTGAGTCCGAGACTAGCTAGGATAAGGACCCACAAGAGGCCGACGCCATACTGTGCCATTGATGCCAGGTTGCCTCCGGCTGTCCGCTATTTTGTTTTCGTTCTTGCCGGCTGCGGAGAGGTGTGCCGGTTCCGGTTTGCAAACGCATAGGGCGCTCGTCGGTTCCGACATTTTTCGACTGCCGGATGCATTTGCGGAACTCCGCTCTCGTAACGGTTTTCCGCCCGCAATTGCCCAAACGACCCGCCTAAGTCCGCACAATCAGCGGCACCAGGCCCTCATGCCGATCGGCGAGGAAGGCAACGACGCGGTCCCCGACACGCTGGAAGGTGAGGTCGATAGTCTTATCGCCGACGGACAGATGCCTGAGCGTGAGCGTGTCGATACCGATAGGCATCCGTGGGCGGGTGACGCGCAACTCGCCTTTCCAGCCGTCGATTTCCAGACCGAGGCAGGCCTGCATCAGCATGAAGGTGGAGCCTGCCGACCACGCCTGCGGCAGACAGGCGACAGGATAGGCGATCGGCGCCTCGCCTGGCGCCCGGGTGAAGCCGCAGAACAATTCCGGCAGCCGCATGTTGAAGTGCACGGCCGACTCGAACGTGCCGCTCATCAGCCGCACGACACTTTCCCGCTCTCCATAGCGTGACAGGCCGACACCGCAGAGCGCCGTGTCGTGCGGCCAGATCGAGCCGTTATGGTAGGACATTGGGTTGAAGAAGATCGCGTCGTCTGCAAGCGTCCTCAGTCCCCAGCCGGAATGGAAGGAAGCCGACAGCAATTGATCGGCGACAATCTTGGCACGCTCCGGCTGCGGCAGCCCGGCATAGAGCAGATGCCCCGCATTTGACGTTCGCACCTTGCAGGGCTGGCCTTCGCCGTCGATCGCGATGGCGTAGAAGTTTAGATCCTCGATCCAGAAGTCACGCTCGACGGCGATCCGCATTTCCTCGGCGCGGTTCTCCCAATGTTCGGCATCGGCAAACTCGCCGCGGCGGCGTGCGAGCGCGGCAAGGCCGCGATAGGCGGCAAAGACATAGCCTTGCACCTCGACCAGCGCGATCGGTCCCTTGGGCATGCGGCCGTCGGCATGGAAGACCGAGTCGACGCTGTCTTTCCAGCCCTGGTTGGCGAGGCCGGACTCCGCTGCGCGTTGGTAGGTGACGAAACCCGTTGCCCGGCTTGCCTCTTCCGTCCACTCGGCCGCCGCCGTGAGCGATGGCCAGAGCGTGTCGATGAAGGCCATGTCGCCGGTGCGGTCGGCATAGGCGCAGGCGAGATGAATGTAGAGCGGGGTCGTGTCGACGCCGCCATAATAGCGGCCGAAGGGAAGTTCGCGCAGCGCCGCCATTTCGCCCTTGCGCGTCTCGTGCATGATCTTGCCTGGCTGGGAATCGATGAAGGGCGACGTCTCCGTCGCCTGATGTTCGGCAAGGAACGCCAGCACGCCGCGCGCGAGACCCGGATTGAGCCACAGCATCTGCAAGCCGGAGATCACGCCGTCGCGGCCGAAGGCCGTGGAGAACCACGGGATGCCGGCATAAGGATAAGGCCCGGTAGGAAGCTCGGTGGTAAGCAACGCGACATCCGCGCGGGCGCGCTCGACCCAATCGTTGAAGACGCGACCGGAGCTGTGGACGGTGGCGCCATGCCGGCGCTTGGCGCGCATGGCAAAACGCGCGCGTGCGGCAGCGGCCCGGAACCGGTCGCGATTGGGCGTTTCGGCAACTTCCGGTCCCACTTCGACATAAAGCACCTTGCTGCTGCGCTTGGTCACCGCGATCAGGAAGTCGGCACGACTGTCGCTCAGTTGGTCGGGAGCTTGCGAGAAGGAGATTGCCGACTGGCGCGGCAGGCCGTCGAGACCGTCATAGCCGAGCATAACGGACGCCTTGTCGGTCTTCGCCAGATGGACCGTTCCACGTTTCGGCCGTGTCGAGCCGCGCACCTCGAACATGTCGCGAAAGTCGGCGGCGAAATGCAAGGAGATGGCGATGGTCGAATGCTCGCGGCTGTAGTTGGAAAGCGTGATGCGATCGAATAGCCTGTCCTGCCAGATCAGCCTGACGCGCTCGATATGGATCGCGCCTTGCGGAATGTCGCGGCCGGCGGCGCTCTGTATCGGCAAGTTGGTAAGGTTGCTGGTGAAGAGAACATTGTCCTGGCTGAGCGAGGCGCCGAGCAGCGACATCGGCCTGCCGCCGATCGTCAGGCGGAACTCGGAAAGAACGCGCGTGTCGTCGCGAAAGAAACCGTCGCCGGCGCCCCTGATGTCACCATAGGCGTCGGTGACCGCGAAACAATCGCCCTGTTTGAGCGCGAACAGCCGGTGAGGCTCCCGCGGCGCTGTTTCGTCGAGCGAGGCAAGGGCTACGGCGGGATCGAGCTTGCGCTCGTCGAGCTGCGTCATTCGTCACCTCTTCGCTTGCCCCGCCCAAAGAGAATGCCGGTCAGGAGGCTCTCGCCTCCTGGATGCCGATCAGGCGCATATAGGCGGCAAGATAGTCGCGCGCCATCCTGGTGGCTGAAAACCGCTTTTCGAAGACCGTCCTCACCTGCCGTCGGTCAAGTTCGAGCAGGGCCGGCGTTGCAGCGACCGCATCATCGACAGAATCCACGACAAAGCCGGTCACGCCCTGGTCGATGAGCTCCGGCAGGGCGCCGCAGTTCCAGGCGATTACCGGCGTGCCACAAGCCATCGCCTCGATCGGCGCCAGGCCGAACGGCTCCGGCCAGTCGATGGGAAACAGCAGGCCCGCGGCATTGCCGAGAAACTCGGCCTTCTCGTGTTCCGCGATCTCGCCGACATAGTCGACCCGGTCGCCGTCGATGAGCGCCTCGATCTCGTCTTGAAAATAGGCGCGATCGTCATCGCCGATCTTGGCCGCCAGCTTAAGCCTCAAACCGGAACGCCGCGCGATCTCGATCGCTCGATCCGGGCGCTTGTCGCGAGACAGCCGGCCCAGGAAAGCCAAATAGGGTTCCTCGGCCGAGGGATTGTAGGTGGGCTGATACGCATCGACCGGAATCCCGTGATGGATCGTCGCCAGCCAGTTGGCGTCGGGCAATCCGCGCTTCTGGCTGTGCGAGATGGAGATCATCGGAAAGCGCGGGAAGCGCTTGTAGGCCGGCGCCAGGTCGACATAGTCGAGCCGGCCATGCGGGGTCGTCACAGTTCGCCCCGCCATGTGTTCGAAGAATGGAAAATGCACGAAATGGCTGAGATGGAAGTGTATGACGTCGAACTCGTCCGCCCGCTCGCGCACCTGGCAAAGCATCGCCATATGCGCCGCAATCTCGGACTTTTTCGGCCGCGGATCGAGACGGATCGCCTGGTCGCGGCCGGGCACCAGCCGCGCCGAGGTCTCACTGTCGCCGCTGGCGAACAGGGTTACTTCGTGCCTGACTTCCACCAGCGCTTCGGTGAGATAGGACACGATCCGCTCGGTGCCGCCATATAGTTTCGGCGGCACGGATTCGTAGAGCGGCGCGACATGAGCGATGCGCATGGTTCCCTCAAACGGTTGATGGGAACCAAAATGCGTCAGCCGCCAGATCGTTCCTGCCCGATTGTCGCAGGCGAGGCCTCGAGCTTCGGCCAATCAACTCATCCAGTTGCCGCCGTCCACATTGAGCGTCTGCGCCACGACGTAGTCGGCCTCGCTCGATGCCAGGAAGACGGCCGCACCCCGGTAATCGTCGGGATCACCCATGCGCCCCGCCGGCACCGCCAGCCCGACCTGCCGCTTCTTCTCGCCGATCGGCAGGTTCTCGTAGCGCGCGAACAGGGCGTCGACCTGGTCCCACATCGGTGTGTCGACCACACCCGGCGCGATGCCGTTGACGTTGATGCCGTGCTTGATCAGCGCAAGGCCGGCCGATTGCGTGATGCTGATTACGGCGGCCTTGGTGGCGCAATAGACGGCGACCAGCGCCTCGCCGCGCCGACCCGCCTGCGAGGCCATGTTGATGATCTTCCCCTTGCGCCCCTGGGCGACCATACGCTTGGCCACCGCCTGCAGAGTGAACAACAGCCCTTTCACATTGACCGAGAATTGCAGGTCGAAGCTTTTCTCCGAAATCTCGAGAAGCGGCCCCATGTCGAAGACGGCGGCATTGTTGACCAGGATGTCGATCCCGCCATGCGTCCTCGTCACCGAAGCGACCATCGCCTCGATCGAGGCGAGGTCGCGCACGTCGAGTTGCAGAGCGGTAGCTTTGCCTTCGAGCTCGCGCGCAAGCGCTTCCGCCTTGCCTAGTGCCATATCGGCGATCACGACATGGGCGCCTTCGGCGGCGAAACCGCGCACGATGGCTGCGCCGATCCCTTGCGCGCCGCCGGTGACGACGGCGACCTTGTCCTTGAGTTTCATGGCAATTCTCCTGTCTCAGCGCCCTGGCTCAGCGCCATCTCAGCGTGTGGTATAGCCGCCGTCGATGACCAGCACCTCGCCGGTGACGTAGCTCGAGGCGGGAGAGCACAGGAAAAGTGCGGCCGCCGCAACTTCTTCCGGCTGGCCGACGCGGCCCATCGGCGTCATGCCGCGCCAGATCGGGAACCATTCCGGATTCTCGATGCCGCCGCGCGAAAGGTCCGTTTCGATATATCCGGGCGCGACGGCGTTGACGCGAATGTTATCGACCGCCACCTCGCTGGCGAGGCTCTTGGTCATCATATGCACCGCCGCCTTGGAACTGTTGTAGGCAACCTGGTTCTGGGGAATGTTGGAGACGATGCCGGAAATCGAGCCGACATTGAGGATCGCGTCCCCTCCCCGGCGCCGCATCGGCGCCAGCGCCGCCCGGCAGCAGCGGAAGACGGCATCGACATTGATCGCCATCGTCTGCCGCCAGATGCCCTCCGGATAGTCGCCGCTGTCGCCATGGATGGCGATGCCGGCGCTGTTGACCAGGATGTCGAGGCGGCCGGCCTTGGCGAGCGTGTCGGCGACCAGCCTGTCCGGCGCTTTCTCGTCCAGCATCTCGGCGGCGTGAAAGTCGAAGGCGAGGCCCGCGAGTTCCTGCCGCGCATCATCCTTCATCGTCCGGCCCGCAACGACGACGCGTGCGCCGGCTTCGCCGAGCGCCTTCGCGATGGCGAGGCCGATGCCGCGCGTGCCGCCGGTCACCAGCGCGACCTTGTCGTCCAGTCGGAAGCGGTCGAAGATCAGGGCGGCGGTTCCGTTCTGCGAGGGGCGAGGCGCTCAGATGTCCACGCTCTGCGGCAGGATGACCAGGTCGCGAATGGTGATGTTGCGCGGTCGCGTCAGCATGAACAGCACGGCGTCCGCCACTTCCTTCGCCTCCATCAGGCTGCCGGCGGCGAGCGCTTCTTCCATCTTGGCCTTTGGCCAGTCGCTGAGTAACGCCGTCACCACCGGACCGGGAGCGACCGCACCGACGCGAATGCCGTGCTTCAGCACCTGGCGCCGGACCGTATGGACGAACGCCTGCACGGCGAATTTCGAAGCGGTGTAGATCGGCTCCCAGACCACCGGAACGAAGCCGGCCACCGAACTGGTGACGATGATGTCGCCGCTCTGCTTTTCGATCATGTGCGGCAGCACGGCGTGCACCGTGCGGAACACGGCGTTAACGTTGAGGTTGAGCATCCTATCCCACTGATCGGGGTCGCCCGATGCCACCTCCCCGCCGACATAGGCACCGGCATTGGCATGGAAGATGTCGAGCTGGCCCGCTCTTTCGAGGATCTCGGGCATCATGCGGTTGACGCTCGCCGGATCGAGCAGGTCGGTGACGACGGCATAAGCATTGTCGCCGAGCTCCGCGACAAGTTCCTGAAGCCGGTCCTCGGCCCGGTCAACTAGGAAGACCTTTGCGCCGGCGGCGAGCATGGTGCGGGCGCATTCCAGCCCGATGCCCGAGGCAGCGCCAGTGATTGCGGCAACCTTGCCGGAAAGACTATCAGACATTGCGATCCTCTTCGATAAGCCGTCAGGCGCGGCCGTGTGAGACACGCGAGCGGCGGGCGAGAGAATCGACGATGACCGCGATCGCCAGCACGCAGCCGGTGATCATGTACCGGAGCGAGGATGACAGATCGAGCAGCGTCAGGCCGCTTGCGATGGATTGGATGACGATGATGCCGAGCAGCGCCGAATAGGCGCTGCCCCGGCCGCCGAACAGGCTGGTGCCGCCGATGACGGCCGCCGCGATGGCGTTGAGATTGACGTCGCCGGTGCCGGCCTGCTGGCTGGCGGTTGCCAGGCGTGCCGCCGAGAGCAGGCCGCCCGTCGCCGCCAGCGTGGCGCAGAGCGCGAAGGCGCTGGCGTAGATCAGCCGGACGTTGATGCCGGCGCGACGCGCCGCTTCGCGGTTGCCGCCGACAGCGGTCATCGAGCGGCCCCATTGGGTGCGCTTCAGCGCATAGTTCATCGCCACGACCAGGCCGACGAACAACGCGAACATCCAGGGCACGCCGCGCGACAGATTGAGGTAGTAAGCCACCAGTTCGAGCGCGACCGTGATCGCGACGGCCTGGAGCAGCAGCCCGCCGAGCGAACGCGATGACAGGCCGGCGGCCTGGCGGCGTTGCGCCTTGCGATAGCCGAGAGCCAGGGCAAGCACGCCGGGCACGACGGCCAAAGTGTGCGACACCCAGTGCGGCATCACGAGGAGCTGTCCGAAATTCACCAGCGGCGAATCGTAAGGCAGGTTGATCGAGCCCGTCGGGCCGAGGATGTAGAGCTGCAATCCCAGGAAGGCGAGCAGGCCCGACAGCGTCGAGACGAAGCTTGGCATGCCGAGCCTGTTGAGCAGCAGCGCGTAGACGCAGCCGGTCACGAACCCGACCGCCATCGCCGCCAGCATGGCAAGCGCGACCGGCCAGCCCCACTGCACCCACAGCACGCCGAGCAGCGCGGAGGCCAGGCCGCTGACGGACCCGACGGACAGGTCGATCTCGCCCACCATCAGCACGCAGACGATGCCGAGTGAGATGATGCCGACCGTCGAGCAGTCGAACAAAAGATTGACCAGATTGTTCGGCGACAGGAATACCGGGTTGAGCGTCTGGAAGATGGTGCAGATCAGAACCAGCCCGACAACCACGGGCAGCGAGCCGAGATCGCCGGAGCGGACGCGGTCGAGGAAGCCCCTGATGGCGCCCTTCGCGCCGCTGCGATCCTTCAGCCGTTCGTCGCTGCGATCGAGCAGCGCGCCGGGATTGCGGTCGGACGCCGTGGTCATGGCTGTTCTCCTTGCGCCTTCTCGGCCGTGCGCCTGCCGCGCCGCGAGACCGCATTGTCGTCGGCGCCGGTGATCGCGGTGACCAGCTCCTGATTGGAGGCGCCGGGCAGGAAGATGCCGTTGTTGCGGCCGAGCCGCAGCACCACGATGCGGTCGGCCACGGCGCGCACGTCCTCCATGTTGTGACTGATCATGACGACGCCCAGCCCGCGATCCCGCACGCGCTCAATGAGGTTCAGCACTTCGGCGGTCTGCGCGACGCCGAGTGCGGCGGTGGGCTCGTCGAGGAGGATCACGCGCGGCTCCATCAGCAGCGAGCGGGCGATCGCCACCGTCTGCCGCTGCCCGCCCGACAGCGATGCCACCGGCTCGCGCACGCTGGGAATCCGTGCCGAGAGCTCGTTGAGCAGCGTCCAGGCGCGGACCTCCATCGAGACCTCGTCGAGGCGAAGCGGATGAAGCTCGCGGCCGAGAAAGATGTTGGCCACGACGTCGAGGTTTTCGCAGAGCGCGAGATCCTGGAAGACGGTGGCGATGCCGAGCTTCAGCGCCGCGGCGGGATTGGCAAGCGTCACCGGCTGGCCGTCGAAAGTGATCGAGCCCGAGCTCGGCATATGCGCGCCGGCCAGGATTTTCACCAGCGTCGACTTGCCGGCGCCGTTGTCGCCGACCAGGGCGACGATTTCCCCGGCATTGATGTCGAGATCAACGTCGGTGAGAGCCGACACCGCGCCGAAATTCTTCGAGATGCCGCGCAGGCTAAGCACCGGCGGACGGCTCGTCGTGGGCGGTGCGTCGGGTATTGCCATTGCGTGTCTCTCTTCCCGCGTTTTGGTCGATCTGTCCGGCCGCCAGGAGGGAGCGGCCGGACACACCCGGCTCTCAGCCCTGACGGGCCAGCCGAGCATATCGCAGGCGACGCGGCTGCGCCGCATCGCTGTTGGAGACGATACGGCTCCGCCGCCTCGCTCCTAGAAGACGATGCACCTTGGGCCGCATCGCTTCTGGCAGACGATGCGGCTTCAGCCGCATCGCTCCTTATTGAATGCCGAGCTTCTTGCAGCCTTCGGCGTAGCGGTCGGTGCAGAGCTGGGCTGCGGTCTGGATCTTCTTGTCGATGATCTCGGCCTTCAGATTCTCCTGCGTCACCACCGCCGGCACGAAGAGTTGCGAGGGCGTATCGTAGAGCGTTGTCTCGGCTTTCGGCGTCTCGCCCTTGAGAAGCTGTACAGCAACGTTTGCCGCCGCCGCGGCGACAATTTCGCTCGGCTTGGAGATAGTGTTGTACTGGTCGCCGGCAATGATGAGCTGCAAGGCGGCGATCGTCGCGTCGTTGCCCGTCACCGGCGGCACCGGATCGACGCCGGCTGCCTTGAAGGCGGCAATGGCGCCGCCGCCCGTGCCGTCATTGGCGGCGACCACGCCGACGATCTTGTTGCCGAAGCGCGAGATCTGTCCCGCCGCCCATTGCTGGGCATTCGAAGGCGCCCAGTTCGGCGTGTCAAACTCGGCGAGCGTCTTGTAGCTGCCGGTCTTGAGACCCTCATGGATGCCGTCCTTGATCAGGCCCGCCGCGGCGTCGGTCGGCGAGCCGTTGATCTGCAGCACGCCGACATCGCCATCGCTCGACACCCCCTTGGCCTTGAGATGCTCGACCAGCGAGGCGGCAATCGCCTTGCCGATGGCCTTGTTGTCGAACGACACATAGAAATCGGCCTTCGCCGTGGGGATCGGACGGTCATAGGCGATCACCTTGACGCCCTGAGCCTGCGCATTGTGCACCAGCGAGGCCGCCGCCGCCGAATCGACCGGGTCGAGCACGACAACCTTCGCGCCCTGGGTGATGACGGAGTTGAACTGCTGCTGCTGCTTGGTGACGTCGGCGTCGGCATTGAGATAGAGCACCTTGCAGCTGTCGCAAAGCTTCTTCATTTCAGCGACGAAGCCCGGATGATCATGCTCTTCGTAACGCGTCGAGCCCTGGTCGGGCATCAGGAACGCGACCGTGGAGCCGGCGATATCCTGCGCATTGGCAAAAGTCGCCCCAAGAGCGAGGCTCGAGACGGCCATCGCGGCTGCTGTCAATCTGGACACGTATCTGGACATAAGGTCTTCTCCAATTCCCATTGTGTGATCTAAACGGACTTCGACATCGAGCCGCGGATGCTGCTCGCGCGCCCGATTGGAAGTCCAGTGAACTCGTGCAGCAGCCTCACGGCTTCCTCCCGCTGGCATGACACGAGGAAATACTCGTCCATCGCTGGTTCGCTTGCGCGACCCACCGCTTCGTCCTGGTTCTTGTCTAAGGCTTGTTTCTCCTCCCGAACTCCTTTCTATGCGGCGCGCGCGGCCGCGAAATTATCCGCAACCAATCTCCTGAACTGCGAAGGCGGCATGCCCTTCTCGGCCAGGAATTGGCGATTGAAGTTCGACAGATTGTTGAAGCCGACCTCGAAGCAGATGTCCGAGATCTGAGCCTCTTCGTCGCTCATCAGGATCTGGCAGGCGAGATTGATGCGCAGCCGCTTGATGTACTGCAGCAGCGACATGCCGGTATGCTTGCGAAACGAGCGCGAGAAGGCGCTCGGCGTCTGTCCCGCGATTGCCGCCAGATCGCCTTCGTTGAATTGCTGGGTCAGGTTCTCGCGGATATAGGCGAGCGCCTGGTTCATGCCCGCAGACATGTATCCGGACGGGTCCGGCAGATAGTTCTCGCTGGCGAGCACGCGCGGCGTAGTTTCGCGGCTCAGCGCCTCCATGATCGACATGAACAGGCTGATCCTGTGAACGCCGTAAGCATGTGTGATCTCCGCCAGCAACGGCATGACCGCCCTGCTCACACTGGCGCTGAACAGGACGCCGCGCCGCGCGAGCTCGAGCAGTGGCGAGACCGCGCCAAGCTCGGGAAAAGTGGCGATCGCGCCGCCGATGAATTCCTCGCTGAACTGGACCAGCCTGCAGCGCAGCGGAACTGACTGACCTTCCGGAACCTCGCTGATCCAGTTGTGCGGCAGGTTCGGACCGGTGAGAACGAGGTTGCCGACCTCGAACTCGCCGATGAAGTCGCCGACGAAATAGCGGCCCTTGGTCGCCACGATCTGGTGCAGTTCGTATTCCGGATGAAAATGCCAGCGCACCGTATGGTAGGGATAGCCATGCCACCTCACCGCGAACGACTCGCCAGGCCTTATCTGTATGACTTCCAGATCGGGTCCCATCGATTCCTCCCGCAGGCTGTGCCAGCCTTCGAACCGCGGCCGTTTGTTCCGGCTCATCTAGGGTCAGGATAGCGGCGGCCAAGGATGTCCGCCACCTCGCCACGCCGCGCCTACTGATACGTTTTTGACCTTTTTGGCCCAGCGAAAAACCTCCCTTCGAAAATTAGAAGCTTCGAATATCGGCGACTGGCCCGCGGCCTTTGGGCGTGGGAAAGTCGCCGCGGACCACGCTATCGCATTGCACAATTCCGGCCGGGCTGCACAATAGGAAGCATGTCCGCTGGTTCGTTGACCATCCTTGTTATCGACGAGAACCGCATCCGCGCCTCGATCATCGAGGCCGGATTGCGGGACGCCGGCCATCGCCATGTCACCGTTGTTCATGACGTGGCCGGCATTGCCAAGCGCATCGCCGAGATCGAGCCGGATGTCATCGTCATCGATCTCGAAAACCCCAACCGCGACATGCTTGAGAACATGTTCCAGCTTTCGCGAGCAGTGAAACGGCCGATCGCTATGTTCGTCGACCGCTCCGACCGGGCCTCGATCGAGGCGGCGGTCGAAGCCGGCGTGTCCGCCTATGTGGTCGACGGGCTGAAGAAGGAGCGCATCAAGCCGATTCTCGACATGACGATCAGCCGCTTCAACGCCTTCTCGCGCATGGCGCGCGAACTGGAGGAGGCGCGCAGCGAGCTCGAGAACCGCAAGGTCGTCGATCGCGCCAAAGGCATATTGATGAAATCGCGCGGCTTGAGCGAGGAGGCCGCCTACGCGCTTCTGCGCAAGACCGCCATGAACCAGAACCGCAAGATCGCCGACATCGCCCAGAGCCTGGTGACGGCGGCGGGATTGCTGGGACCGCTGGAGGGCGAATGAGCAAGACTGCGGCGCACGAGATCACCGCCGGCTTCATGCCGCTCTTCGACAGCGCCGTCCTTGTAGCGGCCGGCGAGATGGGCTTTGCCGCCCGCGAAGGCATCGAGCTCAAGCTGCATCGCGAGACCTCGTGGGCCAACATCCGAGACCGCATCGCCATCGGCCATTTCGATGTGGCACATATGCTGGGGCCGATGCCGCTCGCCTGCAGCCTCGGCCTCACGCCGCTTGCCTCGGAGACCATAGTGCCCTTCTCGCTCGGGCTTGGCGGCAACTGCGTCACCGTCTCCAATGCGGTGTGGCAAGGCATGGCGGCGCACGGGGCCGCGCCCGACCTCGATCCGGGACGCGCTGGCACGGCGCTTGGCGCTCTGATCCGCGAGCGGGCGGCCGCCGGCCGCGAGCCTTTGCGTTTCGCCGTCGTCCATCCGCATTCCGGGCATAATTACGAGCTGCGCTACTGGCTCGCCGCCTGCAGCATCGATCCCGACCGCGATGTCGAGATCGTCATCGTGCCGCCGCCCTTCATGGCCGATGCGCTCTCCGCCGGCCGCATCGACGGCTATTGCGTCGGAGAGCCCTGGAACAGTGCCGCCGTCGCCGCCGGCACCGGCCGCATCGTCACCGTCAAGGCGCTGCTGTGGCGCAACAGCCCGGAAAAGGTGATCGGCGCGCGCAGAAGCTGGGCCGAGGAAAACCCCGACGCGCTGGCGGCGCTGCTGAGAGCGCTGCATCACTCCGCGCGCTGGTGCCAGGATCCGGTGAACCGCGGCGCGCTGGCCGCGCTGATGGCCAAGCCTGCGTTCCTAGGGCAGCCGGAGGCGATCCAGATGCCGGCACTCACCGGGCGACTTCAGCTCGGCGGCGGCCCGGAGCGCAGCGTTGAGGCTTTCTTCCTGCCCTTCGACAAGGCGGCGAACTTTCCCTGGAAGAGCCATGCGCTCTGGTTCTACACGCAGATGGTGCGCTGGGGACAATTGCCGCATACGCCGCAAAACCTGGCGATCGCCCGCGACTGCTACCGGCCCGATCTCTACCGCTCGGCGCTGAAGCCGCTCGGCGTGGCCCTGCCCGGCGCCAACGCCAAAGTGGAAGGCGCGCTGAAGACCGCGACGCCGGTCGGCTCGGCCGGGGCGAGCCTTGTGCTCGGCCCGGACGGATTCTTCGACGGCCAGATCTTCGATCCCGATCGGATCGATGCTTACATCGCGGCCCAGAATCGCGACTGATCATTTGCGCGCCATTCTTGTGCATTGCACAAAATTTGTGCGCCCTGCCCGCTCCGTTGATCAACGTTTGACCGTGTCTCGGCTCGGCCGGGCCGGTGCCTGAAGCGCCTACCGCTTTGATTTTTCTGGAAATCCGTCTTCCACGCAAAACTGGCACGCTTCGTGCTTTAAGATAATCGCGCCCCCTCGCGGGCAATAGAACAGGCGTCCAATGGCGGGCGCCACAGGCAAAGCTGCCGCTCAGGTCGACGCGCGATCCCGGATGTACGGACGCGACAGGCCTGGTCGGCAGCTTTTTTGTTTTGGACCGAAACGCAATCGAAGGCGCCGATCCCAGGCGGCGCCGAACGGAGACGACGATGACGAAACGGATCGGAATTGGCGCTTCCCTGATGGATTTCACCCGCCGCGATTTCCTGGCGAGCAGCATCCTGACGGCGGTGCTGTTCGCCGCCGCGCTTCTGCTGTTTCCCACCAATCACGACAGAGAGGCCAAGGGTCCGCAAGTGACCGCGCAGGTCCCAGCCTCGGCGCGCTGACCGATGCCGAGCCTTTGATCAACACAACACGCGGTGCCTCCCACGCCGCAAACGGAGCCGACCATGACCGCAAACCTCCAAGCCGCGCCCAGCCAGGACAGTAGCTCCCGGCAGGCGCTCCTCATCTCCACGATCGCCTTCACCGTCTGCTTCGCGGTGTGGACGATCTTCTCCATCATCGGCGTGCGCATAAAGCAGGAGCTCGGGCTGAACGAGACCGAGTTCGGACTGCTGGTCGGCACGCCGATCCTCACCGGCTCGCTCGTGCGCATGGTGCTCGGCGTCTGGACCGACCGCTACGGCGGCAGGCTGGTCTACACCATGACCATGCTCGCGGCGGCGGTCGCGACCTTCCTGCTCGCCTTTGCACATACCTATGAGCAGATGCTGGTCGCGGCGCTCGGCGTCGGGCTTGCCGGTGGCTCCTTCGCGGTCGGAGTCGCCTATGTCTCGCGCTTCTTCCCTGCGCGCAAACAAGGCACGGCTCTCGGCATCTTCGGCGTTGGCAATGTCGGCGCCGCGGTCACCAAGTTCCTGGCGCCGCTCGTACTGATTGCCTGGGGCTGGCAGTCGGTCGCGCTGATCTGGGCCGCGGCGCTGGTTGTCATGGCCGGCGTGTTCTGGTTCATGACCAGCGACGATCCGGTTATCCGCGAGCGCCGTGCCGGCAAGGCAGTACCGGCGAGAAGCTTCTGGCAGGAATTCGCGCCGCTGAAGAACCTTCAGGTCTGGCGCTTCGCCTTCTACTACTTTTTTTCCTTCGGTGCGTTCGTGGCGCTGTCGCTCTGGCTGCCGCGCTATCTGATTGGCGTCTATGGCTTTGGCATCGCCACCGCCGGCATGATCGGAGCCGCCTATTCGATCCCCGCAAGCATTTTCCGCGCTTATGGCGGCGTGCTTTCCGACCGCATCGGCGCCCGTACCGTGCTCTATTGGACCTTCGCCGTATCTGCCGTCGCGACCCTCGTTCTGTCTCTCCCCTCGACAGATTACGTCGTGCGCGGCATCAGCGGGCCGATCCCGTTCCATGTCGAGATCGGCCCGCTCGCCTTCATCGCCGTCGCCTGCGTGCTCGGCTTCTTCATGAGCCTCGGCAAGGCCGCCGTCTACAAGCACATCCCCGTTTACTACCCGCAGAGCGTCGGCGCGGTCGGCGGGGTGGTGGGCATGATCGGCGGCCTCGGCGGCTTCATCCTGCCGATCGCCTTCGGCGCGCTGAACGACCTCACCGGCGTCTGGTCGAGCTGCTTCATGCTGCTCTTCGTCATCGTGGTCTCGTGCCTTCTCTGGATGCACGCCACGATCCGCCGGATGGAGCGCGCGGCCGCCGTAAAGCCCGCGCCCCTCACCTACGCCGCCGAATAGATCGGAGCTGACCGGACATGAGCGAGAAACTCGTCATCATCGGCAACGGCATGGCCCCCGGCAGGATGCTCGAGCACCTGCTGGAAGCCGCACCCGACCGCTACGCCGTCACCATCTTCAACGCCGAGCCGCGCGTGAATTACGACCGCATCATGCTGTCGCCGGTGCTTTCGGGCGAGAAGGAGTTCGAGGAAATCGTCATCCATGGCGACGGCTGGTACATCAAGCACGGCATCACCCTCTACAAGGGGCACAGGATCGTCGCCATCGACCGTGAAGCGAGGACCGTCACCTCGGACCACGGCGTGACCGAAGGCTACGACAGGCTGATCATCGCCACCGGCTCGGTGCCGTTCATCATCCCGGTGCCGGGCAAGGACTTGCCGGGCGTGCTCAGCTACCGCGATCTCGACGACGTCAACGCCATGCTGCTTGCCGCGCAGTCGCGCGCCAAGGCGATCGTCATCGGCGGCGGCTTGCTCGGCCTTGAAGCGGCGGCCGGTCTGAAAGAGCGCGGCATGGATGTGACCGTCCTGCACGTCATGCCGACACTGATGGAGCGCCAGCTCGATCCGGCTGCCGGCTATCTGCTGCAGAAGGCGGTCGAGGCGCGCGGCATCAAGGTCATGACCAAGGCCAACACCAAGGCCATTGTCGGCAATGGCAAGGTCGAGGGCGTCGAGCTCATGGACGGCACGATCATTCCGGCGATGCTGGTCGTGATGGCGGTCGGCATCCGCCCGAATATCGCGCTGGCCAAGGACGCAGGGCTGGAAGTCAATCGCGGCATCGTCGTCGACGACCGCATGCAGACATCCGATCCGGCGATCATGGCGCTCGGCGAATGCGCCGAGGTCGGCGGCCATGTCTACGGGTTGGTCGCGCCCCTCTACGAGATGGCCCGCGTGGCGGCGGCCGGGCTGGCGAACGGCGAGGACAGGCGCTTCGTCCATTCCGACACGCCGACCAAGCTCAAGGTCACCGGCATCGACCTTTATTCGCTCGGCGACTTTGCCGACGGCGACGACCGCGAGGAGATCATCCTGCGCGACGCATCCGCCGGCATCTACAAGCGGGTCGTGCTGCAGGACAACCGCATCATCGGCACGGTGCTGTTCGGCGAGACCGCCGACGGCGCCTGGTTCAATGATTTGAAGAAGAAGGCGACCGACATCTCGGAGATGCGCGACACGCTGATCTTCGGCCAGGCATTCCAGGGAGGCGCTTCCTCGGACCCTTTGGCGGCCGTTGCGGCACTGGCGGATGATGCGGAAATCTGCGGCTGCAACGGCGTCTGCAAGGGAAAGATCACCGGCGCGATCACCGGCAAAGGGCTGACCGGGCTCGACGACGTGCGCGCCCACACCAAGGCCTCGGCTTCGTGCGGCTCGTGCACGGGTCTCGTCGAACAACTCCTGAAACTCACGCTGGGCGAGGCCTACAATCCGGCGGCCGTGCAGCCCATGTGCGGGTGCACGAGCCTGGGTCATGACGACGTGCGGCGCCTGATCAAGGCCAAGGGGTTGAAAACGATACCGGCCATCATGCAGGAGCTCGAATGGAAGACCTCCTGCGGCTGCGCGAAGTGCCGGCCTGCGCTCAACTACTATCTGGTCTGCGATTGGCCGGACCAATATGCCGACGACTATCAGTCGCGCTTCATCAACGAGCGTGTGCATGCCAACATCCAGAAGGACGGCACCTATTCGGTCGTGCCGCGCATGTGGGGCGGCGTCACCAGCGCGAGCGAATTGCGCGCCATCGCCGACGTGGTCGATAAGTTCGGCATTCCGACCGTGAAGGTGACCGGCGGCCAGCGCATCGACATGCTTGGCATCCGCAAGGAGGACCTGCCTGCGGTATGGGCCGATCTCGGCAAAGCTGGCTTCGTCTCAGGTCATGCCTATGCCAAGGGCCTGCGCACGGTCAAAACCTGCGTCGGCTCCGACTGGTGCCGTTTCGGCACCCAGGATTCGACGGGGCTGGGCATCCGCATCGAGAAGTTCATGTGGGGTTCCTGGACCCCGGCCAAGGTGAAGATGGCGGTCTCGGGATGCCCGCGCAATTGCGCCGAAGCGACCTGCAAGGATGTCGGCGTGGTCTGCGTCGATTCTGGCTACGAGATCCACTTCGCTGGCGCCGCCGGCCTCGACATCAAGGGCACCGAAGTGCTCGGCCTGGTGAAGACCGAGGACGAAGCGCTGGAGGTGATCGTGGCGCTTGTCCAGATGTATCGCGAGCAGGCCCGCTACCTCGAGCGCATCTACAAATGGGCCAAGCGCGTCGGTACCGCCGAGATCAAAAAGCAGATCCTGGATGACGTGGAGAAGCGCCGCGCTTATTTCGAGCGCTTCGTCTTTTCGCAGAAATTCGCGCAGGTCGACCCGTGGTCCGAACGCGTCTCCGGCAAGGACAAGCACGAGTTCCGGCCGCTGGCCTCGGTCGGGTTCGCCGAGGCGGCCGAGTGATGGAGAAGTTCGCGCCATCCTGGACGCTCGCCTATCAAGCAAACACGGGAGTGTCCCAATGAACTGGATCGCAATCGGCTCCGTTTCCGACGTCCCTCGCCGCGGCGCGCGTTGCGTGGCCACCCCGCAAGGCAAGATCGCTGTTTTCCGCACCGCGGATGACAAGGTCTTCGCCATCGAAGACCATTGCCCGCACAAAGGCGGGCCGCTCAGCCAGGGCATCGTCCATGGCGCGGCGGTGACCTGCCCGCTGCACAATTGGGTGATCTCGCTGGAGACCGGCAAGGCGCTCGGCGCCGACGAAGGCTCGGTTAGGACGATCCCGGTCAGGATCGAAGGCGAACGGCTGTTCATTGCGCTCGAACCGTTGGCCTCGAAAGCGGCCTGAGCCATGGAAGAAGCACGCGAGGTGAGGACCACCTGCCCCTATTGTGGGGTGGGGTGCGGCGTGGTGGCCGAGATCGCCGCTGGTGGCAAGGCAACCGTCCGCGGCGATCCCGAGCACCCGGCCAATTTCGGCCGCCTTTGCTCCAAGGGTGCCGCGCTTGCCGAGACGCTCGGCCTCGATGGCCGCTTGCTTCAGCCGGAAATCCAAGGCAGGCAGACGAGTTGGGACGAAGCGCTCGACCTCGTCGCCGCGAAATTCTCGGACGCGATTGCCGAGCATGGGCCGGACTCGGTCGCCTTCTATGTCTCCGGCCAGTTGCTTACCGAAGATTACTACGTCGCCAACAAGCTGATGAAAGGCTTCATCGGCTCGGGCAATATCGATACCAATTCGCGGCTGTGCATGGCGTCGTCGGTCGCCGGCCACCGCCGCGCTTTCGGCGAGGACATCGTTCCCGGTGTCTATGAGGATTTCGAGCACGCCGATCTGATCGTGCTCACCGGCTCCAACACCGCATGGTGCCACCCCGTGCTCTACCAGCGCATGCTCGCGGCGCAGCGCGAACGCGGAACCAGGATCGTCGTCATCGATCCGCGCCGCACCGCCACGGCCGACGAATGCGACCTGCACCTGGCGCTTGATCCGGGCACGGACGTGCTCTTGTTCAACGGCCTTCTGGCGCATCTCGTCCAGAGCGGAAAGATCGACGCGGATTTCATCCGCACCAGCACATCGGGCTTCGAAGCCGCTGCCGCGCTAGCCGGTGCCGATGCGCCGTCGGTCGCGCGCGTCGCAAAAGGCTGCGGGCTGGTGGCCACGGATGTCCAGGCCTTTTATGAGATCTTCGCCGGCACCGAACGGACGGTCACCGTCTACAGCCAGGGCGTCAACCAGTCGGCACATGGAACCGACAAGGTCAGCGCCATCCTCAACTGCCACCTCGCCACCGGCCGCATTGGCAAGCCAGGCATGGGGCCGTTCTCGGTCACGGGCCAGCCGAACGCCATGGGCGGCCGCGAGGTGGGGGGCCTCGCCAACCAACTTGCCGCGCACATGGACTTCGCGGATCAGGCCGCTGTCGAGCGGGTCTCCCGCTTCTGGAAGGCGCCCGGAATCGCGCGGCGCGGCGGGCTGAAGGCCGTGGACAAGTTTCAGGCGGTTGCCGACGGTCGCATCAAGGCACTGTGGGTCATGGGCACCAATCCCGCAGTGAGCATGCCGGACGCGTCGCGCGTGCGCGCCGCCCTGTCCAAATGCGATTTCGTCGCGGTTTCGGATGTGACCCGCACCGACACCACGCGCTATGCCGACGTGCTGCTGCCCGTCGCTGCCTGGGGCGAGAAGGACGGCACGGTCACAAATTCGGAACGGCGCCTCTCGCGTCAGCGGCCGTTCGTGCCGTCGCCGGGCGAAGTGAAAGCCGATTGGCGCATCATCTGCGAGGTCGCCGCGCGCATGGGCTTCGGCGATGCTTTTGCCTACCAGACGCCGGCGGAAATCTTCCGCGAGCATGCCGCGCTCTCGGCTTTCGAGAACAATGGGGGGCGCTTGTTCGATCTGGGCGGCCTGACGGACCTCAGCGATGCGGGCTATGCCGGCTTCGCGCCGCGCCACTGGCCGGCACCAGAATCGCGCGAGTACCAGACGAGATTGTTTGCGGACGGTCGCTTCCCGACACCGGACGGCCGTGCGCGTTTCGTGCCGGTGCGGCAGGAGGCGACGGCGTTCACCGTCGATGCGGAGTATCCGCTTGCGCTGAACACGGGCCGGTTGCGCGACCAATGGCACACCATGACGCGTACCGGCACCGTGCCGCGCCTGATGGCCAACGCGCCGGAACCGGCGGTCGACCTCAATCCGGCGGATGCGGCCGCGCACCAGCTCAAGGATGGTGACCTTGCCCATCTGTCGACGCGCTTCGGTTTCGTGCGCGCGAGAGTACGTGTGACCAACGCGCAGCGGCGCGGCCATGCCTTCATGCCCATGCATTGGAGCGGCCAGTTCGCGGCCAGGGCCGCCACCGGCCTGCTGTCCTCGCCTGTCACCGACCCGCATTCCGGCCAGCCGGAACTGAAGCATGTCCCAGTCAGAATCGTGCGCGAAAACACTGGATGGGCCGGTGTGCTCATCACGCGGCGCGACCTCAGGCCGACCGGTTTCGTCCACTGGAGCCGCTACGCGGTCGAAGGCGGCTGGGTCTACGAACTGACCGGGACCGAGCCGCCGGACCAGGGCATTCTTCTGGCGCGCAAGCTGCTCGGCCTTCAACGGCAGGATCAACTGCTCGAATACACCGATCGCCGCGGGCTCGCCTATCGCGCCGCTGCGATCGACGAAGGCGGCGCCATGGCTGAGGCCGTGCTGGTCGCCGCTCCAGACCAGTTGCCGACGCGGGACTGGCTGGTCTCGCTGCTGGCCACCCGCCAGCCGCTGTCGCCAGCCGATCGCCATGCGCTTCTTTCCGGGCGTTCGCCAGCGCCGATGCCCGCCATCGGGCGGATCGTGTGCTCATGCTTCCACATCGGCGTCAACCAGCTCGCTTCGGCGGTCGCTGCGGGTTGCGACAGTCTGGAGGCGATCGGCTCGACGCTGCGCGCCGGCACCAACTGCGGTTCGTGCCGCTCGGAGATAAGGGCGATCATCGACGCCCGGCACGTTCAGGCCGCCGAGTGAAATTCTCCCGAACCGTTCAGATCACCGCTTCTTCCAGGAATGGTTCATTGCGCGGGATGCGCTCGTAGCAGAACGGTGACAGGTCCAGCGTCTGGAAGGCGCCGTGCACGATGAGCTCCGATACCGCCCGGCCGACCGCCGGCGACTGCTGCAGGCCGTGCCCTGAGAAGCCGTTGGCGAACATGAAGTTCTTCACCTCCGGGTGAAAGCCGACGATGCCGTTGTGGTCGAGCATGTTGTATTCGTAGTGGCCGGTCCAACTGGTCTGGACCTTGAGCGCGTCGAAGGCCGGAATGCGGTGCCACAGCGCCGGCCAGATATAGTCGTCGAACTCCTCGAAATGCATTTCGAAATCGTCGTAATCGGCCGGCCCGTCGCCCTGCGGCGTGTTGCCGGTGAGGAAGAGCTCGCCTTCCGGGCGCACGAAAGTGCCGGAAAGGTCGATGACGTTGGGCATTCGCCCAGGGATCGGGTTGGCGCTGGCGAAGACGAAGCTGTAGCGCTTGTACGGGGCTACCGGGATGGAAAGGCCGGCCATGGCAGCGACCTGCTGCGCTCGCGGGCCGGCGGCGTTGACCAGGGTTCCGCAAGCGACTGTCTCGCCGGTCGCCAGCCGAGCGGAGACAACCCGCCCATCGACGACATCCAGTCCGGTCACGGCATTGTCGATGTACTCGACCCCGCTGGCGCGGGCGGCGCGGCGGAAGCCGTTCAACATGCCCATGGAATCGAACCAGCCCTCTTCGCGCGCACCCCACGAACCGCCGCCGAGGTCGTCGACATTCAGCCAGGGGAAGCGTTCCTTCAGCGGACCCGGCTCGAGAAAGACGGTGTGGGCGCCGAGGCTGCGCTGCAGCTCGACCCGCTCCTTGGCCGCCTCCACGCCTTCCGGCGAGCAGCAATAGAGATATCCGTGCTCCTTGAAGCCGAGATCGGGCGCCGGCTCGTTCGTGTAGAAGGGCGCCATCCGCTCCTGGAAACCGCGGATGATCTCGATGCCGAACTGGCTGATCTTCACATTGATCGGATTGGAGTATTGCTGGCGGATGGCGCTGGTGGAGAGCGCCGTCGAGGAGAATTCGTAGCTGGAGTCGCGCTCGACCACGAGGATCGAGGCGCCCCTGCCCAGCGCCTGGCTCAGCCAATAGGCCGTCGACGAGCCGATGACCGCGCCGCCGACGATGACGATGTCGTAGGCGTTGCGCGAAGGTGGTTTGTAAGCGGGGATCGCCACGGCCGTCTCCCGAGTCTAGCGGTTGAAGGACGCAATCAGGGCGTCCGAGCCCCGCGCCAACAGGCCGAGGTCGGAACCGACGGCAACCATGGTGAAGCCTTCGGCGAGATAGCGGTCGGCGTCGGCCTTCACGGGAGCCAAAATCCCGCTCGCCTTGCCTGCCGCGGCCGTGGCCTTGCGCACGGAAGCGATCGCCTCCTGCACATGCGCAGCGCCGGGATTGCCCATCGCGCCCATATTCGTGGAAAGATCGCCGGGCCCGACAAACAGAACGTCCACGCCTTCCACCGCTGCGATCTCAGCCGCATTGGCGACGCCGGCCGCGTCCTCGATCTGCACCGCCAACAGCTGCTGCTCGCGCGCTTTCGCATGATACCCGGCGATACGGCCGAAGGCGTTGGCGCGATGGCCGACCGAGAAGCCGCGGAAGCCGCCCGGAGCATAGGTCATCGCCGCGACGATTTTGCGCGCCTGGTCCGGCGTGCGCACATTCGGAATCATCAGGCTGCGGGCACCGACATCCAGGGCCTGCTTCATCAGGTTGGGATCGTCGGACGGCAGGCGCACCACCGCCTCGCACGGAAATGCCGCCGCGACCTGAAGCTGCGCCATGATGCTGCGCAGATCGTTGGGGCTGTGCTCGCCGTCGATCAGCAGCCAGCCCGCTCCGGAACCAGCCACCACTTCTGTGGTCAGCGCTGAAGCCAGCGAGCACCAGATGCCGATATGAGGCTGGCCGGCCTTAACGGCCGCCTTCAGCGAATTGACGCGCTCTTGCATTTACGATCGGTCTCCAGTGGAAGAGGCATTGAAATTTGTATGATGTCCTATATCATACGCCTCCATTGAGCTGCAAGACGCTCTGGCGAGCACGGGAGTTGCGCATGAAAATCGGTTTCATCGGACTTGGCGTCATGGGCGCGCCCATGGCGCGGCATCTTGCCGATGCCGGGCACGAGATCGTCACGGTGCTCAATCGCTCTCCTCTGCCTGCCGATCTGAAAGCGTCGGTGCTGGCTTCCCCGGCGGAAGTGGCGCGGGTTTGCGAAATCATCATCACCATGCTGCCCGATACGCCCGACGTGGAGCGCGTCCTGCTCGGGCCGGGTGGCGTGCTCGAAGGGATTTCAGCCGGCAAGCTGGTCATCGACATGAGCTCGATCAGCCCGATCGCCACCGCGCAATTCGCGGCGAAGTTCAGGGAAGCGGGAGGCGGCTTCCTCGACGCACCCGTCTCCGGCGGCGAGGTCGGCGCAAAAGCGGCGAGTCTCACCATCATGGTCGGCGGGCCGGCTGCCGAATTCGAGCGCGCGCTGCCCATCTTCGAAAAGCTCGGCAAGAATATCACCCTGATCGGCGAGAAGAACGGCGCCGGCCAGACCTGCAAGATAGCCAACCAGATCATCGTCGCGCTCAACATGGAAGCCGTTGCCGAAGCGCTTGTTTTTGCCAGCAAAGCGGGCTGCGATCCGGCGAAGGTCCGAAGCGCGCTGATGGGCGGCTTCGCCTCGTCCCGCGTGCTCGAAGTGCATGGCGAGCGCATGATCGCCCGCACCTTCGCGCCGGGCTTCCGCATCCGCTTGCACCAGAAGGATCTCAACCTCGCGCTCGAAAGCGCCCGCGCGCTTGGAGCCGCCCTGCCGAGCACGGCGCTGGCGCAGCAACTGATGAATGCCTGTGCGGCCCGCCCGGGCGGCGCGGAAGCAGACCACTCGTCGCTCGTCCGGGCTCTCGAGGTCCTGAGCGATCATGAACTGTCAAACGGAAAGGAATAACCGATGCGCGGAACCGGCAAGGCCGATGTCTTCGTCATGCTGGCCCATCCCGTGGGCCACGCGAAAAGCCCTGGCATCTTCAACGAGATCTTCGAGCAGAAGGGGCTCGACAGTCTGATGGTGCCGCTGAGCTGCCGTCCGGAAGATTTCGATACTTTCTGGGCCGGCATCACGGCGGCGGAGAACATCCGCGGCGTCATCATCTCGGTGCCCTATAAGGTCCCGGTCTACCACAAATGCGCCGCCGCCCACGATCGCGCCGCGCGCGTGCAGAGCGCGAATTCCGTGCGCCGGCAGGCGGACGGCACCTGGTATGCCGACAATTTCGACGGCGTCGGCTTCATCGACGGCTTGAAGGCCGGCGGACACCGGATCGCCGGCCGGCGCATCCTCCAGGTCGGCGCAGGCGGTGCGGGCGCATCGCTGACCTACTGCCTCGCCGAGGAAGGCGCGACGGAGATCCGCCTCGCCGACATCGACAGGGAACGCGCGCAAAAGCTCGCTTCGCTGGTCAGCAGGTCGTTCCCCGATTGCCGCATCGAGGTCGGCGAACCCGATCCGTCCGGAATGGACATGGCGATCAACGCGACGCCCTCCGGGCTGAAGGGCGGCGATCCGCTGCCGATGGATGTGAACAAGCTGACGCCGGAGATGACCGTGGTCGACATCATCATGGAGCCGGCCGAAACGGCCCTGCTCAAGGCGGCGAAAGAGATCGGCTGCCGCATCCAGCCCGGACGCCCGATGATGGACTTCCAGGTCGAGGCCATGGCCGCATTCTTCGACATCGAGCGAAAGGAGCGCCACAATGGCTGAGGCTTCGACCGCGGTCGTCATCGGCGGCACGTCCGGGATCGGCCGCGCTATTGCGGAGCGCTTCGCCGAGGAAGGCTACCAGGTGGTCGTCGCAGGCCGGGACGCGAGCCGCGGCAAGGAAGCCGCCGAGGCCTGCGAGAGCGCCGGCGCCCCACGCGCCGTGTTTGTCCAGACCGATGTCGGCGATCCCGCTTCCGTCGAGGCGCTGGCGCAAGACGTCAGCAATGCGTTCGGCACCCCTCATGTCGTGGTCAACTGCGCCGGCATCCTGCAGAGCGGCAAGCATGTGCTCGACCAGGACCTCACTGAAGACGAGCAGATGTGGCGGATCAACTATCGCGGCACGCTGCTTGGCTGCCAGTTGTTCGGCCGGCTGATGTCGGCCGCCGGACGCGGCGCGATCCTCAATGTCGGCTCGCTCGCCTCCTTCGCGCCGCTGTCGCTTCCGGCCTACACGCCCGGAAAGCATGCGGTCCTGGCGCTCACTCAGATCCTGGCTGCCGAACTCGGCCCGCATGGAGTCCGTGTGAACGCCGTAGCGCCGGGCTATACCCTCTCCGACGGGCTGAAGTCCAGGATCGCCAAGGGCGAACGCAACCCGGAAGCGATCCAGGCCACCACCGCGCTGCGCCGCTTCGTCGAGCCGCGCGATGTCGCCGAGGCGGCGCTGTTCCTCTGCTCCGACCGTGCCGCGTCGATCACCGGCGTTACGCTGCCCGTCGATGCCGGCTGGCTCGTCCAAGCGCCGTACGCGCAGTACCTGCAGGGCAACCCCATCCGGCAGACGCCGGCAATCTGACGAGGAAGATCCAGTGGGCGATATCCAACGCTTCGACTTCGACACCCGCATCCATCATGGCGTCATCCACAACGGCACGCTCTACCTGACCGGCCAGGTTGCCAAGCCGGGCCAACCGGCGGCCGACCAGATGCGCGAGGTGCTCGCCAAGATCGATGCGCTACTCGCCACGGCAGGCACCGACAAGACCCGCATCCTCCACGTCCAGATGTGGCTGGACGACGTGCGGGATTTCGACGAGGTCAATGCGGTCTGGGACGCCTGGATGCCGAAAGAGCATGCGCCGGCACGCTCTTCCGGCGAGGGGCGGATGGCCAAGCCCGGCATGCTGGTCGAACTGATCGTCACCGCGGCGGTTTGAATGGTCTCGCCGGTTCGGGCATCATCCCGAATCTGAACTTGAACGGCCCTAGTCTGGACTTGAACGGAAGGCCTGAATGACGAAGCGCAAGCCGCTTTCCACCGTCGTGGCGGAGAGCCTGGGGGAAAAAATCCGCTCCGGTGAGTTGCAGCCGGGCGCGCAACTGCCGACCGAGGCGGAGCTTTGCGCCGAATACGATGTCAGCCGCACCGTCGTGCGCGAAGCCGTGGCGCGGCTGCGCTCCGAGGGCATGGTGGTGCCGCAGCAGGGTCGCGGCATGTTCGTCAGCGAAACACCCGTGCCGCGCAATTTCTCGATCCCGGACGAGGCGCTGAGAACCTTGCCGGAAACCATCGCCTTGCTCGAACTCAGGTTGAGCGTCGAAGTCGAATCCGCCGGGCTCTGCGCCGAACGCCGCACCGACAAGGAGGCGAGCGCCATCCGTGCCATGATGGATGACATCGACGCGCAGCAGGCCGACCCGGCGGCCGTCCAGATCCACTACGACTACGATTTCCACCTCGCGATCGCCAAAGCCGCGCGCAACGAATTCATCCATGGCTTCCTGGCCTATCTCGGACCGATGATCGTGCCGCGCTTCCAGCTCGGCTATGTCGTCGAGCCGGCCCTGAAGGACAGCTATTACGCTCGCATCCACAGCGAGCACAAAGCCATCGTCGATGCCATCGAAAGACAGGACGGCGGCAAGGCCCGCCAGGCCATGCGCAAGCATCTGTACAACAGCCTCGGGCGCGTTCGCGCCCTGGCGCGGGCTTCCGGAGTCGAGGCGACCGACGCGGAGCAAAAGGCCGCCGCAGCCTCGCTCTTCACCAAAATGAAAAGGCCTGCGCCAACGGCCGGTTAGGGCCGGGACGGGTTCGATCCTTCGCGTGGGCACCGAATGTGACTTGCCGCGCGTCGCGAAAGCCGTGTTTTTGTTCCACCGACGACCGAGAACCTTCTCCCGCGCGCCGACGGGATTGTTTTCCTTTGGTTCGCAGCGTGGGAGGCCGCGCAGGCAGCGTGGAACGTTTGAACTGCCGGAAAGGCTCTCGAAAGTTTATCTTTCCTTTTTGTTGCTTTTCTTGGTTTCGCGGCACCGGTCAAGGCCGCAGACTGAAGAGCAATAGGGGAAGCCCACGTGACGACAGCCTTCATCACAGGTGCGACGAGCGGCATTGGGCGAGCCATCGCCATCGCGTTGAGCGACGCCGGTTACGACGTCTATGCGGTCGGCCGCAGCCAGGCCGCGCTGAAAGAACTGCAGTCCGAGCGTCCGGGCATCCTGCCGATCGCCGTTGACGTTACCGACCGCGAGGCTTTGGAATCGGTCCTGGCCGATCTCACCATCGATGTGCTGATCAACAACGCCGGCATCATGCCGCCACTCGGCAATTTCGCCGATATGAACATCGCGGACATCGACACCACGTTGGAGGTGAACCTCAGCGCGGCGATCCTGCTCACCCGCCTCGTCGTGCCGCAGATGCGCGAGCGCCAGTCCGGCCACATCTTGTTCACCGGCTCCACCGCCGGCCACGCGGCCTATTCCAATATCGCCGTCTATTCGGCCACCAAGGCGGCGATCTCCGGCTTTGCCGCTGCCTTGCGCGCCGACCTCTCGTCGTCCGGCATACGCGTCACCGAGATCGTCGCCGGTCGGGTCGAGACGCAGCTCTACAACGACATCCTCGACGCCGACGCCCGGGCGGCGATGTACGCCGGAAAAGTAGTGCAGCCGGACGACGTGGGCAGGATGGTCGTCGCTGTGCTGGCGCTCCCCGCATGGGCCGACGTTACTCGTTTCGACATCATGCCGACCTGGCCGACCTCGCCCAGCGGCACCAAGTAAGGAAAACTGCAATGAAGGATCTTTCCGTTCTGATCGTCGGCGGCGGCGCCGGCCTTGGCGCCCTTCTCGCCCGCATGGCTGTGGAGGCCGGGGCGGCAAAGATCGGCATCATCGACATCAACCAGGAAGCCGCTGAGAGCGCTCTCGACGCGGCGAAGGCCAAGGGCCTGCCGACGGCTGCCGCAGCTTGCGACATCCAGGTCGGACCGCAGTGTCACGCCGCCTTCGACGCCATTGTCGCGAAGCTCGGGCGCGTCGACACGCTGATCAATTGCGCCGCGATCTATCCTCGGCGTCCGCTCCTCGAGATCACCGACGCCGAGTGGGACGCCTCCAACGGCATCAACATCAAGGGCACGTACCACATGATGGTGGCGGCTGTTCGCCACATGCAGTCGCAAGAGCCAAAAGCGCATGTGCGTGGAAGGATCGTAAACCTCACTTCCGTCGACGCCTTCAAGGCGCATCCGCAGAACGCCCATTATGCGGCGACCAAGGCCGCCGTCGTCAGCCTCACGCGCTCCTTTGCCCATCACGTCGCCAAGGATGGGATTTTGGTGAATTCCGTCGCGCCCGCCGGCATGGCCACCGAGAAGGCCAAGGCGCTCGGCTTTCTCGAGGAACTGGCCAAGGCAAGCCCGCTCGGCCGCGGCGCCGAGCCGACCGAGATCGCCGAGTGGGTGCTCATGACCGGCGGCCCGAAGAACACCTATATGACCGGTGAAAACGTAATCGTCTCAGGCGGTTACATCTACGCCTGAATCGGTTTTCATAAGCCGGCGGCGTCTGAAATCCAGCAGTGCATGATCAACGGAGTCTCGAACGAAAGGAGGCGGACTTCACGATGACCGGCAAGCTTCGCCTTCCTTCGCTCAATGCGCTTCGCGTCTTCCACGCCGTCGCACAGCACAAGAGCTTCCGGCAGGCCGCCGACGAGCTCCTGGTGACGCCGCAAGCCGTCGGTCAGCAGATCAAGCTTTTGGAAGACACGCTGCAGGTGACGCTGTTCGAGCGCAAGGGGCGCTCGATCGAGCTGACGGAGTCGGCGATCCTGCTCTCGCACTATGTCAAAGCCGGCTTCGACGAATTTTCCGAAGGCGTTCGCCGCGTCACCAAATCGAACTACCGGGACCGCATCAATCTCAATGCGAGCCCCTACTTCGCGACGCACTATCTGCTGCCCAGGCTTTCATTGTTCCGCGAGATCCTGCCGGGCGCTGATCTGCGCCTGACGACGATGGTCGACCTGCCCGATTTCGGGCGTGACGACATCGATATGACGGTGCAGTGGGGCTATGGCAACTGGCCGGACTACGAGACCACGCTGCTGGTGCCGGACCCGAAGATCATATGCTGCACCCCGGCGATTGGCGAGAAGATCAAGTCGGCGCAGGACCTGACGCGGTTCACGCTGCTCGACACCGTCAAGTCGAAGCGGCTGTGGCCCGACATATTGCGGCACCTCGGAGTGGAACTGGCTGAAGGCGACCGCAGCATCGGCTTCGATGACGCCGCCACCATGCGCCGTGCGACGCTCCAAGGCATCGGTGTCGGCCTGGTTTCCGTCATCGATGCCGAGGAGGACTTCAGGTCGGGCGCGCTGGTCGCGCCACTTGGCCGTGACGCCCTCTCGGACATGAAGCCGGAAGAAGTCCCCGGCTTCTACCTCGTCATGCCGCGCGGGCATCTGCGCGTGAAGGCGGTGGCCGCCCTGCATCGCTGGCTCGTCCAGCAGGATTGGGGCAGCGACCTCAAGCTTTCTCTGCCGAAACCGACACCGCTCTCCGATTAGGAGCGGCTTAGCGACCGAGGGCCGAAGCGCGTGTTTCGGGCCTCCAACAACAAGAACAAGTGAACCTCAACAGTGGAGACAACAAACATGAAAATGACGAAATGGGGGGCCGCAGCCATGGCCCTTGGCCTGGTTCATTTTGCGGCGCCGGCCGAGGCGGCGGGCGGCAAGACGCTGGAAACCGTGAAGGCGCGCGGCGTGCTCAACTGCACGGGCCATGACGGCTCCTATCTCGGCTTCGCCGAGGTAGACGACAAGGGCAACTGGAAGGGCATGGACATCGACCTCTGCAAGGCGGTGGCGACCGCCGTGTTCGGCGACCCGGCCAAGCTGAAGATCGTCCCGATCAGCTGGGCGCAGCGCTGGCCGTCGCTGCAGTCGGGCGACGTCGACATCATCATCAAGGCGTCGGGCGGCACGCTCAGCCGAGATACCGAGCTCGGCCTGCAATTCTCGATGTCCTATTACCTCGGAACGACCAAGGTGATGGCGCATAAGGAGCTCAATCTGAAGTCGCTCAAGGACGCCGATGGCGGCTCGATCTGCATCCCCGCGGGGACGACCATCGAGCAGCAGGTCGCGGCCTATGCGCAGAAGGTCGGGATAAAGCTGGAGCCTGTCGTCATCGAAAAGACGGAAGAGCTCGAGCAAGCATACTTCTCGGGGCGCTGCGACATGTATGCCCAGTGGGGGCCAGTTCTCGCAATCGCGCGTGTCGCCAAGGGCAAGGTCGACGACCACGTGATCCTGCCCGACGTGCTCGCCGTCGAACCCGAGGTCATGATCGTGCGGCAAGGCGACGACAACTGGGTCGACGTCGCCAACTGGACGCTCTCCGCCCTGCTCTTCGCCGAGCAGGAAGGCATCACGTCCAAAAATGTCGATGAGATCAAAGCCAAGCCCACGTCGCCGGCGGTCGCCAAGTTCCTCGGTGCCGCGCCAGGCATGGGCAAGGGTCTCGGACTTCCTGACGACTGGGCCTACAACGTGATCAAGAAGGTCGGCAATTATGGCGAGATCTTCGATCGCGATCTCGGCAAGGAGTCGCCCTACAAGATGGATCGCGAGCTCACCAACCTCTGGAACAATGGCGGCGTCCTGTTCCCGCTGGTGATCGACTGACTCCACCTCTTAACGCAGCTCGCTCTGAGCTCCGCCTGGCACCGCCAGGCGGAGCCGGCGACAATTCGGGGAAGACCATGATGGTCAGCCTGCTAAGAAATCAGAGGGTCCGCAATACGCTTTTACAGGTTCTTTATGTCGGCTCGCTTGCCGCGATGATCCTTGCCTGCGTGATGATTGCCCGGCGGAACCTGGCGCAGCAAGGCATCACCTCCGGCTTCGACTTCCTGTTCAAGTCGACGGGCTGGGATGTCAACTTCTCGCTGCCGCCCGCCACCGCCAACGACCCCTACTGGTGGTTCTTCCTCATCGGCGTCATCAATACGCTATTCCTGGGATGCACCGGGCTGATCCTGGCGACGATCGTCGGCACCATCGTTGGCCTGGCGCGGACTTCCTCGAACGAACTGGCGCGGCTGCTTGGCCGCACCTATGTCGACATCTTCCGCAACATCCCGCTGATCCTCCAGGTCTTCTTCTGGTACGCCGTCATCACGCATCTGCCGACGCCACGCGCCGCGCACGAGGCCTTCGGCATGCTGCTGACCAGCCGCGGCCTCTATGTGCCGGTCCCCAATGTCGGCGGCGTCGCGTTTGCGGCAGCTTTCCTTGCTGTAATCGCCGCGATCGCGCTGCCGGTTTGGCTGGGCCGGACCACGCGCCTCAGCCAACCGCCCGGCGAGCGGCTCGGCATTCAACTGACCGCGGCCGCGACGGCACTGGCCAGCGCAGTCATTGTCCTTGCGCTGGGTCGCCTGCCGGACCTGCCGCTGCTCGACTTCCCTGCCCTGCAAGGCCTCAACCTCAAGGGCGGCCTGCGCATTCCTCCCGAATTTTCCGCTTTAGCCATCGCCATCGCCATCTATGGCGGCTCCTACATCGCCGAGATCGTGCGCGGCGGCTTCAAGGCAGTCGGCAAGGGCCAGATGGAGGCCGCACTTTCGCTGGGGCTGAGCCCCTGGCGCGTGTTCACGCTGGTGCGGCTGCCGCTGGCGCTGCGTGCCATGCTGCCGATCCTCGCGAACCAGTATGTCTGGCTGATGAAGGCGACGACCATGGGCATTGCGGTGGGCTTCACCGACTTCTTCATGATCGTGGCGCTGACCATCAACCACTCCGGCCAGACGCTGGAGGCGATCGGTATCCTGATGGCGGGCTTCCTGGCGATCAATCTCAGCCTGGCAGCCGTGTTCAACCGCATCAACAAAACCATTGCCCTCAAGGGCAATCAGTTGAGGGGGTGAACGATGGAGATGGTAATTGTCGCTCCCCCTGCCCCTGGCAAGCTGGAAGACCTGCGGCGCCGTTTCTTCGCCACGCCGCTGCAGGCGCTGCTGTCGCTGATATCGCTGGCGATCATGGCTTTCGTTCTCTGGAAGCTGCTTAACTGGGCGGTGTTCTCAGCGGTGTTCACCACCAGCGGCGGGCCCGAGGCCTGCCAGGCGGCGGCAGGAGCCTGCTGGTCGGTCATTGCCGCCAGATGGCGCATCATCCTTTTCGGCCTCTATCCCTTCGAGGAGCAATGGCGCTCGGCCTTGGCCTGTGTGGCCGTCGTGATCATGACAGTGCTGAGCTGCATCCCGGCCTTTTGGACCGGCAGCCGCATCGCGCTCGTCTGGGGCGTCGGAGCGGCGCTCTACTATGTGCTGATGAAAGGCGGCGTGCTCGGCCTCCCCTATGTCGGCGAGGAAGCCTGGGGCGGGCTGGCGCTCACCCTTTTCATCTTCGTCACCACCTGCCTGATCGGCTTTCCGCTGGCGATCTGCCTGGCTCTCTTGCGCCGCTCGGAGCTGCCCTGGATATCCAGGACCACGGGCCTGATCATCGACGGAGTGCGCTCGCTGCCGCTGATCTCTATTCTCTTCACCTTTGCCGTCGTGCTGCCCTTCGCGCTGCCGCAATGGATGGCAGGCGACAAGCTGTACCGAGTCATTCTCGGCTCGGCCCTGTTCTTCTCGGCCTATCAGGCCGAGATCGTGCGCGGCGGCATGCAGGGCGTTCCGAAGGGCCAGGAGGAAGCCGCCATGGCGCTAGGCATGAGCTACTGGCAGCGCATCGGCCGCATCCTCCTGCCGCAGGCCATGCGCAACGCGCTGCCGGCGACGATCAACCAGTTCGTCATCTCGTTCAAGGAAACCTCGCTGGTGGTTATCGTCGGTTTCTTCGAGATCCTCGCCTCCGGCAATGCCGCCTACGGCACCGGCGAATGGCGCTTCGCCTATGTCGAGGTCTATGCCTTCATTGCGTTGATCTATTTCGTCTTCGTCTTCAGCCTGTCCCGCTACGGTGCTTACCTCGAGCGCCGCATGTCGGTCGGCGAACGGTAAGGAGGCGCGCAAAGTGATTTCGACGCAGTCATCCGGCGCCGCGGTTCATATCGAGAACCTGGACAAATACTACGGCTCTTTCCACGCGCTGCGGAACATAAACCTTTCCGTGAAGCGCGGAGAAAAGATCGTCGTCTGCGGCCCCTCGGGCTCCGGCAAGTCGACCATGATCCGCTGCATCAATCGACTCGAGCAGCACAATGGCGGGCGCATCACCGTGCTCGGCTCCGAGCTCAACGACGATGTCGGCAACATTGACGGGATCAGGCGCGAAGTCGGCATGGTGTTCCAGCACTTCAACCTGTTCCCGCACATGACCGTGCTGGAGAACTGCATGATCGCACCGATGATCGTGCGCAAGCGACCGCGCGCCGAGGCCGAGGCGACCGCCCGGCGCTATCTGGAGAAGGTCCGCATTCCCGAGCAGGCGACGAAGTTTCCCGGACAGCTCTCCGGGGGCCAGCAGCAGCGGGTGGCCATTGCGCGCGCCCTTTGCATGCAGCCGCAGCTCATGCTGTTCGACGAGCCGACCTCGGCGCTCGACCCGGAAATGATCGCCGAAGCGCTGGACGTCATGGTGACCCTTGCTTCGGAAGGCATGACGATGATCTGTGTCACGCACGAGATGGGCTTCGCGCGCCGCGTCGCCGACCGCGTCATTTTCATGGACCGCGGCGAGATCGTCGAGGAGGCGCCGCCGGAGCAGTTCTTCACCTCTTGCCGGAACGAGCGCACCCGGCAATTTCTGTCGCAGGTGCTGGGTCATTGAGCCAGAGCCAGCTGCTGTCTATACGCGGCGTGCCACACATCGCAGGTATCGCAATGACCGATCCCGTCACCGCTTTGCGCGAGATTCTCGGACCGAAAGGCTGGCTTTCGGGCACCGACGCCGAGCCTTATCAGCGCGACTGGCTGAACCGCTATGGCGTCGCGCCTTTGGGCGTTGCCAGACCCGCGAGCACGGCCGAAGTTGCGGCAGTGGTCAAGGCATGCCGGGTGGCCGGCGTGGCCGTGATTCCGCAAGGCGGAAACACCGGCCTGTGCGGCGGCGCCGTCGCCGATCGGGCGAACGCGGTGATCGTCTCGCTTTCGCGCATGACGGCAATAGGCGAACCGGATCCGGAGAGCGGGTCGATTGCGGTTGACGCGGGCGTTGTGCTCGCCGCGTTGCACGACGCGCTGGAGCCGCATGGCCTGATGTTCCCGATGCATCTCGGCGCCGAAGGCAGCGCCAGGATCGGCGGCCTGATCGGCACCAATGCCGGCGGCAGCCAGGCGTTTCGCTATGGCATGATGCAGGACCTTGTGCTCGGCCTCGAAGTCGTGACCCCGGACGGCGCGGTATGGGACGGCCTTCGCGCGGTGCAGAAGGACAATGCCGGCTATCAGCTGCGCAAGCTGTTCTGCGGTGCCGAAGGCACGCTCGGCATCGTCACGCGCGCTGTCCTCAGGCTCTATCCCACCCCAAAACAACAGGCGAGCGCGCTTCTGGTGATGTCCGACTTCGCCGCGGCCGTTTCCTTCGGCACCTATCTGCGCGGCGAGGCCGGCGAGTTCCTTGCCGGGCTCGAATTCTTCTCCGATGTCGGCCTGACGCTGGCGCTCAAGCATCTGCCTGATCTCGCCTACCAGCTGGAAACACGAGGCGACGTCTACCTGCTCGTCGAACTGGCGTCAGGTTCGGCGCGCGTTCCGCTGGAGGAGATCCTCGCTTCGGCACTGGAATGGGGTATGGAGGAAGGTCTGGTCGTGGATGGCGCGCTGGCCAATTCGGGCGCGCAGCGGGCGCAATTCTGGCGGCTGCGCGAGGAACAACCCGAGGGGCAGCGGCTGGAAGGCGAACAGTTGAAGCACGACATCTCGGTGCCGCCGGGCGCCATCGCCCGCTTCATCGAGACCGGCGCCGGGATTTGCGACGACATCCTGCCCGGCGTGCGGATCAACCCATTCGGGCATCTCGGCGACGGCAACATCCACTACAATCTGTCGCCGCCGGAAGGCCGCGCCGATTTCGACGGCAAGGCGGGACAATTTGCCGAGGCGCTGGCTGCGCTCGCTACCGAGATGGGGGGCAGCTTCGCGGCGGAACATGGGCTTGGGCGCGCCAAGATCGCCATGGCCGAGCGGAATCGCAGTTCTGTGGAGCGGGAACTCATGGCGCGGCTGAAGGGCGCGTTCGACCCGCAGGGCACGATGAATCCCGGCGTCCTGGTTCGAATTGCAGAATAAAGAAAAACTTTCGAATGGATCGCATTTCTTGATTTCGCGTCGGCCCGCCAGAGTGCAGGTATAAGTTCGAAAGGCAGGCTCCGTCTGCTTGCCACCAGCGTAAGAGGATGCCGAAGCATGGTCCGCAATGGCGGTCGCCTTCTTGTCGAGTGCCTGATCTCGCTTGGCGCGACCAAGAGCTTCGGCGTTCCCGGCGAAAGCTATCTCGCCGTTCTCGACGCGCTGCACGACACGCGTGGAAAGCTGGACTACGTGCTCTGCCGCAATGAGGGCGGTGCGGCTTTCATGGCTTCCGCCTACGGCAAGCTGACGGGCACGCCGGGCATCTGCTTTGTGACGCGCGGCCCGGGCGTGACCAATGCCAGCATCGGCGTGCACACCGCCATGCAGGATAGTTCGCCGATGATCCTCTTCGTCGGCCAGGTCGGCACCGACATCAAAGGCCGCGAAGCCTTCCAGGAAATAGACTACCGGGCGGAGTATGGAACCGTCGCAAAATGGGCGGTCGAGATCGATGACGTCGATCGCCTTCCCGAAATCGTGGCGCGGGCCTGGACCACCGCTTTGACCGGACGCCCCGGCCCCGTGGTGGTCGCGCTGCCGGAAGACATGCTGACGGCCATGACCGAAGCCGCGCCGCTCGGCGGGCCGGCGCCTATCTTCGAAGCGGCGCCGGCACAGGAGGCAATTGCGTCGGTATTGAAGATGCTTGCCGCCGCCGAAAATCCGGTGCTGCTGATGGGCGGCGCCAACTGGACGGCTGACGGACGCGCGGCGCTTCAGGCTTTCGCCGAAGCCTCCGATATCCCGGTCGTGACAGCCTTCCGGTATCAGGACCAGTTCGACAACCATTCGCCGGTGTTCGTCGGCGAGGCCGGCGTCGGGATGGTGCCGCATGTGAAAAACTTGATCCGCGACGCGGACGTGATCCTCGCCGTCAATGTCCGCTTCGGCGAGATGACGACCGACGGCTACACCCTGCTCGAAGTTCCCGTACCGCGCCAGAAGCTGATCCACGTGCACGGCTCCGATCGCGAGATCGGCAAGATCTATGTGCCCACGATCGGTATCCATTCCGGTCCGAACGCCTTCGCCAAGGCGCTCACCCCGATCAAGGGTTCTTGGGCCGACTGGCGCACGACGGCACGCAAGGCCTATGAAGGCACGTTCGCTGCGCCCGTGCAGCCCGGCCCGGTCGACATGGTCGCGGTCAGCACCTGGCTGCGCGAGACGCTGCCGCCCGACGTCATCCTCACCAACGGCGCCGGCAATTTCACCGTGTGGCCGAACAAGTTCTTCAAGTTTGGACCGCAAGCGCGCCTGCTTGCGCCGCAATCCGGCGCCATGGGCTATGGCCTGCCGGCCGCGATCGCGGCCAAGGTCGCATACCCGCAACGCACCGTGGTCTGCTTTGCCGGTGACGGCGACTTCCAGATGAACTGCCAGGAACTCGGAACCGCCATGCAGGCCGGCGCGCAGCCGATCGTGCTGATCGTCAACAATGGCATATACGGCACCATCCGTGCCCATCAGGAGCGCAACTATCCGGCTCGCGTCTCCGGAACCTCGCTCGAGAATCCCGACTTCGTGGCGCTGGCGAAGGCCTATGGCTTTCACGCCGAGCGGGTCGAATCCACGGGGGATTTCGCGGCGGCGTTCGAGCGGGCGCTTAGGTCGACGACCGGCGCCGTCCTCGACATCGCCATCTCGCCCGAAGCGATAACGCCCCGGCAGACCCTCTCTCAGATGCGCGACGCCGCGCTCGCTTCCCAGAAGGCCAAGTCATGACCTCCAGAACTGACGACATCCGTCTCGGCGCGGACATCGGCGGCACCTTCACCGACATCGCCCTTGATGTCCGAGGGACGATGTTTTCGACCAAGGTGCTGACCAACTATGCGGCTCCCGAGCAGGCGATCCTCGACGGCATCGCCATCGTCATTCGCGACGCCGGAATTTCTCCGTCCGAGATCGGCATCATCATCCACGGCACGACACTCGCCACCAACGCGCTGATTGAGCGCCGTGGCGCGAAGACCGCGCTGGTCACGACGGAAGGGTTCCGCGACGTGATCGAGATGCGAACGGAAAACCGCTTCGAGCAGTATGATCTGAACCTGCAACTGCCGACGCCGCTGATCCCGCGCGAGGATCGCTTCACCGTCAAGGGCCGCATCGGCGCGGAAGGCCAGGAGCTGCAGCCGCTCGACGAAGCCGCTCTGGAAGAGATCGCCGACCGCATCGCGGCGGGCGGTTTCGGCTCGGTGGCGATCGGCTTCATCCATGCCTATGCCAACCCCGACCACGAGCGCCGGGCGCGCGAGATCCTTGCCAGAAAACTCGGCATCCCGATCTCGATCAGCGCCGAAGTCTCGCCGCAGATGCGCGAGTTCGAACGCTTCAACACGGTCTGCGCCAACGCCTATGTGCGGCCGCAGATGGCCGACTATCTCGCCCGCCTGCAGACGCGCCTGAAGGACATGGGCGCCGATTGCCCCGTCTTCATGATCCATTCCGGCGGCGGCCTGATCTCGGTGGAGACCGCTTCGGAATTTCCGGTCCGGCTGGTCGAATCGGGCCCGGCGGGCGGCGCGATCTTCGCCGCAGACATCGCCAGGCGCTTCGGTCTTGAGAAGGTCGTCTCCTACGACATGGGCGGTACCACCGCCAAGATCTGCCTGATCGAGGACTATGCGCCGCGCACGGCGAGAACCTTCGAAGTGGCGCGCACCTACCGCTTCTCGAAGGGCTCGGGCATGCCGATCTCCATCCCGGTTATCGAGATGATCGAGATCGGCGCCGGCGGCGGTTCCATCGCCTGGGTCGACGCCATGGGCCGTATCCAGACCGGGCCGGAGAGTGCCGGCTCGGAGCCGGGGCCGGCCTGCTACGGGCGCGGCGGCAACCGTCCGGCGATCACGGATGCCGATCTCGTGCTCGGCAAGCTCGACCCCGACAATTTCGCCGGCGGGGCGATCAAGCTGGACAGCACTGCGTCCGAGCAGGCGATTCTGCGCGATGTCGGCGAGCGGCTGTCGCTCGATGCCATGTCGACGGCCTTCGGCATCTGCGAGGTAGTGGACGAGAACATGGCCAATGCTGCCCGCGTCCATGCGGTCGAGAACGGCAAGAACATATCCGACAATCTGATGATTGCCTTCGGCGGCGCCGCCCCGCTTCACGCGGCGAGACTGTGCGAAAAGCTCGGCATCGACCAGTGCATCGTTCCGCGCGGCGCCGGCGTCGGCTCGGCGATCGGCTTCCTCAAGGCGCCGTTCGGCTACGAGGCGCTGGCCTCGAAGCTGACGCGCCTGTCGCGGTTCCAGCCTGCCGAAGTGAATGCCCTGCTCGCCGATCTCAAGGCCTCCGCCGAGGGTTTTGTGCGCGGCGGCGCCAGCGGCAGGATCGTCTGCGAAATCACCGCCTTCATGCGCTATGCCGGCCAGGGCTGGGAAATCCCCATGCCGGTGGCAGACGAGCCGTTCGGCGACGATGCCGTTGCAGAACTCAAGGCGCTGTTCGAGGAGAACTACCAGCGCTTCTTCGGCCGTGCCATCGAGGGGCTCGACGGACTGGAAATCGAGATCGTCACCTGGTCGGTCAAGGCGACGGATGTTCGTCCCGCCGTCGCCAGGCACGAGCTCACTAGCGGCAAGAGGACGAGCGAACTCAAAACGACCCGCGAGGTGTTCGATCCGGTCAGCGGCGCGCCGCGCAGCTACGGCATCGTCGAGCGCGACACGCTCCGGCCCGGCGATCGGATCGCGGGCCCCGCGGTCATCGTCGAGCGCGAAACTTCCACCGTCGTCACCACCAGCTTCGACGCCGTCATCCAGAGCGACGGCGCGATCCTCCTGATCCGCAAAGGCAGCCAGGCATGAGCGATATTGGCGAAATCCGCATGCAGGTCATGTGGAACCGGTTGATCTCGGTGGTCGAGGAGCAGGCGCTCACCCTGCTGCGCACCGCCTTCTCGACTTCGGTGCGCGAATCCGGCGACCTGTCGGCTGGCGTGTTCGACCCGCGCGGCCAGATGCTTGCGCAGGCAGTCACCGGCACGCCGGGCCACGTCAACACCATGGCCGAGGCGGTGCTGCATTTCATGCACGAAATCCCGCGCGACCAGATGTTCGAAGGCGACACCTACGTCACCAACGATCCCTGGCAGGGCACCGGCCACCTGCACGACATCACCATGGTATCCCCGTCCTTCCTGAACGGCGAGCTCGTCGCCTTCTTTGCCTGCACGGCACATGTCGTCGATGTCGGCGGGCGCGGCTTCGGCGCCGACGGCAAGTCCGTCTACGAAGAAGGCATCCAGATCCCGATCATGAAGTTCGCGGAAAAGGGCAAGGTCAATCTCGATCTGGTCAGGATCCTGCGCGCCAATGTCCGCGAGCCCAACCAGGTAGTCGGCGATTTCTATTCGCTCGCCGCCTGCAACGAGGTCGGGCACCGGCGCCTCGTCGACATGATGAAGGAGATCGGCCTCACCTCGCTGGCTGGGTTAGGCGATTTCATCTTCTCGCGCACCCGCGACGCCATGCTGGAACGCATCGAGGCGCTGCCCAAGGGAAGCTGGTCGAACGAGCTGGTGACCGATGGCTACGACGAGCCGGTGAAACTCGCGGCCACGGTGTCGGTCCGCGAGGACCATGTCGAGGTCGACTTCACCGGCACCGACCCGATGAGCCGCTGGGGCATCAACTGCCCGATCATCTACAGCAAGGCCTATGCCTGCTATGCGCTGAAATGCATGGTGGCGCCCGACATCCCGAACAATGCCGCTTCGCTCGCCTTCTTCACCGTGTCCTCGCCGGTCAACATCCTGAATGCCGTGCGGCCGGCCCCGGTGGCGTTGAGGCACATCTTCGGCCATATGGTGCCCGATCTGGTGCTTGGCGCGTTCTCCAAGGCGTTGCCCGGAAAGATACTCGCCGAAGGCGCCGGCGCGCTGTGGAACATCCACATTTCGGCGCGGCCCGTCGCCGGCGCGTCCGGCCGCCGCGCCGAAGTGCTGATGTTCAACTCCGGCGGCATGGGCGCGCGGCCTGAGCTCGACGGCTTGTCGGCGACGGCCTTCCCGTCCGGTGTTCATACGATGCCGATCGAGGCGACGGAGCATACCGGTCCGATCGTGATCTGGCGCAAGGAGCTGCGGCCGAATTCCGGCGGCGACGGCGAGTTCCGCGGCGGCCTGGGTCAGATCATCGAGATCGCTGCGACCGACGGCCACGAGTTCGACTTCTCCGCCATGTTCGACCGGGTGAACCATCCCCCGCGCGGACGCAATGGCGGCGAGCCCGGCGTCGCCGGCGTGGTCAAGCTCGATGACGGTACGAAGATGCGCCCCAAGGGCTGGCAGCACGTCCCCGCCGGGCGTCGGCTGATCCTCGAACTGCCGGGCGGCGGCGGCTATGGCGATCCGGCCAAGCGCAGCGCCGCCGCGCGGGCCAACGACCGATCCAAGGGTTATATCTCGGAGAACGACCAATGAGTTACGTTGCCTCGCGCCTTTCGGCGGTGAAGCCTTCGGCTTCCATGGCGGCTTCGCAGGCCGCCAAGGCGCTGCGCGCCAAGGGAGTGGACGTGATCGACCTCGGGCTGGGCGAACCCGATTTCCCGACCCCGCTTCACATCATCGATGCCGCCCACTTCGCGGGGAAAGCAGGACAGACGCTCTACACCGCTGCCGCCGGCACCGCAGAAGTGCGCGAAGCCGTGGCCGGCAAGTTCCGCCGTGAGAACGGGCTGGACTACACGGCCGACCACATCGTCGTCGCCAACGGCGCCAAGCAAATCATTTTCAACGCGCTGATGGCGACGCTGGAGCCAGGCGACGAGGCGATCCTGCCGGCGCCCTATTTCGTCTCCTATCCGGAAATGGTGAAGCTGCTCGGCGGCACGCCCGTCGTCGTCGAATGCCCGGAGACCACTGGCTTCCGGCTGACGCCAGCGGTGCTGGAAAAGGCAATCACGTCAAGGACAAAGTGGCTTTTCCTCAACATGCCCGGCAACCCGTCTGGCGCGGTCTATTCCGCGTCCGATCTCAAGGCGCTGGGCGCGGTCCTGGCAAAACACCCGCAGGTGCTGGTCCTTTCCGACGAGATCTACGAGCACATCCTCTTCGACGGACGCGACTTCGTCTCCTTCGGCAAGGCCTGCCCCGAGCTCAAGGACCGCACCCTGATCGTCAACGGCGTCTCGAAGTCCTATGCGATGACCGGCTGGCGCGTCGGCTACGCAGCCGGCCCCGCGCCACTCATCAAGGCGATGTCGACGATCCAAAGCCAGTCCTGCACCTCGGTTTGCTCGATCGCACAAGCCGCGACCGTCGCCGCCCTCAACGGGCCGCAGGATGAAGTCGCGCGCTTCCGGCAGGCCTTCGAGGCGCGCCGCAACCTGGTAGTGGACGGCATCAGGAAGATAAACGGACTGACGTTGTCGCCGCCGGAAGGCGCCTTCTACGCCTATATCGGCTGCGCCAGCCTGATCGGCCGCAAGACGCCCAAGGGCGTCGTCCTTGAGGATGACGCGGCCGTGGCCAACTATCTTCTCAACGAAGGACGCGTGGCGTCGGTGCCGGGCGTCGCCTATGGACTGTCACCCTATTTCCGCATCTCGACGGCGACCGGCGAAGGGGTGCTGGCCGAGGCGATCTCGCGGATCAATGCCGCCGTCGCGCAAGTGGAGTAAACGATGCCGCACTACGAACGTATATTGATCACCGGTGCCGCTGGCCGGCTCGGCTCGCAATTGCGCAAGGGACTGGTGCCGCTGGCAAGCAAGATCCGCCTGGCGGGCCGCGGGCCGTTCAGCGATCTTGCGCCTCATGAAGAAGAAGCCGTCTTCGATCTTGCCGACATGGAGGCGACCATCGCAGCCATCAAGGACTGCGATGCGATCGTGCATTTCGGCGGCGCGCCGCTCGAATGCGAGTGGCAGACCATCCTCGATTCCAGCATTCGCGGCTCCTACCACATCTATGAAGGCGCGCGGAAACACGGCGTGAAGCGCGTCGTCTACGCCTCCTCGGTACATGCCATCGGCTACCACGAAATCGAGGCGCACATCGGCGTCGACGCGCCGGTGCGCCCGGACAGTCTTTATGGCGTGTCGAAAAATTTCGTCGAAAGCCTCAGCCGGCTTTACTGGGACAAGTTCGGCATCGAGACGGTGTGCCTGCGCATCTTCTCGTCTTTCCCCGAGCCGGCCGACCGGCGCATGCTGTGGTCGTATCTTTCCTTCGCCGACTGCGTGCGCCTGGTCGAGGCATCGCTGACGGCGCCGCGCGTCGGCCACACCATCTCGTTCGGCTTATCCAACAACAAGCTGAAGATGGTCGACAACAGCGGCGCAGACCATCTCGGATTCATCCCGCAGGACAGCGCCGAGCCGTTCCGGGCCGCCGTCGAGGCGAAGACGCCAATTCCCGACCCAAGGAGGCCGTCGGTGAAATATCTCGGCGGCTGGTTCTGCGAACTCGGTCATCCGGACGACAAGCCCGAATAACCATGCCTCGCAAGCAGGTCAGTTCGGAAATGCCGACCTGACCCAGCCGACACGGCGCTGCCATAGTGATCGATGGTTCAGCCCCGTGGCCGGACCTGCGGCAGCGCGGCCTCGAGCGACCGTTCGAACGCGTCGACCAAAGCGTCGACCTGAGTCTCGGTAATGATCAGCGGCGGACAGAAAGCGATCGCATCGCCCATGTTGCGCGAGATCACGCCGTTGTGCTGCATGAACCCATTGACCAGCGCACCGAGAGCCGCAGGCTTGCCCCATGGCGCCTTGCTCGCCTTGTCGGCGACCAGCTCGACGGCGGCGATCAGGCCGACGCCACGCACCTCGCCCACCAGTGGATGGGAACCGAGCTTGCGCAGCCTGGCCTGCAAATGCGCGCCGACCGTGCGCGCATTGCCGACAAGGTCGCGCTCCTCGATCAGCTTGAGGTTTTCCAGCGCGACGGCCGCGGCGACAGGATGACCGCCGCCGGTGAAGCCGTGGCCGAAGGTGCCGATGCGATCGCTCTCGTCGGCGATCGGTTCGAAAACCTTGTCGTTGATCAGCAGCGCCGAGATCGGCAGGTAGGACGACGAGATCTGCTTGGACAACACCATGATGTCGGGCTTGATGCCGAAGGTCTGCGAACCGAACATCTCGCCGGTGCGGCCGAAGCCGCAGATGACCTCGTCGGCCACTAAAAGAATGTCGTATTTCGACAGCACCGCCTGGATTTTTTCCCAATAGCCGGCGGGCGGAACGACGACGCCGCCGGCGCCCATGATCGGCTCGCCGATAAAGGCGGCGATGGTTTCCGGCCCCTCTGCGAGGATCAGTTTTTCCAGGTCGTCGGCCAGACGGCTGGAAAACTGCTCCTCGCTTTCCCCGGGCTCGGCATCGCGCCAGTGGTGCGGCGTCGAGGTGTGCAGGATATTGGCGATCGGCAGGTCGAAGGACAGATGATTGTTCGGCAGCCCGGTCAGGCTTGCGGACGCGATGGTGACGCCATGATAGCCACGCTTGCGGCTGATGATCTTCTTGCGCGCCGGCCGGCCGAGCGCGTTCGACCGGTACCAGATCATCTTGATCGCCGTGTCGTTGGCCTCGGAGCCCGAATTGGTGAAATAGGCCTTGCTCATCGGCACCGGCGCCATCTGCACCAGCTTTTCGGCCAGATCGATCAACGGCGAATGCGCCTTCGAGCCGAAATCGTGATAGAAGGGCAGCTTCGACATCTGCCGCGTGGCCGCCTCGACCAGTCGCTTTTCCGAGAAGCCGACGGCAACGCTCCACAGGCCGGCCATCGCCTCGATATAGCGGTTCCCGGCAATGTCCTCGACATAGATGCCGTCGCCCTTTTCGATGACCAGCGGTCCCGTTTCCTGATGCTTGCGGGCATTGGTGTAGGCGTGCATGTGGTAGCGGATGTCGCGGGCTTCAGGGGAATTCGGTCTGGCGTCCATGATGGCTCCTGTCTGCGAGTGTAGGACCATCTCGCTGGTCGAGAAGTCCGAAATTTGCCCTCGTGTCTGAGCTGTGATGCATCATCGCACGTTCAAGCCGCAAGAGCCGCCCTGTCAGGATCGATAGCGCCATGGGAACCTGGCGCATGGTCGGTCTCGCAAGCCGCGGCGGGCACATGATTGCCCTACAGCAATGGACAACAGCCAGATGATCCTTGAGAAAGGGCTGTGAGGTGCCGCTCGCGCAACCGAATGGACTGGGCATGGAACGGGTTGACTGCGTGATTGCCGGTGCCGGCGTGGTGGGCCTCGCGATCGCGCGCGGCCTTGCCGCGCAAGGTTTCGACGCGCTGATCCTCGAAGCGGCGGATGCCATCGGCACCGAGACGAGCTCGCGCAACTCGGAAGTGATCCATGCCGGCATCTATTATCCGCAAGGCTCGCTCAAGGCGCGGCTCTGCGTGGCCGGACGCGAGATGCTCTATCGCTACTGCGCCGAGCGCTCGATCCCGCACCGGCGCTGCGGCAAGCTGATCGTCGCGACCGATGACGCGCAGGAGCCGGTGCTTGCCAACATTCGAGCCAATGCCGAGGCCTGCGGCCTCGGTGACTTGCGTTTCCTCTCCGCCGCCAAGGCTCACACGCTGGAGCCGGCGCTGCATTGCACCGCTGCCCTGCTTTCGCCCTCCACCGGCATCATCGACAGCCACGCGCTGATGCTAGCCCTGCTCGGCGATGCCGAGGAAGGCGGTGCGATGCTGTCGCTCAACACCCGCATCGTGTCGGGCCGGATCGAAGCCAACCGCATCGTTCTCCACACGACCAGCACGGGAAGCGGCGAAGATTTCGAGATCGCCACATCGCGGCTCGTGAACGCGGCGGGCCTCGGCGCTGTCGCGCTTGCCGGCTCGATCACAGGATTCGATCGCCGGTTCCTGCCCGGGCTTCGCTACGCCAAAGGCAACTATTTTTCAGTGGCGACGCGAGCGCCCTTCTCGCACCTCATCTATCCCGTGCCGGAGCCCGGCGGGCTCGGCGTCCATCTGACGCTCGACCTTGCCGGCACGGCGCGCTTTGGGCCTGACGTCGAATGGACCGATGCGCTCGACTACCGCGTCGACCCAACACGCGGCACCCGCTTCTATGCTGAAATCCGCAAATACTGGCCGGAACTGGCCGACGGCAGCCTGCAGCCGGCCTATAGCGGTATCAGGCCAAAGCTTTCCGGACCCGGCGAAGCCAACAGCGATTTCGTCATCCAGGATACCGGAACGCATGGCATCTCGGGCCTGGTCAATCTGTTTGGCATCGAAAGCCCCGGGCTGACCTCGAGCCTGGCCATCGCCGAGCATGTGACGCGCATCTTGCTGGAGCATCGCTAAGGGACATCGGAGCTCGAGCGAAAGCATGACGCTGAGAAGCGGGGTCCGGCCTGCGGACCACCCCGATCGGACCGGCCACAGCAAACAATGTCCTTGCGGGCTTCGCGGCTGCTGACCATAGTTCGGGTATGAAACCAAATGTCCCAGTTAGCTTCCGCAGCACGAAATGAGTTCCGCGAAAGACGCCCTCGTTGTCGTCGAGAGCCGCCCTGGCGAGAAGGTGGGGCTGGTCGAAATCAATCGTCCCGAAGTGCGCAATGCGCTCAACCTCGAAGTGCGGGAGAAGCTGGCCGCCGCCGTGGCAGGCTTTTCCGAGGACACGGAAATCCGCTCGATCGTCATTGCTGGGCGCGGCGGCAACTTCGCTGCAGGAGCCGACATAAAAGCGTTTGAAAAGCTCGGCTCGGCCGACATGCTTCTGCAGCGCACCCATCGCTACTGGGACGCGATTGCCAGGTGCCCGAAGCCGGTCATTGCCGCGGTCGAAGGCTTCGCGCTGGGCGGCGGGTGCGAGCTTGCCATGCACGCCGACATCATCGTCGCCGCACGGACAGCCACTTTTGGTCAGCCTGAAGTCAAGCTCGGCTTGATGCCGGGCGCCGGCGGCACCCAGCGCCTGCTCAGGGCAATCGGCAAATACAAGACGCTGATGCTCCTTCTCACCGGCGACATGTTTTCGGCCGAGGATGCCGAGCGTGCCGGCTTGGTCAGCACCCTGACGGATGAGGGCCAGGCCTTGCAGCATGCGCTGCAAATCGCTGAGAGGATCGGCCGTCTTCCGCCGCTGGCCGTCGAGCAGATCAAGGAGGCGGTCGTCAACGGCGAAGACGCTCCGTTGGAAACCGCCTTGAGGCTGGAACGCAAAGCCTTCCAGCTGCTTTTCGATACCGCGGACAAACGGGAGGGCATTGCCGCCTTCCTGGAGAAGCGCGGACCCTCGTTCAAGGGGCGCTGACTTGGCAGGCGCGGGAGGGGAGCCCACCAGTCGGATCGGGAAAGCCGGTGTCGTAGGCGCCGGGGTGATGGGTTCCGGCATAGCGGAGGTCCTGGCGGCGGCAGGCATCGATGTGATGATGGTCGATGATGCCCCCGGAAAGGCGGCGGCGGCCATCGAGCAAATCGCGTCGCGTCAGCGCGCCAGGGCAGCCGCCGGCAAAGTCAGCTCGGACGTGGTCGAGAAGCTGCTCGCCCATATCGAACCTGCCGAAACACTTGGGCGACTGGCAGGCGCCGATCTGGTGGTGGAAGCTATTGTCGAACGTCTCGAGCCCAAACGTCAGCTCATCGAGGCGCTGGAGACAATCGTCAGGCCGGACGCCATCATCGCGACCAACACCTCTTCGCTGTCCGTCACGGCGATCGCTTCCGCGGCCAAGCGACCTGAGCGGATTGCCGGCTACCATTTCTTCAATCCCGTGCCCGTGATGAAACTGGTCGAGGTCATCTCAGGAGCTCACACGGCGCCTGAGGTCGAGCACACGCTGGTCGAGCTTGCAGCCCGCTTCGGCCACCGGCCCGTCGTCGCCAGCGACACGCCCGGCTTTATCGTCAATCACGCCGGCCGTGCCTTCGGCACCGAGGCCCTGGCCATGCTGCGGGAGGGCGTGGCCTCGATCGCCGAGATCGATGCGATCCTGCGCGACGCCGCCGGCTTCAGGATGGGCCCCTTCGAATTGATGGACCTCACCGGGCTCGATGTCTCCCACCCGGTGATGGAGGGTGTCTACAACCAGTTCTATCAGGATCCGCGCTACCGCCCTTCCGTCATCGCGGCGCAGCGTGTGGCGGCGGGCCTGCTTGGGCGCAAGACCGGACGCGGCTTCTATGCCTACGACGGCAACCGGCAAGCCGTTCCGCCCGCATCGACACAGCCGGCGGAGACCGCCGGGATTCCGGACCGTGTCACCGTCTTGGCCGACAATGACACCGGCGAAATGCAAAAACTGGTCGCGTCGGCCGGCGCCACTGTTTGCGGCCGCCAGGATCAGGCGCTAGGGCGAGACGGCCTCATCCTCGTAGGGTTGGAAGGGCACGACGTCGCCGGCGCCGCGATGCGTCTTGGCCTCTTACCTTCACTATGCGTCGGGTTCGATCCCTATTTCGGCCTGGACCGTCACGTCACGCTCGTCGCGTCGGCGGCGACGTCCGACAAGGCCAGGAGCGCCGCCCGCGCGCTTGTCAAAAGCGCCGGCCGCAAGGCCACTCTGGTGAGCGATAGTTGCGGCGCGGTCTGCCAGCGCGTCGTCGCGATGATCGTCAATATCGGCTGCGAGATCGTCGAGCAAAAGATTGCATCGGCGGCGGATGTCGACGCCGCCGTGCGGCTGGGGCTCGGCTATCCCCACGGACCGCTGGAGTGGGGCAACAAGCTCGGCCCTGCCCGCATTCTGCGCATGCTGGATACGATCCATGACCGCACCCGGGATCCTCGCTACCGCGCAAGTCTTTGGCTGCGACGGCGCGCCGAATTGGGACTTGCGCTGGGAGAATAGGCTGGCCGGAAGGAGACGATTTGGCCCAAACGGTTTGAGCAGTTCAGCACTCCCGCGCTGAACTGCCCGTGCCAGGCGCCTTGCATCAGCCCGAAATGTAGGAGCGATCAAATCCGGCTGTTTTGATCAGTCCCGGAAGATCGTGCAACTCGACGACGCCGTACCGGAATGAGGCCAGGGCGGTCTGACGCAACGTTTTCAACACGCGACTTACATGCACAGCCGAAAGTCCCAATGCATCGGCCAGTTCGCCCTGGGTCAGCGGGCATTCGAAGCGGGCCGGATAGCTCGTTGCCGATCGATGTGAGCGGCAGGCCAGTTCGAGAAGGAAATGGGCCGTGCGCTCAACGGCACCCCTTCTGCTGACGCTTGCCAGGTGTTCCGCAACCCTTGAATATCGATCCGCCTCAGCCCGCAGGATTGCTTCGCAGATGGACTGCGGATAACGCGCAGAACATGTACGGACGGGGCCGGCCAGCTCGATCGCGATAACGTCCGAGAGGGCCGTCACCGTATCGCCCGCTTTTCCGGCGAACTCGATCACCGCAATTTCGCGAGGAAGCGCAAAATCGACGATGAGACGTGAGCCATTCGGCAATGTCTTCGCAAATGCCGCCCAGCCGGCGATCATAATCAGAATAGAGGATTTGGTGTGGTATTCGCCTGCAATAGTCGCGTTGGCCGCATAGGCGCGGCGCACGGCTCCTGGCAGTACAGAGATTCCCCTTTCCCAGCTTGCGTCAGCAAGCGTGGGTCCTTTCACCAATCCAACTTGCTTCGATAAGTTCATTTCCCCGAATCGCCCAAGCCCATGATCCACCCCCCCGGGTCAACCTGAAGCTGCAACTATCGACTAGGCAAAAAGTTCCATCTGTCACCCTATCCGAATTGCAGCGCAGTCTACCACCTTTTGGTACAACCCTACACCCTTGGTATATTAAAGTCGCTCAGGCAGCACAGCTTTGGCTTGCAGCGCACGATGACTTCGGAACAACAGCTCGTGCCGCACCGATGCCAAGCAGCATGCCGCGGCGTGCCCGCATGCCGTCGAAATGCAGGCCCCACCGCACCGATCCCGCATACTGCGCCCGACAGTATCGTCTGGACCATCGCAAAGCCCCGGCGGGAGGCCGAGAGTCTCGTCATTACGCGCGACGCTGCGGATGCAGCGAAAAGTTGAACCGCGCTGTCGGTCCGGACAGGCTGCCCGGGGACCTGCCGCCGCAAAACCGATCCTTGTGTTCGAACCTTGTTGTCAGGGGCTCCCACCCGACGATGAGGCAAAATTGCGCCCTGCCGATTGCGTTGACGCCGGAGCCGCGGATTCGGGTCGCGGACCGGGCGGTTGCAGCTCTTGCCAAGGCGGCCCTGGAATATATCGCGTCTCGTTTTCTGGATTGTCCGTCGCGCCGACCGCGACGGTTTGCACCATTGCTCCGGCCTCCGGCTTCCGGCGCGAACGCCTGACGCTGTAGGTCTGTCGCCGCTCCTCGGCGACTTCCAGGCCGTCTATTGCCGACGCGACCAATGCGAGGCGGTCCTCGATTTGCTTCATACGCCTCCAGGTGGAAAGCAAGGCCAATGAAACGAGGACGCAATAGGCGAGAAGAGCGGCGACCGCTCCCGCCCAATTCTCGATACCCAACAATAGCAACATGACAGTGCCGACAACGACGGCAAGGGTCCCGTAGCCCAGCTGCCGGCCCTTAAGAAGAAGCATCAGCGGCAGGGTTGCCGCCAGCAGAAGAATGACCCCGGGACCGTCGAGCACCCAACCTGCAAAACTCGGAACGACTTCGCTATAAGTGTCCATGTCAACCTCAGAACTGCCGAGGCCGGCCGCTTCTCTCATCGTCAGGAGCATCCTTGACGATCGTAGCGTTGTAGTGGACCTCCCTGAAGGGCGAGAGGAAGGTGTCTCGGCGACTTCTTAAAGCTCGGAGAGGCATACGGGGTAGACCAGATCGACCTTTAGCCGAGTTACTACTCAATAATGGTAATGGCGGCGATGTCCGCGAAGCTGATATGTTTCTGCCTTACCGGTGACGCGATCGGTGAGTGGGCGCAGAAGAGCGATTTGGACATGTCGGCGGGACACCAACCCTTACGATTCATGCGTTTGAGAGCGCATAACAGCTAGCTGCCCGACCCATTTTGAAATGAACGCCATTCAGCCGACGCTGAAGGGCTGGGAGTTGTGCTGTCGATCGTGAGGATTCGGGAAATGGCCAATCCAACTGATAATCCGAGGATGATTCGGGAATTCCTGCCCCTCGACGTCAGGGAAGTCTTCGATTTCTTTCTTCGTCGGTGGAAGCTGGTGTGCGGAATTGCCGTCATCACTTTCACACTGTTTATGGCTGCCGCATATATTCTTCCGACAACATACACCGGCGTCTCTCAGATATTGCTTGACGCTCCGATCGACTATATGACTCCACAGGATTACTCCAATTCTGATTTTTCTGACAATCCAACGTTCATTGAAAGTCAGATCGCTGTCTTGAGGTCTGCGTCACTTCTTCAGCAGGTCGTCGACAGCCAAAAGCTGGCGGAAGACCCCAAGATAGGACCGGGGGCATTGATATGGCTCCAGAACGCGCTGGGAGTTTCGCGCGTCGGGCTTGGCAACGTCATTGAGCTTGATGTAGGCGCCTACGATCCGGAAAAAGCGGCATCGCTCGCGAACGCGATTGCCCAGGCCTATGTGGCAGATCGAATAAGGTCCCGTTACGAAGGGGTCCAGAAGGCCTCCTCGTGGCTCAGCGATCGGGCCGCCTATCTGCGAGCGGAGCTCAGCCGTTCGGAGCAAGCTGTCCAGAAGTTTCGGATCGATCACAATTTAGTGGCGACGCAGGCGGGCAGTTTGACTGACCAGCAGCTGTCCGAGTTGAACGTCGCCCTAATCAACGCGCGCGCCGAGTTGTCCGAGAAACGTTCGCAATATCAGCAAGTTAGCAAGGTACAGGCTGCCGGAGGTGACATCCAGTCGATTCCGGACGTGCTGCAGTCGGTGGTGATTAACGCGCTCAGGGCTCAGCTCTCCGGAGTGACCCGGCGGGAAGCCGACCTCAAATTGAAGTATGGCGAGCGGCATCCCGAGGTCTTGTCCGCTCAGGCCGAGCGCCGCGACATCGAGGGACAGATCGCCGCCGAAGTCCAGCGCCTGATCGGCAATCTGAAGAACGAGGTCGACGCGGCCGAAGCTCGGGAGGCTTCTCTGGCTCGCGCCCTGGACTCGGTATCCAACCGCTCCGAAATCGAAGGTCAGGTTGGCGTCCAGTTACGCGATCTGGAGAGGATCGCGGCCGCGAACAAGGAACTCTTTGAGACTTTCCTGTCGCGCGCCAAGCTCACCGAGGAGAAATCCACCCTCCTCAACAGCGGCGTGCGTGTAATCACCGATGCCAGCGTTCCTGGCGCGCCAAGCTTTCCAAACAGGCCTCTTTTTGCGGCTTTGGGTGTGGTTTTCGGCATCTTCTTCGGGGGCGCCGGCGCCGTCCTGCGTGAACTCTTCGCTTCCGGCTTCATGGCAAAGAAGCAGATCGAGGAAGAATTGGCAGTTCCGGTTCTTGCGTCGATGCCAAGGATGTCGGGCTGGTCGAAAGACGTCCATGCTCAGCCTGTGGCCTATCTCGAGCGCAAACCGCTCTCCAGGTACAGCGAAGCGGTGCGGCGGCTTCGCCTCGGCATCCAGGCCACGCCGGAACTGGACCGTTCGCCGCGCCTGGTGCTCGTGACATCGGCGATGCCCGGCGAAGGCAAGACAACGCTGGCATTGAGCCTGGCTTGCTCGGCGGCTGCCGACGGCGAACGGGTTCTGGTCATCGACGCGGACTTGCGCCTTTCGGCCGCCACGGCCTTCTTCGGCATGGCTGACAAGGTCGGATTGGTCGATCTCCTGACCTTGCCGGTGAAGGCCGCAAACGCAATCCATCTGGACGAACGCTCGGGCATATCCATGCTGCCCGCAGGAGCAAGAACCCGCAACCCGCCTGCCCTTCTTGCTTCGGCGCGAATGCGCTCGCTGCTTGAGGAAGTTCGGGGAAAATTCGACACGGTGATCATTGACGCACCACCCGTCGGACCCGCGGCCGATGCCTCGATCCTGGCCAGGCATGTCGACAAGGTCGTCTTCGTCGTGAGGTGGCGGGAAACCTCGCGCGAGGCCGTTGCCGAAGGAATTCGACATCTTGGCGATCGGTCCAAGCTTGCCGGCATTGCCCTCACGATGGTGGACGAACCAAAGCTGCCCAGATACGGCCGTTACACGTCGCTCGAAAGCAGTGTCTCGGACAGTTACTACCTCAATTAGGGAAGAGACAGTATTGCGTCATGCTGCACACTAACTTCTGCAACAACGGTTTTCCTGACTCGGCGGAGAAAAGTCGCGGCGGCGAAGCTGCGCGCTGGTGCGTGGTCCAGACGCACCAGCATTCCGAGAGCCTTGCCGAGCGGCACCTGCTGTCGCAGAACTTCCGGACCTATCTGCCCAAGCGCAGGCGAACCGTCCGGCACGCCCGCAGGGTCAGGACCGTCTCCAGCGCGTATTTCGACTGCTATCTGTTCGTCTCCCTGGCTGTCCATCAGCAGAGCTGGTACCCGATCAACTCGACCGTGGGCGTCCGAAAGCTCGTCATGAGCAAGGGCATGCCGGTACCGGCGCCTTATGGGGTGGTTGAATCCTTGATATCGGCAACCGATGAGGACGGGATTTTGCACCCGGACATCCTGTTGAGGCCGGGCCAGAAAATCAGGATCATAGACGGGCCATTTTCGGACCAGCTCGGGATTCTTGATCATGTCGGAAGCGCCGGAGCGGTCAGAATTCTTCTCGACATCATGAACCGGTCTACTCCTATCACTATTGATAGGGACAAGTTGTCGATAGTGTCTTGAAACTACTCGGTGAGTTTTTACTCACCGCTTTCGTTACACAGATGCCGAAATACTCGGCAGGGAGTGATGAGTTGGCACCCAATTCACCCTCGGTGCGGTAGCCTGCGAAGGTGACGTCAGAACCTGCGGGCCGGCACTGAGACGATTGGTCGTTCGACATCCCAGGAACACCAGCCCACCGAGGGGCTTGGACCTACCGCACGCCAGTTCCACGACGTTTCCGGCGACGACGAGCGAGTGACGCTCGCCCGCGACCAATCACGAGAAATCTCTTGCAAACACCACGCAAGTCCAAATCGGCAGCCTTCCCTCCGGCCGGGGCCGGAGACCTTCGGGATCGTCTGCAGCCGCAGCAGTATCGCCGCTGGGCTACGGAGGCCAAGGCGGAGATCGTGGCGGAAACGTTGGCGCCGGGAGCGAATGTTTCAGCGTCGGCGAAGACTGTTGGCGCGGGCGCATTGGGCAGCCACTCAGGTGCAGCGCCGTATCAAACTGACGGAGGCGCTCCTTTCAGGCCGATCGAAACGGCGCCGGCACTGCCGATTGCCAGCGAACTGTTTCGAGCACTCAATGAAGCTGGCGTGAGGTACGGAATTATTCAGGATCTCGCGTCCGTGCATGACGGATTTGCCGGACGGGATGATCTGGATGTGCTTTTGGACAAGCATGACTACCCGCTCTTCTGCTCCATCGTCTGTCAATTGCACGGCCGGCGCGGCGTGAGCCTCTCCTGCTACGACAATGTCTGTGCCGGCAGAGAAGACTGGTTCCTGCCTGACTTCACGCATGGCCGCTATCTCCATCTCGATATGCATATCGGTGCCCGCGTCGGCCGGGAATTTCGCAAGCGCTATCCGGCTTTCGATTATGCGGCGATCACGCGATGGGAGGCGATTTGCGTCGACGGAGTATCGGTTCCGGTGGTCTCTCCCGAAGACGAGCTTCGAATAGCGATTGCCCGCTTCGCCTTCCGCGCCTCGGCGCTTCCGTGGAGGCAATGGATCGCCCTCGACGAGGAGCACTTTGCGCGCCTGCCATCCACGTCCGACGAGCACGGCTTGCAGGTCGTCGACTGCACGTTTGACGGCGCAAGAACGGTGCGCTGCAGGTTCCTGCGAAGCGCCGACGGCTTGGCCGCCCACCGCGGAGATCTGGCCAGACTGCGGCGTTCGATCCGCGAAATGTGTGGTTACACGGGACGCTTCGCAATCGCCGACGCCGCGGTGCATCTGGCACGCAAGACCTGCTATCTCGCCCTGAGATCCCTCCACCGCTTGCTGCCGGGGCGCTTTCCACCAAAGAGACGGCCCGCAGCTGGTGGATTCGTGGTGGCCTTGATAGGTCCCGATGGCATGGGCAAGAGCACTCAGGCTGACCGGCTGAGGCAGATATTCGGGTGGAAATTCGGGTGTGCCCAAGTCTATGTCGGAACTGGCGATGGCAATGGATGGCGGCTTCGCAAGGCATTGCAGACCGTCGTCTCTCCCCATAGACGGCGCCTGAAGTCCCTGGCCCAGAACGATGGCAGCGATTCCTCCGGCCGGGCTTGGTCGAAGGGAGGACTTGTCGCTGCCGCGTTGGCGTTTTGGGCGGTTTTGATCGCTTTTGAGCGATACGCTGTGGTGAAACGCGCACATCGATGGTCGACGCGCGGCATGATCGTCATTTGTGACCGGTGGCCGCAGGCGCTCGGCAGGGGATATCTGGACGGGCCGACCATTCCCGCTCGCCTGTTCTCCGTCCCAGGCCTGTCAGTTCTCGCCCGGCTTGAGCAGCGACTCTACGAGAAGATGGCGGAACGCCGCCCACACCTCGTTTTGCACCTCGTTTCAGACTTTGCGGTCTCCGAACAGCGAAAGCCCGGGGACATCAGGAAAGAAGCGTTCGACGCGCGGCTATCGCTGATGGCGGAACTGCGGGCGAAGGACAAGGATATCCGGACCGTTGACGCCAGCGCCGGCATAGAGGCCGTCGGCCAAGAGTTGTTCAGGCATATTTGGCTGTCTCTCTGAGAGGCAAATCGGGCGGTCCAACCGCCCCGCATCATCCCCGACGTGCAGCTTTTACGCGATCGCGCCGAACGACGGGCGAGCCCGGCCCGTGCCCCGAAACCCGCGGAAGGCGCCCCGCGACACTCCCGCTCGATCCCCTCGATCTCTCGCCGCTCCCGGATTTCATGTCCCTGAGGTACAAGCAAATGAAGATCGTTCATGTGATCACCAGACTGCTTCGAGCCGGCTCCGAGGAGAACACGTTGGCTTGCTGTCTCGCTCAGGCGCGGCACGGCCATGAAGTGCTGTTGGTTCACGGCGCGGAATACGACCCGAGGTTACGGGCATCCCTTGCCGGAGCCCTTCGACTGGTGACGCTGGAAAAACTCATCAATCCGATCTCGCCGTCCCGCGACGTTTCCGCCTTCAGGCAACTCACCCGCCTTATGCGTGATTGGCGGCCCGACATCGTGCACACGCATCAAAGCAAAGCCGGCATTGTCGGCCGCCTCGCCGCCAAGGAGGCCAATGTCCCCGGCATCATACATGGCGTCCACATCTTGCCTTTCGTGCATGTCGGCCGCGGGCAGAGGCTGATGTTCCTGGCCGCCGAACGCCTGGCCGCGAAGTTCACGCGCGCTTTCATCGATGTCAGTCAGGCTATGCGCGACATCTGCATCGCCAATCATCTGGGCAGCCCCGATCAGCACCATGTCGTCCATTCCGGCTTCGACCTGGCACGCTTCGCGAACGCGAGGTGGCCGCAAGATCCGCATCTGCTCCTGGGGACGGCTGCCGGGGAGCCAAAGCCGCCGGTGGTCCTGATGTTGGCCGCGCTGGAACCGAGAAAACGCCACGTCGAGTTCATTGAGGCATTCGGCAAAGTCGTTGACCGAGTTCCAAACGTGCGACTGCTCCTCGCCGGTGACGGACCGGCGCGTTCGGACGTTGAATCGGCGATTGAACGATCCCCATTCGCAAACAACATTCGCATGATCGGCTACCATAGCGAGCCCGAACGACTGATCAGCCTGGCGGACGTGTGCGTGCTGACCTCGATGCGAGAGGGATTGCCTCGCGTCATGATGCAGTATCTGGCCGGCGGTCGAGCCAGCGTGGTCTCGCATTTGCCCGGCGTGGAAGAGGTTGTTCGCCATGGCGTGAACGGAATTGTGACCCCGGCCGAGGATGTGGGCGCCGCGGCGGCGGCTGTCGCCGGTCTTCTCGAGAACCAGCAGCACCGCACTCAACTGGCCGACGGCGCGAAACGCACCGACCTGTCGTCCTGGGGGCTGGACGCCATGTGCGAAAGCGTAGAGCAGATTTATCAATCCGTGCTGGAGCCCGCCACTTCGGCCGCGAGGCCAAACGAGGCGAGAATTCGCGACCGCCTCGCCGGGCAAACCTTCGGGCTGCACGGATTTTGATCAGCCTTTGCTGCTCCGATGGAGTTCGCAATGCAGGCTTACTTCTCGAACCATAGGAAGAACCTCGTGTCACGCTCCCGCCGGCGAATGTCGGCGGGCCCCGATGGCAGCAGGCTAGACAACCGGAGTACCGACGATGCGTATGCGTGTTGACCAGCAATTTCCTTCCAAGCCTCTGCGCATGAAGGACTGGTGCCGACGGCTAATTTCCAACTTCGAACCCGCGGTCGGCAGCATGCTCGCAATGATCGGTGGGCTTGCCGTTGCCATTGTACTGCTCACCGCAAGTGCCTCCCGCGCGGATGGATACACCTTCGACACCGGTGACATCCTGCGTGTGTCCGTGATCGGCGAACAATCCTATCCGCTGGAGGTCGTTGTCGATGATCGGGGCTCGATCTCACTGCCAATGTTGGGTGATATCAAAGCGCGCGGCCTGACCACCGTTGCCCTCTCGCAGGCCATCCAGCAAGCATTTCAGCAGCAGAAGCTGATCCTCCAGCCGTTCGTGAAAGTGGAGATCGGACAATACCGGCCATTTTTTATCTCCGGAACGGTGGCCCACCCCGGATCCTATCCGTTTCAACCCGGAATAACGGTTCGCCATGCACTCGCTATAGCAGGCGGGTTTCGCGCCAGCGCTGTGGGCAACACGGAGCCCGCCCTGGAAATAGCTGATCTGCGAAGCGCGCGCTCAAACCTGGCGCTTGAAGAATATCGCCTGAAGGTCCGTCTTGCCCGGCTCCAGGCGGAAAGTCGACTGGAAAAGTCCTTCGTCGCTCCTCCCGATTCGCCCGTCGAGTTTGGCGGGCAATTGATTGACGGCATCATCGCGTCCGAACAGCAGCAGCTGGACGCCCGCCTTGCCGCGTATCGGGATGACGTTTCCTACCTGGAGGCCTCGCTGGATCGGGCGAAGAAGGAAGCGGCCATGCTAGCCGCGGCCAGGGAAGAACGTGAAAAGACCGCGAACATCCAACTGCAAGAACTGCAGTCTGCCCGGTCTCTGCGGGAAAAGGGTTTGATAACGAACTCGAATGTGTTGACGGCGGAACGAGCACATACCAGCTATCGGGCTGAACTGGCGCAGACGGAATTGCAGCAGGAACAGGCGCAGCAGGCGATGCTGAACGCTGAAAGCGAGCTGCGAAAGAAGCACCAAAGTCACGAAATGGAATTGATCGGCCAGACCCAGGACGCGCAAGTTGAGCTCGGAAAAATCCAAAGTCAAATCAGATACGTGGCCGACAAGCTTCTCTTTATCTTCACTTACGGCGAACAGAGAACCTTCGACGACCTGCAGGGCTCGGTGAGGATTTCCATCTTCAGGCGCGACCAGAAGATCGCCCACGACATCGTCGCCGATCAAAACACGGAAGTGAGAGCCGGCGACGTCATCGAGGTTTCCGTCGTGGCCAACAAGGGGTTCTACGCTCCGGACTCTGGTATCTCTCCCAAAGTGCAAAATCCGGCCGTCCAGCGCAGCATGGTCGGCCAATAGAGCAGCAGATATCTTCGGAATTTTGACGTGATCTTTGGCACAGCATTGACGGCCTTTGGAGCGCGTCCCCGCCGGGCGAATTTCCATGCCAAGACGAAGCAGCGGCCGCCAAAGCGCCCCCGCACAACTGCGCGCCGCAAGAAGTCGAGCAAGGCCCCGCGCCGCCGCCTCATCGTCCGTCTTCCCGCTGCAATCCTGCTCCTCCTCGCCGCCGCGCTTGCGGGTGCGGAGTTTCTGCCACGCTTTGTTGATCTCGCCAGGGTTTCGCAGACGCGACCCTGGACGGACCTCGTGGCTGGCTGGCGCTATTTTTACGACCTGCAGGCCCTGCTGGCCGGTCCGGGCGCCCTCCAGGTTTTCGTGGCGGTCGCGGCCCTTGGTCTCCTCATGGCAGCCGTCCGCAGCGCAAGGCGGAGACGAAGAAGCGACTTGCCCGGCGCATTCGCGAACGCCGGCGCCCCGTCCCCGACCAAGGAACCGGCGCCCGGCTCCGAACTGGCCAGTGCGTTGCGTTCCTGCAAGGCAGCCTTCGCGGGCGTTGCGGTTTTCAGCGGCGTGAGCAACATCCTCATGCTGACCGGCGCAATGTTCATGTTAGAGGTCTACGACAGGGTGCTGCCGAGCCGCAGCGTCCCCACTCTGATAGCCATGGCAATACTGGCCGGCGTTCTGTTTGCCGGGCAGGCGGTAATCGACCTCGTGCGCGGCCGCATCATGAACCGGATCGGCGCTGAGCTGGACGAAGCGGTCGGGGGACGCGTATTCACCGCCGTTTCGAAATTGCCCCTGTACATCGGCCAGCAGGGAGATGGATTGCAGCCGCAACGCGATCTCGACAACATCCGTACTTTTCTGTCGAGTGCCGGGCCTGGCACCCTGTTCGATCTTCCCTGGCTGCCCTTCTATCTGGCGATCATCTGGAGCCTTCATCCGACCCTCGGGACAACCGCCGCTTGCGGCGCGTTGGTGCTGGTGACGCTGACGGTCGCGACGGAGATCCTCACACGCAGACCGATGGGCGCCGCGGTTCTAAGCAGCGTGAGGCGCAACAGCTTGGCCGAGGCCAGCCGGCGCAACGCGGAGGTGCTTCAGGCGATGGGCATGGGCAGGCGCCTGCACGACCACTGGCGCGAAGCGAGCCGCGAGCATCTTGCGCTGCAACAGCGTGTCAGCGACATCGTTGGCGGTTTCGGCAGTTTCGCTCGTGCGTTGCGACTGATGCTTCAGTCGGCGATGCTGGGTGTGGGCGCCTGGCTTGTGATCGAGGGCGAGGCGACCTCCGGGATCATCATCGCCGGCTCCATCCTTGTAGGCCGTGCGCTGGCGCCCGTCGATCTTGCCATCGCCCATTGGCGCAACTTCGTCGGGGCGCGACAGAGCTGGAGCAGGCTGAGCAAATTGCTCGCCCGGTTGCCGCAGGATGCTCAACCGATGGCGCTTCCGGTGCCCGGGTCGAAGTTGACGGTGGAGCGCATCGCGATCGGTGCGCCGGGCGCACAGCGCATCATCGTGCAAGGTGTGGAATTCAGCCTGGACGCCGGCTCGGTGCTCGGCATCATAGGACCAAGCGGTTCCGGCAAATCGAGTCTGGTTCGAGGGCTGGTCGGCGCATGGCGACCGCTGGCCGGCCGTATCAAGCTGGACGGCGCCGCTCTCGACCAGTGGTCGTCGGAGCGGCTGGGCCGCTACATAGGCTACCTTCCGCAAGACGTCGAACTGTTCGCGGGAACGGTTGCCGACAATATCGCGCGCTTCGATCCCGGGCCGGACCCGCAGGCCATTGTCGCAGCCGCCCGCGCCGCGGGCGTCCACGAGCTCATCATCGGTCTCCCCAATGGCTACGAGACGCAGATCGGAGAGGGCGGAACCGCGCTTTCAGCCGGCCAGCGTCAGCGCATTGCGCTGGCGCGCGCGCTGTATGGCGATCCGTTCCTGGTGGTCCTCGACGAACCCAACTCCAATCTCGATGCCGAAGGTGAAATGGCGCTTGCCGCGGCCATCCTCGCAATCAAGGCCCGCGGCGGCATCTTAGCGATCGTGGCGCATCGGCCGAACATTCTCAGCACAGTGGATTTCCTGCTCGTGATGAAAGAAGGCCAGACGCAGATGTTCGGCACCAGGGAAAGCGTTCTGTCGACACTCTTGCCCGCGCCACAGACCGTGACCGCAGGCCTGCAGCCGGTTTTCAAGCTCACTCCGACACCGCGTTGATGGCTGACCCGGATTGGAAATGGGGAAATGACAGCTGCCCTTTCGAACGTGTCGCTTTTGAACCGACGGTCGATCCGTCGCAATCTGCTGGGTGGCACGACCATCGTCGCATTGCTCGTCGGCGGAATGGGAGTCTGGGCCGGGACGGTGGATGTTTCGGGAGCGGTGATTTCGCACGGCACGGTGGTCGTCGACAGCAGCGAAAAGAAGGTTCAACACCCGACCGGCGGTGTGGTCGGCAAGATTTTTGTGCGCGACGGCGACCGCGTCAGGGCCGGAGACGTTCTGGTCCAGCTCAGCGACACCGTTCCGCGTGCCAGCCTGGCCTACGTGACGAAGAACCTGGATGAGCTCTATGCGCGAAAATCCCGGCTCGAGGCCGAGCGTGACGGCAGCGAGCGCATCACGCTTGCTCCGATGCTTGTCGCGAGAATGAACGACCCTGAGATAGCTGCCACGGTGGCGAGCGAACAGCGGCTGTTCGAGCTTCGTCGAACCGAGGTGTCTGGCAACAAGGCGCGCCTGCGCGAACGCATCGAGCAGTTCGGGAAGCAGATCGAAGGCTATTCGGCGCAGGAATCGGCAAAGACGAAGGAGATCAAGCTGATCAACGACGAGCTCGTCGACATACGCAGTCTTGTCGAAATGAAACTCACCCTCAAATCGAAGCTGACCGAATATGAACGTGAGGCGACGCGCATCGAGGGTGAACGGGCGCAACTTGTGTCGAGCATTGCGCAGGCAAAGGGAGCGATCGCCGAAATCGAGCTGCAGATCCTGCAGCTGGACAAGGAGTTTTCCAGCGAGACCGGGAGCGATCTGCGCGATGTCGAGGCCAAGATCGCCGAGTTCGAGGAGCGCAAGGTCGCCGCCGAGGACCAGCTGTCGCGCATCGATATTCGCGCCCCCGCCAGCGGCACGGTCCATCAATCGGCAGTCCATACCGTTGGCGGCGTGATCGGCGCGGGGGATCCGATCATGCTGATCGTGCCCGACACCGATGCTCTCGCGGTCGAGGTAAAAGCCGCACCCCAGGACATCGATCAGCTCTCGATCGGTCAGCGCGCGCTTCTTCGCTTCACGGCCTTCAACGTCCATACCACGCCCGAAACGGAAGGTATGGTCTCCATGATCGCGGCAGACGTGACGCGCGATCAGCATACCAACGAAATCTACTACACGGTGCGCATCACCCCCGACCCCCAGGAGCTGAAGAAGCTTGGAGCGCTCTCGCTGGCGCCCGGCATGCCGGTGGAAGCGTTCGTACGGACTGGCGACCGCAAGGTGCTCTCATACCTGATGAAGCCTTTGACGGACCAGATGATGCGTGCCTTCAGAGACCAGTAGCAGCGCGTTGTCGTGCGCATCCGTGCATCCTGGTTGACCTTTAGCGATAGGGGCTTGTCATGACGACAGCAGAGTTGAAACCTCCGATTTTTCTGATTGGCAACTACCGGTCGGGCACCACCATCACGCAGAAATTGATCGGGCTGCACCCGGATGTCGTCACCTGGTACGAGCCAAAAACATTGTGGCTCTATGCCGATCCGGCGCGGCGGCATGACGAATTTGTCAAAGCCGACGCCAGCGAGAAGGTCGTGCGCTACATTCGCAACCGGTTCCTCGACTATCAGCTGCGGAACGGCAACCGGCAAATCATGGAAAATACGCCCGCCAATGTCTTGCGCGTGCCATTTATCCACCAGATATTCCCAGAAGCTATATTTCTATATATTACAAGGAATCCGTTCTCCTATATAAGCTCCATGGAACTTAAGTGGCAGCGCGCAAAAAGTTTCAAAGGTCTTCTGCGACTATTGAAAGAAACGCCGGCCACACAAGTCCATTACTACGTGGGAGACGTCGTAAAGCAGATAGTCGCCAAGAGGATACTACACAGAAAATACACGTCGATCTACGGACCGCGCTACAAGGGAATAGATCGGGATTTGCAGGAGCATCAAAAATTGACAGTGATCGCGCGCCAGTGGGCGCGCGGCAATCGAATGGCCCGAGAGGATCTCGCCAGGCTGGGCGAAGGCCGCGTGCTGTCGTTTCGCTATGAGGATCTGATACAGGATCCCGAGTTGGTCTTGCGCCGTATCTATGAACATTGCGGGCTGCATTGCTCTGACGACATCCTTCGCGTGGCGAAGGAGATGATCGATCCCGGCCGCCAGCAGAAGTGGCTGCGCCTGGATGCGAACGAACTGGCGGCGATCATCCCCGAGGTGCGGGATGAGATGGGATTCTACCGCTACGAGATCCCCCCGTCCCTTCTCGTCGGGCATGGCTCGCGGCCCACGCGGGCGCCGTTGGCGTTTCAGCATGGCCATCCGAATATCCCCTCCCCCCGCTGAGCGGTTCCGGGGAGATGCATGGCCGCCCTTCTTTGGTCGGTCGAGTAAGCAAGGCGGCATGTGGAGATTGGCGTGAGCGACATCCGGCGCGGGCTGGCAAAACGCAGTGTCGTAGGCATGTTCTGGACGGGCCTGTCCATGGGCGCCTTGGCGGTTGCCGAGCTTGTCGCCCTCGTCCTCCTGGCCCGGTTGCTCTCGCCCAACGAGTTCGGTCTCTACTCCGCGGCACTGATCGTCATCAAGTTTTCGGCCATCTTCCAGGGCCTCGGCATCACGCCTGCGATCGTGCAGCGACCTGTACTGGAGGAGCGGCATCTCCGGGTCGGATATACCCTGTCGCTCTTCCTTGGCCTTACCGTAACCGCTCTGGTATGGGCGTTGGCACCCGCTATTGCCGGTCTTCTTCGCCTGCCCGAGCTCACTCCGATCGTGCGTGCGGTCTGCTTCATCTTTCTTTTCCAAGGAGCCTCCATGGTGGCGCTGGCCTCGGCCCAGCGTGCCTTGCGGTTCCGTTGGCTCGCGCTCGTCGACGCGGTCGCTTTCGCCATCGGCTACGTGGTCGTCGCTCCGGTGCTGGCTTGGCTCGGCTTCGGTATCTGGGCACTTGTCGCAGCGATCCTGGTCCAGCAGTTGTTCCGCACGATCGTGCTGCTCGTCGGCCAGCGGCACCCGATGCGGCCGTTGCTCGAGCGGAGCGCGATTTTCGAACTGCTCTATTTTGGCGGCGGCTTCACCATTGCGCGGGTCTGCAACTACCTTGCCACTCAGGTGGACAGGCTTGTCGTGGGCCGCTATCTCGGCGCCGATGCGCTCGGTGTCTACGGTTTGTCGTCCCAACTCATGACCACTCCGGCGGTCATCGTCGGCCAGGTGCTCGATCGCGTGCTGTTCCCCACCATGGCGCTGGTCCAGGAAGAGCCCGTCAGGCTTGCGCGTGCCTATCGCAGCGCGGTCGCCGGTTGCAGCCTGCTTGTCCTGCCGGCCAGCGTGGTGGTGGCGATCGTCGCGCCCGAATTGGTTCGGGTCATTCTCGGACGGGGCTGGGAAGGCGTGGTCGGCCCGCTCCAGATCCTGGCGTTCAGCATGCTGTTCCGCACGAGCTACAAGCTTAGCGACTCCGTCTCGCGGGCAACCGGAACGGTTTACGCCCGGGCCTGGCGCCAGGCTGTTTTCACCGTCGGTGTCTGCATCGGAGCCTTCACAGGGCAATTCTGGGGCGTGGAAGGGGTGGCGTTTGGTGTCTGCCTGGCATTCGGGGCAAATTTCTTTCTCATGGCGCAGCTGAGTCTCCGCGTGACCGGGATGACGTGGGCGAATTTCTTCCTTGCGCACCTGCCTGGCGTCGCGCTCGCGGGCGTTGTCGGAACCGGTACATGGGCATTCGTGGACTGGCTTCGCGCCCTCCATCTATCGCCTCTTCCGCTGCTCATCGATACGGCATTGCTGGCGTCTGTGGGGGGCTTGCTGTTGTGCTGGCTCCTGCCGTCGCTATTCCTTGGGCGGGAAGGCCTGTCACTGCTGCGCCTGCTCGCGGCAGTCGTGCCCGCATGGCCAAGACTGAGGCAGGCAACAGACTGATCAGCGGCGGAACTCGAGGTCAGTTCCCAGGATCACATTCTTCACGCGCAACGACGACATCGCCTTGCTCGATCATGGGCTCAGCCTGACGCCCGATCGGGCACCGGGAGATTCCGTCGTTGCGGAGGAAATTTACGAGAGGAGACCGACTATGGCTGAACTATTCGAAACGCGGCTGGCGGCCGCGGGCGATGATGTCGAGGAGAAAGCTTCGGGCTCGATTTCAACCAATGTCGACGATCTGGAACTGGGCTTTGCCAGCACGACTCGCCAGACGGTCGGCCTACGCTTCACCGGCGTCGATATCCCGCAAGGCGCGATCATCACGAGCGCCTACATTCAGTTCCAGGCCAATGAGGTGAAGACCGGCGCGACCTCGCTGGTGATCAAGGGCCAGGACACCGACGACGCAAGCGCCTTCACCAGCACCAGCTTCAATGTATCGTCACGGGCAACGACCGACGCGTCGGCGACTTGGACGCCGGCCCCGTGGACCACGGTCGGCGAGCAGGCCATGGCCGAGCGCACGCCCGACCTGACGGCTATCGTCCAGGAGATCGTCAGCCGCTCGGGCTGGGCGGCGGTCAACGATATGGCGTTCCTGATCACCGGCACCGGCACGCGCACAGCCGATTCCTACGAGTACAATCCGACCAGCGCGCCGCTGCTGCACATCGAATATGTCTTGCCCGGATCCGGAAGTCCGGTGGCCTTCAACACGCCTGCCGATGCCGATCCCACTGCCAACCAGATCGCCGAGCTCGCCGCGGCGGGAGCGCCGACCGGGATCACCGCTTCGGCCACGGATCCCGACGCCGGCGCGACCGTCACCTACAGCCTCAACGACTCGCGTTTCGACATCAATGCCAATACCGGCGTCATCACGCGCTCGGGCACAGGCACGCTCGACTTCGAAACCCAGTCGTCCATCAATCCGACGGTGACGGCAACCTCTTCCGACGGCAGCACCGCCACCCAGAGCTTCACCCTCGATGTCCTCGACAGCCCGGAGCCGGTTGCGTTCAACACGCCGCCGGATGCCAACTCCGCGGCCAACCAGATCGGCCAGAACGCTGCCGCCGGCACCGCCGTCGGTATCACTGCTTCGGCCTCTGATCCCGATGCCGGCTCGACTGTCGCCTACACGATCGACGACTCGCGCTTTGCCATCAGTTCCAGCACCGGCGTCATCACGCGATCAGGTACCGGCACGCTCAACGCCCAGTCCGAGCCGTCTGTCAACCTCACCGTCACCGCCACCTCGTCGGACGGGAGCGTCGTCACGCACCCCTTCACCGTCGCCGTCACGGCCGGCCAACAGCCTGTGGCCTTCAACACTCCGCCCGACTCGAACCCCGGCTCCAACCAGATCGCCGAGCTCGCCGCGGCGGGGACACCGACAGGGATCACCGCTTCGGCCACCGATCCCGATGCCGGCTCGACGGTCACCTACAGCCTCAACGACACGCGCTTCGCCATTGATTCCAGCACCGGCGTCATTACGCGCTCGGGCACAGGCAGCCTCAACTTCGAGACCCAGTCGTCGATCGACCTGACGGTGACGGCAACCTCTTCCGACGGCAGCACGGCCAACAAGGTCTTCACCATCGCCGTCCTCGACAGCCCGGAACCGGTTGCGTTCAACACGCCGCCCGATGCCAACACCGCGGCCAACCAGATCGGCCAGAACGCTGCCGCCGGTACTGCCGTCGGCATCACCGCTTCGGCCACGGATCCCGATGCCGGCTCGACGGTCACCTACAGTCTCAACGACCCGCGCTTTGCCATCAATCCCAGCACCGGTGTCATAACACGCTCGAGCACCGGCACGCTCAACGCCCAGTCCGAGCCGACGGTTGCGCTCACGGTCACCGCGACCTCGTCGGACGGCAGCACCAACACCCACGCCTTCAATGTTGACGTCACCGGCGGCAGCACGCCTGGGACTTTCGAGGCCAGGGTGGCGGCCGCAGGCGACGATGTCGAGGAGAAAGGTTCCGGCTCGATTTCGAGCAACGTCAGTGATCTGGAACTGGGCTTTGACGGCTCTACCCGCCAGACGGTCGGTCTCCGCTTCACCGGTATCGACGTCCCGCAAGGCGCGATCATCACCAGCGCCTACATCCAGTTCCAGGCCAATGAGGTGAAGACCGGCGCGGCCTCGCTGCTGATCAAGGGCCAGGACACCGACGACGCAAGCCCCTTCACCAGCACCAGCTTCAATGTATCGTCACGGGCAACGACCGACGCGTCGACGGCTTGGACGCCGGCCCCGTGGACCACGGTGGGCGAGCACGTCCAGGCCGAGCGCACGCCAGACCTCACGGCTATCGTCCAGGAGATCGTCAGCCGCTCGGGCTGGGCGGCGCTCAACGACATGGCCTTCCTGATCACCGGCACCGGCACGCGCACCGCCGATTCCTACGAATACAATCCCGCCAGCGCGCCGCTGCTGCACATCGAATATGTCTTGCCGGGATCCGGAAGTCCGGTGGCCTTCAACACTCCGCCCGACTCCAACCCCGGCGCCAACCAGATCGCCGAGCTCGCCGCGGCGGGAGCACCCACGGGCATCACCGCTTCGGCCACCGATCCCGATGCCGGCGCGACCGTCACCTACAGCATCAACGATGCACGCTTCGCCATTAATTCCAGCACCGGCGTCATCACGCGCTCGGGCACAGGCACGCTCGACTTCGAAACCCAGTCGTCCATCAATCTGACGGTGACGGCAACCTCTTCCGACGGCAGCACCGCCACCAAGAGCTTCACCCTCGGTGTCCTCGACAGCCCGGAGCCGATCGCGTTCAACACGCCGCCGGATGCCAACTCCGGGGCCAACCAGATCGGCCAGAACGCTGCCGCCGGCACTGCCGTCGGCATCACCGCTTCGGCCTCGGATCCCGATGCCGGCTCGACAGTCACCTACACGATCGACGACTCGCGCTTTGCCATCAATTCCAGCACCGGGGTCGTCACGCGCTCGGGCACCGGCACGCTCAACGCCCAGTCCGAACCGACGATCAATCTCCAGGTGACAGCGACGTCGTCCGATGGCAGCAGCGCCACGAGCACCTTCACTGTCAGCGTCACGGCCGGCCAACAGCCCGTGGCCTTCAACACTCCGCCCGACTCCAACTCCGGCGCCAACCAGATCGCCGAGCTCGCCGCGGCGGGGGCGCCGACAGGGATCACCGCTTCGGCCGCGGATCCCGATGCTGGCTCGACGGTCACCTACAGCATCAACGACACGCGCTTTGCCATCAATTCCAGCACCGGTGTCATCACGCGTTCGGGCACAGGCACGCTCGACTTCGAGACCCAGTCGTCCATCAACCTGACGGTGACGGCGACCTCCTCCGACGGCAGCACCGCCAACAAGAGCTTCACCCTCGCCGTCCTCAACAGCCCCGAACCGATCGCGTTCAACACGCCGCCCGATGCCAACACCGCGGCCAATCAGATCGTCCAAAATGCCGCCGCCGGCACTGCCGTCGGCATCACCGCCTCGGCCAAGGATCCCGATGCCGGCTCGACGGTCACCTACACGATCGACGACTCGCGCTTTGCCATCAATTCCAGCACCGGCGTCATCACGCGATCGAGCAGCGGCACGCTCAACGCTCAGTCCGAACCGACGATCGATCTCCACGTGACAGCCACCTCGTCCGACGGCAGCATCGCCACGCACACCTTCACCGTCGGCGTCACCGCCACCCAGTTGCCGACATCCGTGACCTTGGCGCACACCATTCTGGCTTCGCAGTGGTCACCGCCGAGCCCCGACCCAACCGATATCGTCTATATCTCCCACCTCGGCAAGCTGCTGGTGACCGATAGTGAGGTGGAGGAGATGTCGATTTTCACCGGCAAGAATCTCTTCCAGATGAATCTGAACGGCACCCTGACGGGCACGCTCACCACCATCAATTTCTCCGATGAGCCGGCCGGGGTCACCTACAATCCGGCGAACCACCATCTCTTCTTCTCGGACGATACCGGCACGAAGAGCGTCTACGAGTTGAACCCGGGCAACGATGGGCTTTACAACACCTCCGACGATATCGTGACCTCGTTCAGGACCGCCGCGTTCGGCAGTACGGATGCGGAGAGTATTGCCTACGACACAAACCGCGGCGTGCTCTATCTCGAGGATGGCACGACCCATAGGATTTACACCATCGCTCCGGGCCAGAACGGCAGATTCGACGGCGTCCCAAGCACGGGGGGCGATGATGTCGTGACGAGTTTTTCTGAAGAGGCGCTCGGAACCCCTTCTGACGGGGGCATCGCGTACGATCCGGTCCACGACCTGCTTTATGTCATCGTGTCACGCACCTCCGTGGCAATGGTGACGCCAACCGGGGATCTGCTGGGCACGCTCGACATCTCCGCCGCCAACGCGAAAAAGCCGGCGGGACTTGCCCTGGCGCCGAGCAGCGACGATCCGAGCCACCAAATGAGCCTCTATGTCGTCGATCGCGGCGTGGACAACGACTCGAATCCGACCGAGAACGACGGCAAGATCTATGAATTCCATTTGAACGATTGGCTGCTCGCCTGATCTGACAGGGGGAGCGACCGCCAACAAACAAATACCCCGACCGCGGCGTGCCGCCAGCGATCGGGGTATCAAAAGTGAAGCGCGCCGCCCGGATCCATTTCCGCGCGACGCGCTTTTGGTTCTCAAGACGCTGCTTCAGCGACCCTGACGGTCAACCTTACGACTGGCCGGGAGGCCCGAGGTGAATGTGGTTTTTGTCGCCCCAGCCGTTGCCCGGGCGTGTTCCTCCCGATTTGGCGATTGCTCTGGAGTTCAGGCTGGTGCCGAGCAGAACCGTTATGGCCGGTGGAGTCACCGCCGCAAAACGCCCTGCCTTCTTGAGAAAGTCCCGGCGCGCCTGAGCCTCTGAAACGAGGACTTCCTGCGTCCTTTCCGAGCGTTTCGTGCTTTCGGTTGGCATGACGATTCTCCCATGCGGGTTCCAAAGTATCACAACAGCTTATGTTTCCCGATGCCAGGATACTAGTTCACCAAAAGGCTTAGATTTTCGCGCTTGGAAGCAAAAGCGTACGAGCGATGCGCCGCGCGAAATCGGACGAGCCTCCCCTCGCCGAACCCCTGGCGCTTAGAAACCGCCGCGTTCCCCAAATCAAATTCCCGGCCAGGCGCAACGGAGCGCCGATGATCGGGTGGGTTGCCGTGAAGACGCGCCTCCAGTGCTGGAAACGGACGATCGGGCGCCGCGCGCATCTTGCCGGGATCCTGGTTCCGAAGAAGTGATGCAAGGCCAGGAGCTGGGTATCCAGGGCATTGCGGGCGCTTCGGTCCGACATGGATGCCTGCAGCGCGCTCCAGTCCACGTTCTCGGTCTCCGCCAATTGCGCCAGGTCGTGAAGGTGCCTGAGATCAATCCTTCCGCGCCAATAGTCGCCCTCCTTAAACAGGTCGTGCACGATCCAGTGCAGAGCCCGGGACTGGGCAGTAGGAATATTCACCCACAAATCGTCGTGCTGGACGAGCTTGGGAGGTTCAAAGTCGATCGCCCGGCGCGCCCGGAGTTCCAGCATTCCGGCATCCTGCTCACGCGCCATGCCTCGCTCACCTGCCACCTCGACATAGCCGAGCTCTTCAAGGCAGATTTGGGCGGCGGCCTCTTTGGCCGGCTCCACGGCCAGATCGAGGTCGCTCGTCATCCTGCTGGGAGCCTGGCCGGCCGGCGCAAGGAACAAGGGAACAGCGCCCTTGAGCAGGAGCGGAACGATGCCGCGGCGATTGAGCGCCGCAACGGCTTCGCGCAGTTGCGCACGCAAGCGCAAGTTCCGCTCCCGATTGCAGTCGTGAACGAACCGGAGATACTCGGACACGTCCTGCGGTAGCCGGTGGATCTGGCCGGCGCGCGCGAGGGAGGAGTACAAATCCGGCGTGAGCAAAGTGCGATTGGCCAGGGCGATTACGGCGTGCCAATCGGCCCGGTCGGCCGGACTGCCGCGAAGTCCGGCGATCAGAGCCTCGAGCGCGTTGCCTCTGTGTCTCACCGGCATGCCTTCGTGATCACCTCTACTGCATCATCGAGCTTCGAATAATTCAGGCAATAGGTGCTTGCCGATCCGATGACTTGGGTCAGAGTGTCGAAGGCACTGCCACTCAACTCTCGGCCGGGTGCGAACGCCCCGTTGAGCAGCACACGCAATGCGCTGGCCGGGTCGATCGGCTCGAGGCAAGCTTTCGCGTCGCGACCTCGACGAAGCTGGATTACATAGCCGATTGGTATGGGAGAGGACGGCACGACCTCGCTGGGCACCGCAAACCGAACTCGCCTGCGGTCCGGGCGGCGACAAACCGGAACAGCGTCGAGATCGGGGAAGCGTGCGGCCAAAAGCGGCCATGCTCCTGCCTTGACGGCGGGCGCAAACGGCAGACCAATGCCATGTCCCCGGGAGTCCAACAGGGTCACATCGTCAGATACGAAACCGAACCCTGCATTGACCAGCGCCAGGGTCAACGTAGTCTTGCCTGCGCCCGGGTTGCCGCAAAGAAGCACGATGCGCTCATTTTTGAGAAGCGCAGCCGCGTGCAGAGCAAGTTCGTAGGCGCTGCGATCAAGGACCTCGATCAGCATTTGCCCTTTCAGCATGACGGGGAGCTCGTCCGGTGCGCAAGAAAGAACCCAGTCGCCATCCCGGAACAGGTGGACCCGTCCTTCATGCTCGACCAGTTGGAACAGAATGTCGGCAGTCTCTCGTCGGACCTCGAGATGCCGGAACACGGCGACCGCGGGAAAGGCGCAGGCTGCAGGGTACTCGATGCGTACGGAAAGGCCCGCGATCGCGACGACCTGGCTCACAGCCTCTCGAGCCGACACAGACGGCGGTGCGTCGGGCCGTATCAAGCTCAGCCGCTGCCAGTCCCTCAGCGCGGCCTCGACATGCCTGTTTGCCTCGATCCCATCGACGCCGGCGGCGCGCGCCATTTCGGCCGAGATGGCGCGCGGCGATGTGCCCTCTTCCAGGGAGCGCCAGATCTCGGCAGCAGTATCGTTGACGGCGAAGATGGCGCGCTGGGAAGGACTGAACAGGATATTCTGCCCTCTGACGCATGCCAGCCGTCCCTGGGTCACAAACGTGGCCGGGATATGAGCGGTGGAGCCTGGGGCCGCCGTTCCGTTGCCCGCCTCGTGATTCATCGAGTAGTCCTCTCCCCCTCTGCCGCAACGCGACGGCGGTCCAACCTGTCGTTGCAAAACAGGTACGTTCAACGGGCGAAGCGGCAAGCCTTTCGGCAGGAGTTCACTTCGCCCAACGCAGCTAAGCAACCGAATGTTTGCCCCCGAGTGCGACTTGTCACAGCGCTTCGTCGGAGAACCGGGCCACGTTCTGATGCGCCGCGACCCATTGCAGATGCGCCTTGTTCCAGTATTCGCGCGCGTCAGCACCCGTCAGCACCTTGAAACCGGATGGCGGCAGCGGCAATTCCGAAGGAATTGGATCGTCGGGCAGCCACAGCAACACGTTGTCCCGGCTTTCGAGAGCCAGCTGCCAGGTTCTTTCCAGGCGACGGAGTCCACGCATGTTCACCGAAGCCAATGCGAAAACCGATCCGGTTATCCTCAGCCTGGGTGACTGATCGACGGCCTTGATCGGCGCCTGATGTGTGATTTCGTCCTTGGAGAGAAACGGGTGCATGCGAATGAGGGTTCGATCGATCCGCACTGTCTCCCGTGTCCCATCCCGCTCGTTTGAGGCAGGATCCACGCTGATCCCGGAAAAACAGCCGTCGAACAGGCAATCCTCGACAATGCCGCTGAGCAGGTAGTCATTCTCCACCGCATCATCCCTGATTTCGCTGAGCCAGCAGCCTTTCAGGTGAAAGCCGTCGGCCCGAGCCGCGAACCGCACGCCATCCCAGCAGCGCCGCGCGCGGACACCTTCTATTGTCGCATTGGCGGTTCCGTCCCTGACAAGCAGAGCCGCGCTGTTGCAGTAGGTGTCGCGCCAATCGGAGGTCAGCGGCACCTGGCCGTCGAAGCGCCCTCCGATGAAATGAACGCCCGGACAGTTGCGGATGACCACCGGGTAGCGGTTGACTGGCAGATTTCCTTCGTCGCAGCCCATCATCGCGCTGGGCTCAGGATTTCTGCTGTTGGCGACTGTGAAGGAAGCATTCCGGGCATCGATTGTCGCCCCGGCTTCGAGATCCCGAAACATTTGTTGTTCGTAGCCATGCTCGCCCGTCAGAACGAGCTGCTTGCCCTCCGGCATCTGCCCGCCCCCCGCCTGGTACGCGCCCGGCAACAGGGCGAACACGGGAGACAGCCCAGCAAGACCCATGAATGAACGGCGGTCCATCCTCATGCTCATTGACCTGAAGAAGCGAATTGCCGATGACGGTCTAGACAGGCCGAACGGACCGCCTCGAGAGCTCTCGAGGCTACGGCCTCGGGCGAAGCAAGCCTTTCGATGTCGATAGCCGCCAGCACGCCCATGCGATCTTCCGTTCCCATTCCCCGCTCAAGAGCGGCCGCCATTTCGCGGCAAGCCCGATCCGCCGCAGACCAAAGGTCGGGATCGCTGTCCGGAGATGTCCGTTGCAGCCGCGAGGAGCGATCCCCCCTGGTCAGGAGCCGGTCTCTGGCGATGCCGGTCTCGCTGTGCAGGTGGACAAAAACCATGTCATGCAATCCGACGGCGGAAAGCATATCCAGCCAATTCTCGGACGTTTTTCTGCATCTGCTCTTCAGCAATATGGACCAGAATCCCTGCAGCAATCCCTGATCCATTATGATTATTGAATTTCTTCTTTCCCTCTCATGCTGGATAAATGCGACCAGGCTGATAAGATTCCAGACAAGCCTGATGGCATCAAGGCGCGATACTTGCCTGCTTTCGATGACGAAACGGGCAATTCGAGCAAGCAACGAGCGAAACTCACGATCTAGCAGCCGAGGTGCGACAACGCCCATTCTGTGTATCTGCCTCTCGATGAATGTTCTTCCTTCCCACGCCACTCGCACGTCGCCTTCCAGCAGGCCGCACCGTCGCAGGCTGTTCGCCAGCAGGCCGGAGGTGGTTGTCTTTCCGACCCCGGGCAGACCAAAGAATTCGACAAATCGAATGTCTGTCCGCAGCGCGCGTGCTTCGACGCTTGGCGGGAGGCTTGCCGCCAGGTCACCAACAGTGTGCGAGGTCATTGGATTTCGGGTGGTACGATGAACTCTTGGAACGCCAATGAAGTCAAGGCGATGTGCGAGGGGCATACTCAACTTCAAGCAGCTGAGACCCGGTCCCGACATACAACCTCGGTGTCTTGGCAAGGCCGGTCTGCAGCGATCGCTGCATGCCGCGGTAGACTATGAGCAAAGCGAGCGGCAGCCAGAAGAAGGCCGCGGTTGACGGCCCGAAGGAATCGCTCATCTGGTTGGCGACCAAGTAGTTCCATACGGCGACCGATGTTCCGAGCACCATGACATTCACTTCGGTCGCTTGTTCGCTCCTGCCCCTGTCGACCAATGTGTGCAGAACGGCGCTGATCAGATAACCCACCACCAGCAGAACCATGATCACCACCAAGGCGAGGCCGGGCACTCCCAGCGTTCTAAAATAATCGATGAACAGGTTGTGGCTGTGCGGAGCGATGTCGCCCACCCATTGCCCTGCGCCCACGCCCATGAACGGATGCGACAGGCCCAGATCGATTGAGATCGACCACAGTCGTTGCCGCGAAACGATCGAATGTGCCTCCCCGCCGGAGAGCTGAAGCGACAGCAGCTTGTAGGCCCGTGGGTTCAGGAACTGCAACATCATGAAGCTAGCCTGGAACAATATCGGAGCCGTAACGGTCGCCGCGATCACTGTTACCGGACGCTGCTTCCTTATCACCAGATAGATGCAGTATAGCCCGTAGAACGTGCCGAGACCGACGACCCCAAGAACGAAATTCGTCTTGGATCCCGATTTGACCAAACCCAGCAACCCCGCGAGGAGGCAAACCGAAAGGAGGATTCGGTGCCTTCGAGAAGCGACCAGCTTCGCGGCGACAAGCGGCAGACCGGCCGACAAGGCAATTCCGAGCTGGTTTGCATGCTTGAAATAGCCTTCCGCCCGATCGGCGAATCGAGCATCGCCGAGGCCAATAACGACAAGGCAGGATGTAACAGCAACCATGATGGCCATGGTCATCCCAATCCTGTCGATTGCCTCAAAACTCCTAGGCCTCGCGGCGATCAATGCAATGGTCGGGATAGTGGCGAAACCGAACACCTGGGCGAAGACAGCGCGCATGGTCCTGACCGGATTGTCCGCGTGTAGCGCCGACAGCAGCGACAGAACCATGATGAGGGCAGATGTTGTCAGCACAGCAGCCGCCAGGGCCGTGTCGGTGCGATGCAGACGTTTTGTCGCTTCGGCGTAGGGAACGAGGCTTACCAGGCCGCAGAACAAAGCGAGCAAAAAGGAAATCGAGCCATCGGTTCCGGCAATCCGCGTGGCGCCAGGGAACCATATCGACACGATCAGCAAAAGGATGGAAGCCTGCAGCATCGATGGACGTCACGCTGAAAATGCTATGCAACAACCGCGGGCCGACGCGCTCTTGCCTCGCCAGGCTGCGTCCGGTGCCCCTGTGTCCTGAACGGCAACGCCAAGAAATAGAGACACAACGTTCACTCCAGGACGGTGATTCAAGGCGCGCTGCCGCACCGCGGGTGAATACTCCGCGTACCTATTTCATAAGCAGCGTAGGCGCAGCGGGATGACAAGGAAATGAGCGAAAACGCGTCATTGGGACAAGGTGTCCTACGCCTTTTGTGCAAGGGCTGGTGGTGCTGCGATTCCAGTCTGCCTGGTCGAGATCCGGTCTAGCCGCGGCGGGGATTCGGTGTTGGTGCGGATTTGCATATGTGGGAGACTTGGGCGCGGCACACCGAGTCTTTCACACCGTAGGAGATCGCCGTGCTTTGGGGTCTTGTCGCCGTCGGCGTGATCGGCATTTTGCTCGGATTTCGTGTTCGCGCGCCGGCGCTCATCGTCATGACCGCGGTGATTGTGGTGTTCAGCGCCATTGCAGGCGGCATCGGCAGCCTGTTTGCCTGGGACCGTCTGCTTTCGATCCTGCTTTTCGTTGTCACGCTGCAGGGCGCCTACCTGCTCGGCGTCTTCCTCGGCATCGTGTGGCGTCGCGCCGTGACCGATGAGCATTGACGGACTGCGGCTGCCATTTCGTCGCTGGCGCCGGACTTTTTTAAAGCGGCGATGCCGTCAATGCTCGCTGCCTTCCGCGGCAGTCAGGACGCATGATCGAATCTCATCACGGCGAAGACCGTCCGAACGAGAATGACGACGTCGGCCCATATGGACCAGTTTCGCACGTACCGGCTGTCGAGGGAGACACGGCTGGGATAGTCTATTGCGTCTCTGCCCGTCACTTGCCACGCGCCGGTCAGCCCGGGCCGGGTTCGAAGATAATCGATCGCGCAGGCGCCGTAACGTTGCAGTTCGTCGGGGACGACCGGCCGAGGACCGACGCAACTCATGTCGCCGCGCAGCACGTTGATGAGCTGAGGCAACTCATCCAGGCTCGACTTTCTGAGAATGTGCCCCAGGAAGGTGACCCGCGGATCGTTCTTGAATTTCAAATTCTGCTCCCACTCCTTGGCAGCTTCGGGATTGCTCGCAAGATAGTCGGTCAGAACCTGCTGGGAGTTGGCAACCATGGTCCTGAATTTGTAGCAGGCGAAACGCCTGCCGTTGAAGCCGACCCGGGTGTGAGAGAATATCGCCGGTCCGCCGTCGGTCGCCAAAATCAAGAGGGCAACCACAAGCATTATCGGAGCGGCAAGCACAAGCGCGATCGATGCGACGGCGACGTCCATGATCCTCTTGCGCCGCCCCCCAAGCGGACGATGGTTTTGACCGACGCCTATTCCGGGTCTGCGGGGGTTCGTGTCGAATGCGCTGATTGTCATGAGCTTCGCCAAGGAAACGGCTGATTTTAGCGCTTAACTTCACGCGGCGGATCATTCCCGGCAAGAACCGCAAAGGAGGTAGCGCCCGATCTGGCGCCGGTTAGCCTCTTAGCCTGAACGCGTATTGCCGGCGCGGTGTCGATAAGCCTTCTGATCAAACGGCGTAACACTGGCACCCATTTTCTGCAGTAGCAGTTCGGGCAAGTTCGACTGTATTCGTGATCGACGAAATGCAACTGGTCCGGCTAGGGGCGATCCAGACCGCCGACTGAATTCAGGCCCTAGCTCTGGCGAGGATGCCGAGAGAATGTCTGGAGCCACTGGTGCCGGATGGGCGAGCCGGCAGCCGTCTGGCAATGCCTGAAAACCATGCGCGCGCATGCGACGAGATTCGACGAGACAGATCTTCCGCGTCGAAAGAATGCCTGCCAGCCTGTCAGTGGAGCACGCAACGTGACGCCCATTCCGAAGCCTTCGTCCGGTGACTTCGCCGCAAGACCGGGCACTCGTCATGTTCTGGAGGTCGACCATACGGAAGCACTTGCCGTCGTCCGCAAGCAGATAGCTTTGCTCGATCTTGATCTCTCCGGCCTCACTGCGGTGGTTGGCGCGGCGACGGGCTATCAGGCGGTGACTGCGACAGCCGCGGCGCTCGCCAATGCGGACCGTGTCGTTGCACTCACCCGCGTATCCTCCAGACATCCGAGCCTGGCGGCGGCCGCGGACGCGACGTTGGCATTTGCCGAATACGCCAAGGTCGCCGAACGCGTGGAAGTGACGAATCGCATCGAAAGCCGCAAATGGCAGGAGGTCGACCTCATCACCAATTGTCCCCAGGTCGGACCGATTTCGAGATCGCTCATCGAGCTCTTGCCCTCTCATGCGGTCGTTTCGCTCATGGCCGAGCCTTGGGAGCTTCGGCAAGGCGTATTGGACTTCGATGCCTGTGACGAGGCCGGCATCAAGGTTGCTGCTCCAAATCTCGGTCACCCGGCCATAGACCTGATGCCGGAATTCGCGCGCTTATGCCGGGTCTTACTCGAGGATGCCGGCGTCGATCAGCGTGCCTCGAGATTCGCCGTCGTCTGCGACACGCCCTGCGCACCATTCCTCGAGCGTATGCTCGCCGAACGTGGAGCAAGAGTTGGTGTTTTTTCCCATCCGGTTCTGCTGACCGATGATGCATGGGAGGTGATCATCGTCGCTATGCGGCCCTCAGCCAAACCACCGATGGACATCAACAGCCTGGGCCGCATCGCCAGGAGAACGCGCCAGGCGCTGCTGGTGCAGTTCAGCGGCGGGATCGACCGCTCGGCCGCCAGCTATTTCGGCCTGAGGGTATGGCCGCCGAAGCGCCCCAACCGCGGCGAGCTGGGCCTGCCGCTCGAGATACTCGGAGCGGCTCCGGTGATCCGCAGACTGACGGGAGGCCTGAAGGCTGCCGAAGCAGCATATCGCGGTGCGGAGTTGGGCCGCGACAGTGTTGGATTTCTCGTGAAGGCAGGATTCGAGATGCTCGACCGGGAACATGCCTGAGCATCGGCCTGAGCGCATCCGTTTCAAGACCTGCAGGCACGGTCCTACTCTTGAATCTCGAAGGGAGGCGGACCTGAAATAGGTCCGCCTCCACGTCGAGGATCGGCGTGCGCGTCGTTCTATTGCCAGGCACCAGGCTGGGCAGCCTTCAAAGCATCATCTGTCTAAGCTTGTAGGCCACCTCAGTGCGGTTCGTGGCTTTCAGTTTTTTCATGATGTTGCGGATATGGACCTTGACCGTGCTCTCGCAGAGGTTGAGCTCGTAGGCAATGATCTTGTTGGCCTTGCCTTTCCTGAGCGCTTCCACGACCGCGGCCTCGCGCGAGGTGAACATTCCGGCGAGCGGACGGGCGCCATTTGCCGTCGAATGGATGATCTCGCGAAGCGCCAGCACGCAGCTGGCGGGCACGAAGATTCCTCCGGCGCGGGCGAGACCGATGGCCTCGGCAGCGACCTTCACCTTGACGCTCGTGGGAATGTAGCCGCGGGCGCCGCATTCGAGAGCCGCAAGGATCTCCCCCGGCTCGTCGGAATCCACCACGACGATTACGGGTACGGCGCCGACCTCGGAGATGAGGTGCACAAGTTCCGCCCGAACGCTCTGGTCTGTCACCTTTCGGGCGCCGAGAATAACGAGGATCGCGGAAGCCTCCGCCCCGCCGGCGACGTGCTGAATCTCATCAAGAGATCCTACGGCGCTGACGCGCAAAGCCGGATTATGTTCGATAAGGCCTCGAGCAAGACATTCGCGCTCGAGTGCCCGCTTGTCCACGATTACCACCAGACCTTCGGTCGGGTGTCCTTCTTCGAGATCAGACGTGCCGAGCCCGTTCACGTCCGTCATATGCCCGTTCTGCAACGACCCCGTCGCATCCTTCCAAGACTCGGAAATTTGAAGATGTCCCATCGCCTTATTTACTCCTCTCCGCCGCCGACTTTGCTCTCTCCCCTTTTTGTTTTGACTCCCACGCAGGGCTTGTCAGCGGCATGAACTGTTACGCTCGTTTACCGTTGTGTCGGGCGACTAGCTGCTAAGTGAGGAATAGATTCAAGGAGTAGTGCATACGCCGGCCCAACCCACGGACGTATGGGATCCCCGCTCCATTGAGGTAATCCAGCCTCAAACGCATACTACGATGCTGTGGAAAAGGCGCATTAATCCTGGTTAACAATTTGGTAATTATATCTTAGGTGGCTAATATGACCGAAAGGATGACAACCTGAAGTTGCTAAACAGGAATTATGCTCCTCAAAGCTGCGCGCAAGCCTGTCTCGACCTTAAGAGCGAGATTTGCGGTTTGGAGCAAACGGCGCCACAGTTCTGAGAAAAACATTGACCTCGGCTGCGGTGCCCCCCACCCAACCACTGCAGCCGGGGTTTCTTTTTTGGCCGGCAATCGCAGTCTTGTCGGGCCGGCAAGGTCAATCTTCGCGCGGCCTATCTCCACAACATCAATGCGTCGTGCCTCGGAAATCACGCCTACCGGTACTAGCGTTTCAGGTTAGGCCTGACTGTCTCGACTTCTTCTCGCGTGGCCGTGTCCGGCAATTCGCCAGGACCATCCGGATTCCGTGTCGGGTTTTCGCGCGTGTCCCTCGGCGGCTTTTGCTTTGGGTTGGGGTCAGCCGGATTTGGCTTGCGAGCTTTTTCCCGTTTCGCTGGTTTAGGCATCTACACACTCCCTGCCTGCGCAATTTCGGAGAAACATTGCGGTTCCCGTCAAACAGCAGTTGATCGGTCGCTTTCGGCTGTAGCCGGTGCGGATCGTCCCATAACGTTCAGGTCCAGGCCGAAAGGACCGTCTCCATCTCGACGGTCTCGACCTGTTGCGCGAAGCGCTGATGGTAGACGGTCATCAGGGCATCGTGCGTCGCGTCCGATGAACTGCAAAGCGCATCCGTGACCAGCACCACGCGATATCCGATGTCGATCGCCCCCAGGACGGTTGCGAGCACGCAAACATCGGTTTCGCCTCCCGTGACCACCAGCGTGTCGATGCTGCGCGCGGCAAGTGCCGTCTGTAGTCTGCCCTCCGGCCAGGGCGAATAAACATGCTTGTCGATCACCTGCGCCGGCGGACAGAAGGATGACAGCGGCGGCAGCAACCCGACCATTTCTCGCCCGACATTTTCGATCGTCATCGACGCCCAGCGCTCATAGTAGCGCCTCCAGGTGCCGGCACCCAGGCCAGGCTTTTCAGCCGGCACGAAGCGCGTGAAAAGGGTCTGCTCGGCTTTCCATTCGACGAGGCTGACGATCCTCGGAAGGACGCGGGTGATCCACGGCGTGGCCCATTCCGAAGGTTCCGCGAACAATTTCTGCATGTCGACGCATAGATGCGCGCAGCGCTCGCCCAGAGGACCATAGCTCAAGCCGGAAGCCGACATCGGATTTCCTGTCGGAAGTTCATGTTCGCTCTGGTGAAGAAGTGCCCGGCGCGGTCAAAGCTCGACATTTGGTTTCAGAACTTTGGTGAGGCAACGCCTCGCCGTGCAACTCGTTCCCGTCGACCGGAAACTACAGGTGTGGTCGAACGTTCTACCGAGATGGAGACCTCCAGGATTACGTCCCAACCGGCGATCTCGAGTCCCGAGTTTCCGCTGTCTTTGGATACGCCGCCGATGGAGGCGCGGACCGCGGACGCCTTGCCTGAAGGTCCCTGGCAGTACGAACCCAAATGGGACGGGTTTCGCTGCCTGGCCTTCAAAGGCCGCGACGCCATCGAGCTTCGCGCCAAATCCGGCAAGCCGCTCGGCCGCTACTTTCCCGAACTGACCACGATGCTGCGCGACCTCGCCGCAAGGCAATTCGTCGTGGACGGCGAGATCGTGATCGAGATCGACGGGCGCGTCTCCTTCGACGCGCTGCAGATGCGCCTTCATCCGGCCGAGAGCCGTATCCGCAAGCTGAGCGCGGAAACACCGGCGCGGTTGATCCTGTTCGATGCACTGGCTGCCCCGGGAGGCGAGATGTTGCTCGATTTGCCCTTGCCCGATCGGCGCCGGGCGATCGAGGACTTCGTTGCCAGAGCAGAGAACGCCGGGCTGAAGCTCTCGCCGGCCACAACGAGCCTCGCGACCGCCAGACGATGGTTGCGCGACGCCGGCCGAGGTGCCACCGATGGCGTGGTCGCCAAGGCACTGGCCGAACCCTATCGCCCGGGCGAGCGAACCATGATCAAGGTCAAGCGGCTGCGCACAGCAGACTGCGTGGTCGGTGGCTTTCGCTACCTGAGCGGCAAGCGCCAGATCGGCTCGCTGCTGCTTGGCCTCTACAACGACCGTGGCCAGCTCGACCATGTCGGCTTCACCTCGACCATCGCCAGTGACGAGCGAGCGGCGCTGACCAAGAGGCTTGAAGCGTTGCGCGGCGGGCTCGGCTTCACCGGCAAGGCACCCGGCGGCCCGAGCCGCTGGAGCACCGAGCGCAGCGGAGACTGGGAGCCGGTGCGGCCCGAATTGGTCGTGGAGGTCCGCTTCGACCATGTCACCGGCGACCGATTCCGGCATGGAACAAGGCTGGTGCGCTGGCGGCCCGACAAGGCGCCGCGCCAATGCACGTTCGAACAGATCGCGTAGGACACCTGCCAGGGAGAGGCGACGCCACAACGGCCGCCACTTGCTGCAACGGGCGGAACCACCAATCGCCTGAGCGGTTTTCCAACTGAGCGAACCGCGAGCCGGATAGGCTTGCAGCATTGGAGAACGAGATGGACCCGCGTAAAAAGCAACGCACCGCAAATCAGGACGAAACCGAGGCTCCGGCAGTCGAGCAGCAGGACTGGGACGCGCTTGAGGGCGGCCGGATCCTGCCCGACAGCGTCGCCGTCAACGGCGACCCGCAGGACGATGAAGAAGCGGAGGGAACGCTCCCCGAAGAAGACGACGACAATCCCTATCAGGAAAGTGACGAGGCACTCCCGGACGACGAGGAGGAGCGGGTCCTCGCGCGCGATCCCTCCAAGGAAGGAAGCCGGTTCGACGAGGTCTGAGCGGCCTTTCTTGGCGTCAAGCTGACTTGCGTTTGCCTTGCTTCGCGCCTTTCGCGGCGATGCCCTCCTTGGCAAGGCTCTTGCGCAGAACGTCGGCCAGATTGATGACGTTCTCACGCGGTTTCGGCGCCGCCTTGGGCAGCTTCTTGCCTTTGCGCTTGGCCTCGATCATGGCGATCAGCGCGTTCTCGTATGTATCCTCGAATTTCGAAGGATCGAACTTCGTCGCCTTCTTGTCGATCAGCAGGCCGGCGATCTCGAGCAGGTCCGCCTCGTAGTCCTGCTTCTTCAACCCTTCGAACACCGTCGCCTCCGAAACCATCTCATTGCGGTCCCGCAGCTCGGTGAGAAGCATTCCCTTGCCGAAGGGCTGGATGAGAACCTCGCGTCCGCGCTGGTAGAGGACGACACAGGATCGCGCCGCCACCCGTTTGTTCTTCATGGCCTCCCGAAGGACGTTGAACGCCTCTGCGGAAGCATCCTCCGCCGGAATGAGGTAATAGGGCTTTTCGAGATAGCGCGCGTCGATGTCTGCGACCGGCACGAACTCGCCGATTTCCAGCGTGTGCTCGGAGGTGAGTTTCAGCGCCTTGATCTCCTCGGGCTCGATCTGGATGAAATCCTCCTTGTCGGTCTCGAAGCCCTTGACTTGGTCCTCGGCGTCCACCGGTTCGCCGGTCTCCTCATCCACATAGGCGCTTTTCACCGGCAGGCCGTCCCTCCGGTTCAATATCCTGAAATGGATTTTCGACGCTTCGCTGGTGGCGCCGACGATCTTGACGCCGCATGAAACCGATCCGACCTTCATGAAGCCTTTCCAGATCGCGCGAGGCGCAGCCATCGAGCTTACTCCGTCCGGATGCGCCCGGCAGGCGCCGGCGGATCGTCGGTTTCATCGGCATTCGGGCGCGGCGCCTCGTCCGGCAGCCCGTGCCGCTCCGGCTTCCTGACCGGCTCCGGTTTCCAGCTGGGCGCCGGCATCGGCGTGTCGCGATCGGGATCCGGTTGTCTGGGGTCAGGCATCGAAGTTGGTTCCGTTGGTCTCCTGCACAACTCATCGCTGCCGGCATGGTTCCGAAGCGGCAGGCAGCGCTGCGCCTCAGATTTCGAGCAGCGCGTAAGGACGGCCGGTCGGCTTCGCGATGTGCATCGCGACGTTGTAGACGCTGGCCCCACCAGGGGTCCGGCCTTCATACGAGCCGCGATGGGCATGGCCATGTACCACGGCGCTTACCTTGAAGCGATCGATGGTTTCGGCCAGCCGCGAGGAGCCGAGGAACGGAAAGATTTCCGGAGGCTCTCCCGCCACGGTCTCCGGGACCGGCGCATAGTGGAGCACCACGAGCGTGCGCTTGGCGCGCACCTGCCGCATAGCATTCTCGAGCCGCATTGCCTCGTTGACGCTTTCGGCCACCATCGCCTTGATGGCCGGCTCACCGAAGGAGCCCAGCATCCTTCGACCGAAGCCGCCGACAAAACCCTTTACGCCGACGAAGCCGACATCGTTCAGTTCGATCGCCTGGCCATCGAGGAGATGGACCCCCGCCTGGCGGAGCGTTGCAGCGATCTGCTCGACGCAACCGGATTCGTAGTCATGGTTGCCGAGAACCGCGACTACGGGAATCGAGCATGCGCGCAGATCCTCGGCCAGAAGTTCCGCCTCACGCGGTTTTCCGAGATTGGTGAGATCGCCTGTAAGGACCAGGACGTCGGCCTCGCGCGATATCTCGCCGAACAGGTCGCGGTACGAGGTCTGGGCATCTTCCTGGACATGCAGGTCGCCCATGGCGGCGACCTTGATGACATCGTTGCCGTTTGATTTCGTTGATGTGGCTGGTTCAGGCATCGCGCATCTCTCCAACGCCGCCGACGCCGGCAAACCCCCATTCCTTGACGTCGATCTCATAGTCGACCTGCGACAGCAGGCGGCCGCGGCAGATCTTCATTTTGGGCGACGGCAGCTGCCGTTGTCGCGCAAGCCGGCCCAGCAGTTCGTCGAGCAGCCAGTCTGGGATGCGGTCCCGCTCGCTGGGATAGATCCACCGGAAGTTGAGAACCTGCATCAGCAGCACTTCCCAATGGACATCGAGATAGGCGAGCAGCCTTTGCCAGTCGATCTGATCGTGCGCCTTGAGGATGGTGTGGGCGATGTCGGCGCCGTCGTGGCGTCCTCTGTCCTGGATGAAGCATTTCGACCAGATGAGCTCCGTTGGGCCGATGATCCGGACCCGGCTGCCCAGCAGCTCGACTTGGCGGGCATGCTCCAGCCACTGATCCTTGACCTGCATCGTGCCGTTGGCCGAGGCGAAGATAACATCGAAGAAATGCTTGCCCTCGAAGACCTTCCCGAGCCAGCGATCGTCCCGGATCTCGACCGCATAGCCGATGTTCTTGAAATGCTCGAGTATGCGCGGGCAGTCTCCGGCCTTGCAGAAGATATCCAGATCCTTGGTTTGCCGAACCACGCCCGTATAGGCGCTCACCGCGTAGGTCCCGGCGACCAGGAAAGGAATGTCGGTAGCGGCGAGCTCGCGGATCGCATGGGTGTAGAACGCCTCCGCCGCGGCGCTTCTCAGCGTTGGCTCGGCTTTCGCGTCGATCACGGGGAGCGATGCTGGCAGACCCGGCAACTCGTCGTTGGTCATCAACTGCTGCTCCGATTTCGGACCTTTCGATAACAGCCGCGGGGCCCGCTTGTTCCGCTGTCGGAGCTTGCGAAATGGGCCCGGCAACACCGTCCGGAGATCAGGCAAGCCGCGCCGCGCGCGGAGCGTTGCCGAAATCGCGTGAAAACAACGACTTGGGCGCGACAGCTTGGCTGGTGCGCTAGTCCTTTTGCTCGCGGTACAAGCGCTCGGTCGCGCGGTCGCTCTCGCGCCGTTCGACTGGGCCTCTGTGACGGCGGGTGAAAAGCACGTAGATGATCGCAATGAGAAGGATCAGCGGACCGCCGGCAACAACGAACAGCCATAAATCGGAGCCGAACATGGCGTTTCCCTTCCTGTCGAAGGTGGTTTCTCCAGCAACGTATCGCTGGTCTTGAGCTAACCGATAAGGGCTGCAAATGTTCCTGTCCAAGGGAGTAGGCGGCCTGCGTGGTCAGTCGCTTACGCGCCCGTCGGGATCGCCTTGGCGACCATGTCCGGCCGTTGCGGCACCCTGAGCCAAAACGGCCGAAGGAAATCGCAGACGGTACCGGCCAGTTCGTTTGAGCCGCCGGTATGCGCGCTGTCTCTTTGCCGAGAGCGACCTCTTTACCAAACCGCAGCAGGAAAGGCCGTTCCGTCCAAGCGACTGCGGCGAGCAAGAACCTCTGAGGTGGGCTTGTCGTGGAACGCGGCCTTCGGATCACATTTCCGGCAGACGCCATCTGAAAATCGACAGGCTCGGACTGGAACAAAGCCCTGAGTCGCTTGTTCGGCTCCGGCCCATCGAGCACAGGAGCTGGAAGCCATGAACATGCGGACACTTCTCGCGCCATTAGCCGTCGCTGCGACCTCCTCGTTTTTTCCGGCGGTCGCAGCCGATAACGCGCAAACCTTTGCCGGCCGATAGTAATCGATAGGAGACATCAAAATGCAGACGATCACCGCACTGTTCGACGATTATGACGATGCCGCCGATGCCGTGGGCGAGCTGGAGTCCATGGGCGTACCGCCGAGCGATCTCAGCATCATCGCCAACAATGCCGACGGCCGGCACTCTTCCGCGGCCGCCGAGGATGCAGCCAGTGGAGCCGGGATCGGGGCGGTCGTGGGCGGCGCCGGCGGCTTGGCGACGGGCCTCGGCGCCATAGCAATACCTGGCGTCGGTCCGGTCGTGGCGGCTGGCTGGCTGGCGGCGACAGCCGCGGGCGCGGCCGCGGGCGCAGTTGTCGGTGGAGCGGCCGGCGGCATCATCGGCAGTCTGACCGACGGCGGCGTGTCGGAGGGCGACGCCCATGTCTATGCCGAAGGCATTCGCCGGGGCGGCACTCTGCTTACCGCTCGCGTCGAAGATGACCTCGCTCCGCAAGCACAAGCGATCCTCCACGATTCCAGGTCGGTGGACATCGGCGAACGGCGGAACGACTACGAAGCTGGCGGTTGGACCGGATTCGATCCGCGGGCCGGCGATTACCGTCAGCAGAGCAAATAGGAGTCAGCGTGAGACGAGTGCTGTTGCCGCTGATCCTGACAGTGGTTGTGCTGTTGGCATGTTACTGGGCCTTCGCCTATGTCCAGAGTAGCTGGCCGACGGCACCGTTGAAGCGGGCACCCGAGCAGAACCAGGGCGGAAACGCACCCCAGGACACGTCTCCCGCCGCCGGCATAGAAAAGGATCCGCAAGGCAGCAACAAAATGCCGGGCAATCAATAGCGGCAGGCGTAAGCAGCGAGCATCAGGCGAGCGAGTTGCTTTCCGCCTGATCGCCTGGCGCTTCTCTCATCCGCGCTCGACGAATTTGTTGAAACGGCTGGGCAAACCTTCCGCCGTTAGGTCTTGGTGCACGAAGGCAAGTTCGTTCTCATCCAATATGGCGAAGAACTCTTCCCATTCGACGGGCTGCAGATCCTCTTCGTGCTCGCCGAAGTCGACGCGCAGCACCGCTCCCTTGCCTGCAGTCCGCACGACTGCAGGTCTGCCTTCGCGGGCTTCAATCCAAGCCCGGATCACCTCGTGATTTGTGGTTTTCAGTGGCTCGCTCATGATCAACCCTTCCGGCTAATCGCCAATCCTGGCGCTTTGCTCGTTGGCGACTGGGGATTCAATCCGCGTCCGGCTCGCTCGTTCCCGCGAATTCGCTCCTTGCGAGGCGGTGGCCTGATGGCGTGGGCAAGGGAACCAACTGCCGCCCTACTGGTTCGGAAGGCAATCATTGGAACCTTGCCATGCCAAATGCAGCCGAAATCTTCGTCGACACTCGAGTTGCTTGGGATGTCGAGGTCATGTTCGGCCTGCCCGGCGATGGCATCAACGGCGTCATGGAGGCTTTGCGGAAAAACCGCCGAAGATGCCACCCGATTATGCCAAGAATTCCGCAAGGCGCTGCCGGAGACTCCGGGGCGCGAGCGGATCGAGGAGAACGTCGCGCGAGAGCCGGCCAGGACGATGATGGAGGCCGAGGGATGACGTTGCCGCAGCCGCTTGCGATTCCAACTTCCTGTTGAGGATGCACATGCTCGACCTGTCCCGCGAACGTCGCCGAATGGTCGATGTTCATCTCCGCCGCCGCGGCATTCATGATCGTGAGATCCTGGCAGCGATGCGCGAGGTCCCACGCGAGACTTTCGTGGACCCTGGCTTCGAAGAATTTGCCTATGAGGATGGACCGCTGCCGATTGCCGAGGGCCAAACGATATCGCAGCCCTATATCGTCGCGTTCATGCTGGAAATGGCTGAGATCGGGCCCGGCGATCACGTCCTCGAGGTCGGCACGGGATCTGGCTACGCCGCCGCCGTGATGAGCCGCATCGTCGATCATGTCTACACGATGGAACGGCACGCCGGCCTGGCGGAAACCGCGAGACGGCGCTTCGAGACGCTTGGCTATCGCAACATCGAGGTGCGCACCGGCGACGGCACCAAGGGCTGGCCCGAAGCGGCACCGTTCGATGCCATCGTCGTCGCGGCGAGCGGGCCCGGCGCGCCGCTCGCGCTGCAGCAGCAGTTGGATGTCGGCGGCAAGTTGGTCATTCCGGTCGGAGATGACCCTGACGAGCAGCGTCTCCTCAAAGTCACCCGCACTGGCGCTTCCACCTACAGCGAGGAAGATTTCGGTGCGGTGCGCTTTGTCCCTTTGATCGGCGAAGAAGGCTGGCAGGAGGACAACCGCATCCGAACCAGCCGTATCTCCCCGCTCTTGCCAGCGCGCAGTCTTCCGCAGATGATTGCCGCGGCGGCCGAACCGCTTCCGGAGTTCGATGATCCCGCCTTTGTGGAGGCCTTCGATCGCTTTGCCGACCGGCGGATCGTGCTGCTCGGCGAAGCGAGCCACGGCACATCCGAGTTCTATCGGGCGCGGGCTTGGATCACCAGAAGACTGATCGAGAAACATGGCTTCACGATCGTCGCCGCTGAAGCCGACTGGCCCGACGCCGCGGCGATCGACCGCTATGTGCGTCACCGCCCACCTTCGCCGCGCGCCGACATGCCTTTCCAGCGGTTTCCCACCTGGATGTGGCGCAACGCCGAATTCGCGGCATTCGTGGAGTGGCTGCGTGCGCACAACGAGCAGATCGAAACACCGGCAAGCCAGGCAGGGTTCTACGGCCTCGATATCTACAATATGAGAGCCTCGATCGCGGCGGTTTTGGAATATCTCGACCGCATCGATCCGGAGGCGGCAAGCATTGCCCGCGAACGCTACGGCTGCCTGACGCCGTGGCAGCACGAACCCGCCACCTATGGCCGGGCGGCGCTAACCCGAGGCTACCGGGAATGCGAGGAGGCGGTGCTGCGGCAGTGCCGGGACATGCTGTCGCGTCAGCTCGATCACGCCGGCCAGGACGGCGACGAATTGTTCGATGCCGCGCAGAACGCCCGGCTCATCGCCGCCGCCGAGCACTACTATCGCGTGATGTACTATGGCCGCGCGCAATCCTGGAACCTGCGCGACACGCACATGTTCGAGACGCTGCAACATGTTATCGAAGCGCGTTCCCCCGATGCCAAGGCCGTGGTCTGGGCGCACAACTCCCATATCGGCGACGCCCGCTTCACGGAGATGGGAATCGTCAGAGACGAAGTGAACATCGGTCAGCTCTGTCGCCAGCGGTTCGGCGACGACGTAGCCCTCATCGGCTTCGGCACGCATGCCGGCACGGTCGCTGCCGCCAAGCATTGGGACGGCGAAATGGAAATCATGTCCGTGCGGCCTTCGCGCGAGGACAGCTATGAGCGGCTTTGCCACGACGCCGGCACCGCTCGTTTCCTGCTCGACCTTGGAGCTGATCCAGCCCTTCATGATCGGCTGACCGAACGTCGGCTCGAACGGTTCATCGGCGTGATCTATCGGCCGGAAACGGAACTGCACAGCCACTATGCCGACGCCTCGCTTGCGCGGCAATTCGACGCCTTCGTCTGGTTCGATGAAACCACCGCCGTGACGCCCTTCGGGCCGGAGCATGCGACGAGCGGTGTCCCGGACACCTACCCCTTCGGGGTGTAGGCGATGGACGGATGCATTCGACATCGCGCTGATGCGGGAACTTCGGCGAAGAGGTGATGCGGCGAGCGAACGCTACTGTTCTTTCACGTAGGCACCAGGCCGGCGGCCGCCTTTGGGCGCTCTTGCATCCTTGGATTGCTCGGGGACCGATGGGCCCGCTCCGGAAGTCTTTTCCGTCGCAGGACCAGGCGTCGCCCGTCCCGAAGGGTTTTGCCCTTCCGACTGATGCGTCTTGTCTTCCACCTCGCCCTGTCTGCGGGTGAGCCCAAAGCGATCGTGAGGCTTTTCGTTGCTGGCCGCAGCCTGCGAAAACCGGTCTGAGGGATCCGGATCGGTGTTGGCCGGGTACTTCCTGGCGCCGGTCTCGCGGCGGTTCTCTTCCTTGCCCATGACTCTCTCCGGGTTGATCTGGAGGATAACAAGATCGTCAGAAGAGCGTTCCCCGACCTGGCCGATGAGGGACGCGGGCAATCGGCTCCCATCAGTCCGATGGAACAAACACGCCATCGCCCAATTAGGCGAACAGACGGCGGTCCGGCACGAGGAGGCAGCAGTCATGGACAGGGAAGAACGCATCAGACGCCGCGCCCCCGAAATCTGGGAGCAGGCCGGTCGGCCGCAAGGTCGGCAACAGGAACATTGGGATCAGGAACAAGCCGGGCGGCTAGCAGAGGCGCCGAGGAAGGATTTCTGATGCCCCGGATCGTTGCAGTGATCGCGATCGTGGTGATTTTATTGATAACCGTGTGGGCCTGGATCGGCCGAGAGCCCGAGCGCCCGAGCGGCGGGAGCCAGCAGCCAGCGCCCCACGCGATCGACCAGAACGGCTGAGGCAGGGCCTGTCGATCGGGCACCTGCCCTACCCACCGCATCGCCCTCTTTGCATTGCGGTCTCGCCAGCCTTGTTTCGGCGAGCCGTCCGAGCGCCGCCGGCGGCTGTCGCAACAGCCGCGATAGCGAGCAGGTTGAGAGGCAGTCAGTGTATGAAGCGGCTTCTCAGCCAGGCAAAAATGCGATTGCCTGTGACAATTCTCCGGACGCGTCCAGCAGCCCAACTGGCCTGCATGGTTGCGCCGGCATGGCAGCTGCAGACGACTTCATGCAACTGCCAATCGGAGAGTTCAAAGAAGCGTTTGGCTTCCCCGTAGGTATCGGACTGCAGGCCCGAGGCCCTGAGCAACGGGTCTTCGAACGCAACCGTCAGCGGGGATCCAGCCGCCCGCGCCTCTTCCCGCATGCCTGGATAGAGATACTCGGTGCCGGTGAGCGCGGCGAGACAGCGCAACGGATTCCGCTCGAGCAGTTCTGCCCACCTCTCTATCTTTTCAGTCCTTGTCGTGAGCGGCACCAGCGGATTGATATCAGCGACTGCGTGCAGTTGGTCGAGCGTTTGGTGTTTCATGATAGGCTCCCGTCCATACTTGGCTGACCGGCTTGTCCTGGCGGGGTCGGCAGGCCCGCGTCTGAGGTGCGGGCCGATCAGTGTTTCCCACCGATCTCCGGCAGGCGCCAAAAAGCGGCGCCTGCAAATCATCGAACTGACAGTCGTCCCCAAAGTTCCGGATGAACACGGAATTCATTTGGAATGCAGACAATCGACAGGTTCCGCAAGTGCAGGACTGCACGGCGTTTCAGTTGCGAGCCCAGGTTGGACTAAGATGCAGGCGCTTGTCGAATATATCATATCCAGTGATAGGAACGGGAGCATGGTTCTTTCTCAGGCCACGCAGCCCGCGGTCCTCATTCCGCTGCCGCCTTTTTCCGTTTCGCCTCGTCGAAGTCGATCGCCAGCACGATCTTTCCGTTGGCGTCGCGAACCCGGACGGCCCAGCCCTGCTGCCCACCTTCGGCGGCCGTGTCGTCAAGCAAATCAATCGCCGAACGCAGCGCCTCGTCATGCACGGCCTCCAGATTCGGGAATTCCACGCCCTTCAGCTGCCGCATGCCATCATGGTCGCGATATTCGAATGTGAAGGGGCTGTCCGGCTTGGCGGGCTCGCTGAAGTCGCGGTTGCTCTCCTGCGCGGACCGGTGTTCCACGGTCTCGAAAACCGCGCACTGCACCATCATCTCTTTGGCGCGATCGATAAGAGCGGTGTCGCCGTACGTCGGCCGTGGATCGGATCCAGCCATTGTGACGCCAATCTTTTCGCCGCCCTCACCGAGAAATTCGACTGTCACCACGCCTTCCGAGTTGGAAACTATTTGGGTATCGAGAACCTGCATCGGTGCCTCGTCATCTTAGATAACGAAGGTAAAAGCTGCCCAACAGGAAATGTTCCGGCCGCGCTCAGCGATTGGCGGCAGCGATAGTTCCCCCTTCCCGGAAACGAGTTCCCGCACAGCAGCGTTTCTACTTCGCGTTCAAGATCCCGTGGGAACACCGACGCCGGACAGATGTTTGGTAGCGAAGGAGCTGTCCGATGACCTCACCGAGCAAGCGAAGACCCGCCGAGGGTCGAGGCGAAATGCAGATGGGCTTTACCCTGGACAAGACGCCCGGATTCGACCCTTCTGCCGCCCCGCAGGAAACGGATGCAGAGGCGGGAGGGTCGACGAGTTCCGCCCATCGCGTCGCATCAGATGAACCGAAATTCACCAATCAGGCGAGCTTCGCCGACGCCATGCAGCGCCCCCAGAACGCGCCCGGCCTTCAGCCGAGCAGAAACGGGCCGGTGCTGGTGATTGCAGCGCTCGTGGTTCTGGCGGGCGCCGCTTTCCTGCTTGCCGCTCGCCTGGGTTGATGCCGATGCCGGCTCGCCGAGGCGCTCCAACCCGGAACGCCCGATGCAAGGTCTGGTAGCTAGGGAGTATGTGCATGCCCATGTTGAAAAAGCTTCTTCGCCATCTTTGGCGACGGAAAATCCAGCCGGCGGCCGATCCGTCCCCAGTCGATGCGATCGTGCGGCTGTTGCGTGAAAGCGAGGAACGCAACGGATAGATTTTTGGATCGTGCTCGGTGCCGCCGGCGCGCGAAATCCTCGAGCTCGTGCTCTTCTGCCACGGACGGTGTTTTAGCCCGCGCTGAGCGTTACCCGAATTCCTCCTCGGCGAAGGCGCCAAGCCTCCAGCTTTGTTTGCCTCGGCCTGCAAGCCAGCTTGATGTCGCTCACCGCACAGACAACTGCTATGCCGACTTGCGCCCCCGTGCAGAATTCTTCGTCTTTTTTCGCTTCGGCGCTCCCCTGGACTTCGGGGATTTGGACTTTGCCCCGGCCTCCGCGCCGAGGCTCTTTTTCAGCGCATCGAACAAATTGACCACATTGGATGGCTTGGGTTCCGCCTTGGCTTTCGGCGCCTTCCTGCCGGCCTTTCTGGCGCGAACCAGTTCCAGCAGTGCCTCCTGATATCGGTCCCGGAACTCGGTGGGATCGAACTTGCCCTTCTGCTTATCGATGATGTGCTCCGCCAACCCGATCATCTCGCTGTCGGGCTTTCCCGACTTGATCTCGGCGAAGACGCCGGCGGGCTCGCGCACGGTGTCGCCATAACGCAGGGTGGTCAGCATCATGCCCTTGCCGCGTGATTCGACCACCACCGGGCGTTCCCTCTGATAGAGCACGATGCGAGCGAGCCCGGCCATCTTCTTTTCTGCCAGCGCGTCGCGGATCACCGCAAAGGCCTCTTCCGAGACCTTGTCGGCGGGCGTGACGTAGTAGGGCGCGTCGAGATAGATCTGCTCGATCGACGATTTGTCGACGAAGCCGTCGAGATTGAGCGTGTGCGAAGACTCGATCTGCACCGCCTCGATGTCTTCCTCTTCGATGAAGATGAATTCGTCCTTGCCGACTTCGTAGCCCCTGACCTCGTCGTCTTTATCCAGCGGCTTGCCGCTCTCGGCATCGACATAGACGCGCCGGACCCTGTTGCCGGTCCTGCGATTGAGCACGTGGAAGGAAACCTTCTCGGCATGGGTCACGACGTTCGTCAATTCGACGGCGCAGGTGACCAGCGACAGTTTGAGATAACCGCTCCAGGCGGGACGCGGCGCCATGGCGATCTCCTTGGCGACAGGAATGCAGCCGGAACGGCGAACGCACCGCTTCGGTTCCGACGTCGCAGGCCGGCGCATCGCGTCGGCTTCAGCCGGCTGAACCGCGAAGCAGCGCTGAACTTCCCGGCGGGAGAAGCAACGGGAGCTTCCGACAAGGGCTTGGCCCCACATAATCGAGTTGCAGACATTTCGTTCGAAACGTCCGTCCGTCGCGGGATCATTCGGAACAATGGGCCTTCGGGCAAGTTGGATACGGCTCCAACGGCGAATTGATCTGGAACGACCGTGGCGACGCGGAAGATCGACAAGGACAGGCGTGAGCGCACCTCGAATGCGGCGCGCGAACTGCTTGAGACGGAACGACTGGCGCGCCAGGCAAAGACGGCGCGACTACGCGAGCAGCGTTTGGCCGCGGCACCGGCGGCAAAGTCGCCTCCTCCCGCGGCCAGGCCGGGCCGGACGCCCAAGAAGCGAAAAATCATAGATATCAGCTAGCGCCTGGCTCCGTTCGGCGCTGCCGCTTTAGGGCGGCCGGAAATCGATGACGCGTCCAGCCAGCTTCTCTCATTCCTTGGCCGCTGGCTCTCCAGGCCCAATCTCGGTCTCATCCAATATGTGCTCGTGAATGATGCCAAGGATTTGCAGCCTCACCGCCTCACGCGCCTCCGACTGGATGAACGGCATGAGGAGATCGACCGTCTCCTTGACCCGCCGGGGCAGATCAGCGCTGGGATCGGTCAGCTGGCTGCCATGCTCATAGAGGTTGTCGGTAAGTTTCTTATCCAGATCGGAAAAGATGCCCATGGCTGTCGCTCCACATTGACGGCGGAACAGGCGTGCCCCGAATTGGTTCCGTCTCGCCGAGCCTCGTTTGCCGCGCGTTGCCGAATCCCAAGAATTCGAACGGAACAATCGCACTCTGCGCATGTTCGGCCGGACCACACTCGAACGGTCGGAGAACGAAATGGAAAGCGGAAAGCTCGCCGTGGTGACCGGCGCTTCCAGCGGCATCGGCAAGGAACTGGCGAAATTATGTGCGAGAGATGGCTACCAACTGGTGATCGTGGCCGACGAGCCGGCGATAGAGCAGGCTGCCGAGGCGCTGCAATCTCACCACGTTGCAGTCGAGGCGGTAGAAGCCGACCTCGCGACCGAGGAAGGGGCCAATCAACTGATCGCGAGGATTGGTGACCGCGCTATTGACCTTCTGTTCCTCAACGCGGGACGAGGCCTGGGCCGGGGCTTCATCGATCAGGACTGGCCCAAGGCGCGCCGCGTCATCGACACGAACATCACCGGCACGGTCTATCTGGCACATCGGCTCGGCCGGCAGATGGTCCGGCGTGGCCGCGGCCGGATCCTGTTCACGGGCTCCATCGCCGGCTTCATGCCCGGCACCTTCCAAGCGGTCTACAACGGCACCAAGGCCTTCATCGATTCTTTCGCCATCGCGCTGCGCCATGAGTTGAAGGACAGCGGTGTGACCGTGACAGTGCTGATGCCCGGCGCGACGCAGACCCGCTTCTTCGAGCGGGCCGACATGATGGACACCGAAATCGGGACTCAGGAGAAAGACAATCCGGCCGATGTGGCCAAGGACGGCTATGACGCCATGATGGCCGGAAAAGAGCAGGTCGTTAGCGGTTTGAAGAACAAGATGCAGGCTGCCGCGGCCCACGTCACGCCGGCCGGCACGCTGGCCGAGCAGCATCGCAAGGCCGCCGAACCGGGCTCCGCGAACAACGGATGAATGCGAGGCGCCGCCCGGGGAACATTCCAGCCGGGCGCAAGTTCGATGCACTCAATCCTCCAATCGACAGGAACGGCACGATGAAAGCGCTGACATGGCACGGCAAGGGCGATATCCGGTGCGACGCGGTCGCTGATCCCGCGATCGAGGACGACCGCGACATCATCATCAGGGTTACCTGCTGCGCCATTTGCGGTTCGGACCTGCATCTGATGGACGGCTATATGCCGACGATGAAATCGGGCGACGTGCTGGGCCATGAGACCATGGGCGAAGTGGTGGAGGTCGGCCGTGGACACAGCAAGTTCAGGAAGGGCGATCGCGTCGTCGTTCCCTTCAATATCTCATGCGGCGAATGCTGGTTTTGCCAGAACGGCCTGTTTTCACTCTGCGACCGGTCGAACCCCAACGCCGACCAGGCCGCCAAGGTCATGGGCCAGTCGCCCGCGGGCCTGTTCGGCTATTCGCATCTGGTCGGTGGCTATTGGGGCGGGCAAGCCGAGTATTTGCGCGTGCCTTTTGCCGATGTCGGCCCGATCAAGGTGCCGGACGGCATGGACGACGAACAGGTCCTGTTCCTCTCCGACATCTTCCCGACCGGCTATATGGCGGCGGAGAACGCCGGCATCCGGGAGGGCGACACCGTCGCCATCTGGGGCTGCGGGCCGGTCGGCCAGTTCGCGATCCAGAGCGCCTGGATGCTTGGCGCCGGTCGCGTGATCGCCATCGACAAGGTGCCGGAGCGGCTTGCTATGGCGCGCGACCACGGCAAGGCCGAGACCCTCGATTTCAGCAACTTGAATATTTACGATGCCCTGATGGCCATGACCAACGGTCGCGGCCCGGACAGTTGCATCGACTGTGTCGGCACCGAAGCCGATGCCAGCGCCACCCCGGATTCCATGCTCGATAAGGTCAAGGCGAGTGTCTATCTTGGCACCGACCGGCCGCATGTGCTGCGCGAGGCGATCTATTGCTGTCGCAAGGGAGGCACCATTTCGGTGCCCGGCGTCTATATCGGCCTTGTCGACCACATCCCGTTCGGCGCGGCGATGAACAAGGGGCTGACGTTCCGCATGGGACAAACCCACACGCAACGCTATCTCGAGCCTCTCCTGCACAAGGTCCAAAGCGGCGACATCGACCCGTCCTTCGTGATCACCCACCGCGCCGGGCTCGAGGCCGGACCCGACCTCTACAGGAAGTTTCGCGACAAGCAGGACGGCTGCATCAAGGTCGTGATGCGCCCACACGGGTGACCACGTCTTTGCCCGGAACTCGCCCGGGCGCCCTGTCGTTGCGATCAGGTAAGGAGGTATCAAATGGCTCAACTGAAAAACACATCTCGGCCGGCCACCAGGTCACCGAACGCCGAAGGCCTTCCGCGTCCTGACCGCGATGCCATGGATAGCGACGCCGGCGCGAGACCGGCAGTTCCCAAAACAGCCGGCGCCGCCGAGGAACAGTCGACATCACCGCTCGACAGCAAGGTTGCCAATCGCAATGCCGGTCGCAAGCGCGAGGCCGGTACTACCCCGCGCCCAACCGACAAGCCATTGGATTGAGGGCACCGGGGGCGGCGCGGCAGCCTGCGCCCCGTCGGGCCGCTTGCGTGCGTTCGCTGCTGGTTACCTGCCGCCGCCTGCGTCAACCATTCCCGCTCCGCTCGACAAATTTGTTGAAGCGGCTCTTTCCTCCGGTCCCGGCCTTGTCCTGATGGAGGAAGGCAAGGTCGTTCTCGTCGAAGATCCGGAAGAACTCATCCCACTCGATCGGTTCGAGCGCTTCCTCCGGCTCGCCGAAGTCGATGCGCAGGATGCCGCCCTCGCCCTTGGTGCGAACCACGGCGGGATGGCCGTCCCTCTCCTCAACCCATTTGCGAATTTCGTCGTGATTGGTGGTCGTCTTCGCTTCAGACATGGCATTCCCTTTCTCGCCGCACGTCAGTGAGCGGCCCTAACAGCGCGCAAAGGGCAATGTTCCCAGGCATGCGGGCGACCCGCCGACAGCTTCGCCCCGGAGGGAACTTTGATGAAGCAGGGAACAAACCTTTTGTCCCGAAGTTCGGGAGCCCAACGCTAAATCGGCCCCAACGCTAAATCGGCCCCAACGCTAACTCGGCAAGGAGTTCTCGTGAAACGTGTCCTGGTTACGGGAGGCTGCGGTTTCATTGGCCGGCATGTCGCCCAGGAACTCATCGAGCATGGCTACGAGGTCCGTGTCCTGGACGCACTCTTGGACCAAGTGCACGGCAATGAAGCCGTCAGCATTCCAGCTGGCGCCGAGCTGATACGGGGAGATGTCCGTGATCGAGACGCGGTCGCCGACGCGGTAGCGGATGTCGACACCGTCATCCACCTCGCTGCCGAGGTCGGCGTCGGCCAATCCATGTACGAGATCGCCCGATATGTCGGCACCAACGATCTCGGCACCGCGACCCTGCTCGAGGCGTTGATCAAGAAACCAGTCGAACGCATTGTCGTCGCATCGTCGATGAGCATCTACGGCGAAGGCCTCTACAAGACACCAGACGGGCGGCGTATCGACGATGCCCATCGCAAGCCAAGCGACATCAGGATCGGCCAATGGGACCCGCTGTCGGCTGCCGGCGAAGCGCTGTCGCCGATTCCGACCGACGAGGAGAAACGTCCTGACCTCGCTTCGATCTACGCGCTGACCAAATATGCGCAGGAACGCGCGGTGCTGATCTTCGGTCAGGCTTATGACGTGGATGCGGTGGCATTGCGCCTGTTCAACGTCTTCGGCGCCGGTCAAGCGCTCGCAAATCCCTACACCGGCGTGCTTGCCAACTTCGCTTCGCGGCTCGCCAACGGCAAGCGGCCGATGATCTTCGAGGACGGCGAGCAAAAGCGCGACTTCGTCCATGTGCGCGATGTCGCCCGCGCTTTCCGCCTGGCGCTGGAGCAACGCCAGGCAGCCGGCCACGCGATCAATATCGGCAGCGGACGGTCCTACACCATCAGCGAGGTCGCTCGATTGCTTGCAGAAGCGATGGGCGTTCCGATGCGGCCGCCCGAAATCCTCGGCAAGGCGCGCTCCGGCGACATCCGCAACTGCTTTGCCGACATTGCCAAGGCGCGCGAGCTGCTTGGCTTCGAGCCGAGCCATCGGCTTGAGAACTCCCTCGGTGAATTCGCTGCCTGGGTTCGCAACACCGTCGTCATCGACCGAGGCGCCGACATGAAGCGCGAGCTTGAAGAGCGGGGGCTGGTGTCATGAGCGAGCGGCATCGCGGCCTCGGCAAAGCGCCGGTGGCCGTCATCGGCGGCAGCGGCTTCATAGGCTCAAACCTCGCCGACAGCCTGTTGTCGGATGGCGAGCCAGTTCTGGTCATCGACAATCTCAGCCGAGCCGGCGTCGAGCAGAACCTCGAATGGCTGGCGCAAAAGCATGGCAACCATCTCAGGGTTGAAGCCGTGGACGTGCGCGACCAAGCCAAACTGGCCTCGGTGCTGACGCCAGCAAGAGCGATCTTCCATCTGGCCGCCCAGACCGCTGTGACCACGAGCCTGATCGATCCCGCGGAGGACCTCGACATCAATCTCAAAGGCACCTTCAACGTGCTTGAGGCGGCGCGCCAGGTGAGCGCCCCGGTAATCTTCGCCAGCACCAACAAGGTCTACGGCAGCTTGCCCCAGCTCGCGGTGCGGGAAACGGACGATCGTTACGAGCCTTGCGACGAAGCCATCCGCGCCAATGGCGTGGACGAGACGATCGGCCTCCGTTTCTGCACGCCCTATGGCTGTTCCAAGGGCGCTGCGGACCAGTATGTCCTTGATTATGCTAAGTCCTATGGTCTGCCGACGGCGGTGCTGCGCATGAGCTGCATCTATGGACCGCGCCAGTTCGGCACCGAGGACCAGGGCTGGGTCGCGCATTTCCTCCTCAGCGCGCTCAGCGGCCGGCCCATCACCATCTATGGCGACGGCAAGCAGGTGCGCGACATCCTGCATGTGTCCGACGCGGTTGCCGCCTATCGCGGAGTGCTGGCCAGGATCGAAGACCTCAAGGGACAGGCGTTCAATCTTGGCGGCGGACCGCGGAATGCCGTCAGCCTGCGCTCGCTGCTGTCGGAGATCGCCATCATGACCGGCCGCGACATCGTGGTGCGGCAGGATCTCGAACGCACCGGCGACCAGCCCTTCTTCATCGCCGATACCCGCAAGATAGAGGCCGCGCTTGGCTGGCGCGCGCATGTCCCGTGGCGCGAAGGCATCAGCGACCTTGCCGGCTGGCTGTTGCGGCACCGTCTCCAGCCGCACGCTGAAGTGGCGAGGTACGTCGCATGAAAGTTGCACTGGTCAACCCGCGTTGGACATATGAACACAGCATCTATTTCGGCTGCCGCCAGCCGCATCTGCCCCTGGAGCTTGGCTACTGCAAAGCCCTGCTGGAGACCGACGGCCACAGCGTGCTGATGCTGGACGGACAGTTGCAGAATCTCGACAACGCGGAACTTGCCGAGCGCGTGGCGGCGTACGGGCCGGAAATGACCGTCGTGACCACCGCGCCGACCTATCTGTTCTGGCGCTGCGCGCCGCCGGAGCTGCGGGTGCCGGCAGAATTCCTGAAGCATCTCGCCGGGCGCGGCGGGCGCACCGCCGCCGTCGGGCCGCATGGCTCGGCGACGCCGGCCCCTACCCTGCGCAAGCTTGGCGTCGATGTCGTCGTGCGCGGCGAATGCGAGGAGGTGGTGGCGGAGCTTGCCGGGCGCGGCGAATGGAGCGCCGTCCCTCACACGGCGCGGCTCGAGAGCGGCGTGCTGGCCTGCAACGGTGGCGTGAGCGTCAGCCGCTTCGTCGACCACCCGGCACTTCATTGGCCGTCCGATTGGATTGCGGCCCATTCGCACCACCATCATCGGTTCGACACGGACCAGAAGGGCGCCGGTGCCGAGGTGGAAGCTTCGCGCGGTTGCCCCTATAATTGCAGCTTCTGCGCCAAGATCGATTTTCGCGACGCCTACCGCCGCAGGAACCACGACGCGGTCGTCGCCGAGATCGACGGTCTGATCGCCCAGGGCGTCGGCTACATCTACTTCATCGACGAGATTTTCCTGCCCCAGAAGGCGCTGCTCGAGGCCCTTGTCGACCGCGATATCCAATTTGGCGTTCAGACGCGCATCGACCTCTGGAAACCGGAGTTGCTGGAATTGTTGGGCGAGGCCGGCTGCGTCTCGATCGAAGCTGGCCTGGAAAGCCTGACCGTCGAAGGCCGCGAAATGCTGGCCAAGCGCTGTCGGCTGGGCACTGAGGAACTGGCCGCGCTGCTGGTCGATGCCCGCCGCCATGTTCCTTTCGTCCAGGCCAATCTGATCGGCGTGGTCCAGGACGATCCGGCGCTGGTGGAGTATTGGCGCAAGCACCTCATCGACAACGGTGTCTGGGCCAACGAGCCGGTGCCGCTCTATCCCTATCCGAGCTCGCCAAGCTACCGCGAGCTGTGGGGCGAGCCCGACGATTTCGCCTGGGAGCGCGCGCATGAGCATTATCTGGCTTCGTTCAGGACGTTCAGCGACATCCAGGATCAGCGCCCGCGCGCGCTGGCCGAATTGGAGTCCTCATGCTGCAATCATTGATCCATCGCCCGCGGCGCATCCTGATGACCACCGACTCCGTCGGTGGCGTCTGGCGATATTCGCTCGACTTGGCGCGCGAGCTCACCGCCCGAGGGGACAGCGTCGTGCTGGCCGGGCTAGGGCCTCGGCCTTCTCGGGAGCAGGCACAAGAAGCGCAGTCCTTCGCGACGCTCGCCTGGCTCGAGACCCCTCCGGACTGGATGACGCGCAACGAGAGCGATCTCGACGGCCTGCCCGGCGAGCTTCGCGAGCTTGCAACGACCTGTGCCGCGGACCTCGTTCATCTCAACGCTCCGGCCCAGGCGGCCGAGGTCGATCTGCCCTGCCCCATTCTCACGGTCTCGCACTCCTGCGTCGTGACGTGGCTGCATGCCGTGCGCGGTCAGGTGCCGACCGACGGCTGGGCCTGGCAGAAGGACCGCAACTGGGCCGGTTTCAATCGCGCCGATATTGTGGTGGCACCCAGCCGAAGCCACGCCGACATGCTTGAGGCCTGCTACGGGCCGGTCGCGCGGCTAAGTGTCGTCCACAACAGTGCTCTTCCCGGCCCGGTCGCCTCGCGCCGCGAGCCTTTCGTCCTGGCCGCCGCCCGCTGGTGGGATGAAGGAAAGAACGCGGCTGTGCTGGATGCCGCGGCTGCCATGACGGAATGGCCGGTCCATGCCGCCGGCCCCCTCGGCGGGCCGGACGGGCAGATGGCGTGTCTCGATCATTGCGTCGCGCTCGGCTCGATCGGCCATGCCCAAGTGCGCCAGCGGATGGCGCGGGCCGGCATTTTCGTTTCGCCATCCATCTACGAGCCCTTCGGGCTTGCCGCGCTGGAAGCCGCGCTCTCGGGCGCGCCGCTGGTCCTCGCCGACATCGCGACCTATCGCGAACTCTGGGACGGCGCGGCTATGTTCTTCGACACGCGCGATCCGCATGCGCTTGCCGGATGCATCGCCCACCTCTCCCGCGACGAAAATTTGCGGCGTCAGCTTGGCCGGCGCGCCGTCCGTCGCGCGCGCAAATTTTCGCCGCAGGCGCAGGCGGTCGCGATGAGTGAAATCTACGATCGCGCGGCGATGGCCGTCGCAGGGCGCTGAGCATGCATTTTGTATTCTACACCCATTCCGTCGTTTCCGATTGGAACCATGGCAATGCGCATTTCCAGCGCGGCATCATGCGCGAGCTTGTTGCGAACGGACACCACGCCCTCGCGCTCGAACCCGCGGACGGTTGGAGTCGTTCGAACCTTCTGGCCGAGCAAGGCCCCTTCGCCGTCGAGCGCTTCCGGAAGGATTTTCCCGAGCTGATGCCGGTGACCTACGATGCGTCCTTCGATCACGAGGCCTGGATTGCGAAGGCGGATGTGGTGATCGTCCATGAATGGACCGATCCAGATCTTGTGGCGCGGATCGGGCGGGCCAAGCTCAACGGCGGCAAGTTCACGCTGCTGTTTCACGACACGCATCACCGCGCCGTGTCGGCGACGCAGTCGATCTCGGCACTGAACCTGGAGCACTATGACGGCGTCTTGGCCTTCGGCGAGGCGTTGCGGGAGAGCTACCTTCGCGCCGGCTGGGGCCGACGGGCTTTCACCTGGCATGAAGCAGCGGACGAACGATTGTTCAAACCCTCTCCCGAAGTCGACGCCGTATCGGATCTGGTCTGGGTCGGCAACTGGGGCGACGACGAACGCAGCGCCGAAATCCACGAGTTCCTCGTCGCGCCGGCACGCGAGCTTGGCCTGTCGGGAACCGTTCACGGGGTGCGCTACCCAGCGCAGGCGCGGGCCGCGCTCGCCGACGCCGGCTTGCGCCACGAGGGCTGGATCGCCAATGCCGACGTCCCGAAAGCGTTCGCGCGGCATCGAGTGACGGTGCACATCCCGCGCCGACCCTATCGGGACCATCTGCCGGGCATTCCCACGATCCGCATGTTCGAGGCATTGGCCTGCGGCATTCCCCTCGTCTCTGCGCCATGGTCGGACGTGGAAGAGCTGTTCCGTCCCGGCAAGGACTTTCTGTTTGCCCGCGACGGCTCCGAGATGCGCCAGCACCTGCGCGACGTGCTGCACGACACCGGGCTTGCGAAGGCTCTGGCGGCAGCCGGGCTGGAAACCATCCTGGCACGGCACACATGCCGGCGCCGCGCCGACGAATTGTTCGACATACTCGCCGCATGCGGCAATCGCCATGCGGTTGACGGGGTGCCAACAAGGGAGGCCGCCGCATGAAGATCGCCTTTTACGGATCCAGCCTGCTGTCGTCCTATTGGAACGGCGCCGCCACCTATTATCGCGGCCTGCTGAAGGCACTTTCCCGGCGCGGTTACGACATCGTCTTCTACGAGCCGGACGCCTTTGACCGGCAGAAGCACCGCGACATCGAGGTTCCCGACTGGTGCGACGTCGTCGTCTACGAGGCGACGCCGGATGCGCTGATGCAAGTCGCTTGCTGCGCCGCGCAGGCCGACATCGTCGTCAAGGCAAGCGGTGTGGGCTTCGAAGACGAAGCACTGTTGCGCGCCGTGCTCGACCACGCCCGCAATGACGCGCTGACGGTGTTCTGGGACGTCGACGCCCCGGCGACGCTCAGCGACTTGCGGAACGATGCCGGCCATCCTCTCCACGAGGAGCTCAAAAGGATCGCCCTCGTGCTGACCTATGGCGGCGGAGATCCGGTCGTGTGGGACTATAGGGCGCTTGGCGCCGCCGAATGTGTGCCGATCTACAACGCGCTCGATCCCGAGACGCATTTCCCTGTCGCCCGAGATCCCCGCTTCGCCTGCGATCTCGCCTTTCTCGGCAATCGCCTGCCGGACCGCGAGGCCCGCGTGGAAGGCTTCTTCCTCGAGCCGGCCGCAGCGCTGGAGGACCAGAAGTTCCTGCTCGGCGGATCAGGCTGGGGCGACAAGGCGATGCCGGAGAATGTCTCCTGGCTCGGCCATGTCGGCACTCGAGACCACAACGCCTTCAATGTCACGCCGAAGGCGGTGCTGAACATCAGCCGCGACAGCATGGCCAGCAACGGCTTTTCGCCGGCAACGCGGGTGTTCGAGGCGGCCGGCGCCGGTGCATGCCTCATCACCGATGCCTGGGCCGGTGTCGAGCTGTTCCTTACGCCTGGCGAGGAAATCCTGGTGGCGCGGGACGGCGCCGATGTTGTCGAGATCATGTGCACGCTCACACCAGGGCGCGCAAAGGCGATCGGGGCGGCAGCACTTCGGCGTGTTCTGGCCGAGCACACGTACACACTGAGGGCTGAACGGGTTGACGCAATCTTCAAGGCGCATTTCGAGCGCGAGACCGTGGAGGCCGCAGAATGACGAAGGCACTCGACATCGTGTTCCTGGGTCTTTCTCTGTCCTCTTCCTGGGGCAATGGCCATGCGACGACCTTTCGGGGACTGCTGCGGGGCCTCGACGAGCTCGGCCATCGCATCACCTTCCTCGAACGCGACGTGCCCTGGTACGCGCACCACCGCGACCTGCGCGACCCCGATTATTGCGACTTGCGCTATTACGACACCGTCCAGGAGCTTCGTCGCAACCATGAACGAGACCTTCAGCAGGCCGATGTCGTGGTCATCGGCTCGTTCGTGCCCGAAGGCAGGGCGGTCATCGACGACCTGGCGTCGCTGTGCACCGGGCTATTCTGCTTTTACGACATCGACACGCCGGTGACGCTGGCCAGGGTTGCCGAGGATGACTGCGACTATCTCGCCCGCCGGCAGGTTCCCTATTTCAACCTTTATTTCTCCTTCACGGGCGGACCGACCCTCCATCGCCTGGAGCTCGAATTCGGCGCGCGTCGGGCCGAACCGCTCTATTGCTCCGTCGACCCCGAGCGGCACCATCGAAACCGAAATGTGATCAAATGGGATCTAGGCTATCTCGGCACCTACAGTCCGGATCGGCAGCAGACCCTGGAAACGCTTCTGCTCGAGCCTGCGCGTCGACTGCCGGATCGACGCTTCGTGGTCGCGGGCTCGCAATACCCGCACGATATCGACTGGCCCGACAATGTCGAGCGGATCGAGCACCTGCCGCCGGCCGAGCATGCCGGATTTTATAGCCGGCAGCGCTACACGCTGAATGTGACACGCACTTCGATGGTCGAAGCCGGATGGTCGCCCAGCGTCCGGCTTTTCGAAGCTGCGGCGTGCGGGACGCCGATCATCAGCGATCGCTGGCCCGGCCTCGACAGTTTCTTTCCGGCTACGGCGATACAGACGGCCGGCAGCGCAGATGATGTGACGGGAATTCTTCTGGGACAGCCGGACCGCGCCAGGCTCAGCATGGCCAGGCAGGCCCATTCGCTGGTCCTGGAAAGACACACCGGAGTTGCTCGGGCACGAGAGTTCACGTCGATGCTGGCGCGGGCAAGGCAGACACGTCCGGTGCTCGATCTGGATGTCGAAAGTGCAGCATGACAGGCAGACAGGAGAACACACAGATGCGGCGTTCAAGAAAGGCCCAACAGACACGGACGGCGCTTGTCGCTGGCGGTGCCGGTTTCCTCGGTTCGCACCTATGCGAGGCCCTGTTTGGCATCGGCTATCGCGTGATCTGCATCGACAACTTTCTCACCGGCCGAATGGAGAACATCACGCCGCTTATCGGCCAATCGCGCTTCCGGCTGATCGAGCAGGATATCTGCAGCCCGCTGGAACTTGGTGAACCGGTCGACCGTGTCTTCAATCTGGCATGCGCGGCGTCACCGCCCCGCTACCAGGCCGATCCAGTTCACACCACGCGCACTTGCGTGGTCGGGTCGCTCAATCTGCTCGAGCTTGCCGTTCGCGACGGTGCACGGTTCCTGCAAGCATCGACCAGCGAAGTGTATGGTGATCCCGAGCAGCATCCGCAGCGCGAGGATTATCTCGGCCATGTGAACTGCATCGGCCCGCGCGCCTGCTACGACGAAGGCAAGCGCACCGCGGAGACGCTTTGCTTCGACTACCTTCGGGCCGATCGGGCCGACGTGCGTGTCGCCCGCATCTTCAACACTTATGGCCCAAGGATGGACCCCGCCGACGGTCGCATCGTCTCGAATCTGGTCATGCAGGCACTTGAAAAGCGGCCGATGACGATATTCGGCGATGGCCGGCAGACGCGATCCTTCTGCTACGTCACCGACCTGGTTGAAGGCCTGTTGCGGCTGATGGACATCGAGCCCAATCCGCGCCAGCCGATCAATCTTGGCAACCCCGGGGAATTCACCGTCCTCGAATTGGCCGGCCTGGTGAGGGAACTGACCGGCACCAGGTCGCCCGTGAAATTCCTGCCTTTGCCGGAAGACGATCCTCGCCGGCGACGCCCCGATATAGCCCGTGCGAAGGAGCTTCTCGGATGGGCCCCCAAGGTACCTCTCCGGCAGGGCCTGCTGCAAACGGTCGTTTACTTCGCCGAACTCGAAGGCAGCGCGACCGTGTCGCCCGCCGCCGCGACCAACAGGCCCGGAGCAGACGGATTTGAAACCGGCGGCGCGCAGGATCCCGATGCGTCCGGCGTTCTTTTCACCGAAGCGGAACATCCGACCGAGATTCTGGTTGGGCCCGATAACCGGCACGGAGAACGCAGTCGTGCAGTCGAAGCGATCAGCCAAGGACATCGAGCAGATGGCGGCCGCGGAAACCGCCGCCTTCCTGCGACGAGCCTCCATCACCTACCTCGAATGTTGCGTCAGCCTGATGATGACGCATCTTCAACGCGAAGAAGTCGCAACCATCCTCGAGCGGGAAGCTGACATGCTGCGCAGGCTGGACTGAGCCCCCAGCGCCTCAGACGAATGACGAACAAATAGCATATGAGCCCCGCAGAACGTCCGCCTCGTCAATGAAGGGGACCCGATATGAGTCTCGGCACAATCCTCATTATTATCCTGATCTTGTTGCTGATCGGCGCGATCCCGGCCTGGCCGTATTCGTCGGGCTGGGGCTATGGGCCCTCGGGCGTGCTCGGCGTCATACTTGTCATCCTGGTGATCATGGCGCTCATGGGCCGGATTTGAGGCCGAGCGGGCGAGATTCCATTAGCCGCACTCCGAACGTCGCGTCCTGCGCTGGCCGTTCGGAGACAACCCGGCAACGGGAGTCTTGAACGTCGACCGCATCGGCGAATTTTCCACCTCTCAAGGAACATTCCTGACCGGTCACAGTTCGGCGCGAGGAACTTACCTCCAACAACAGAGGCGGCGGTTTCGTGACATCGAAAAAGGTTCGCATCGGCATCGTCGGTGTCGGCAATTGCGCATCCTCCCTATTGCAAGGCCTCACCTATTATCGTCAGGCAAAAAGCAACGAGCCGATCCCTGGGCTGATGCATGCCGATCTCGGCGGCTACCATGTCGAAGACATCGAGGTCGTCTGCGCCTTCGACGTCGCCAAGAGCAAGGTCGGGCGCGATGTGGCCGAAGCAATCTACAACGCCCCGAACAACACCTTCCGTTTTGCCGATGTGGCGCCGATCGGCGTGCGCGTGCAACGCGGACCTACACTCGACGGCATCGGCAAATATCTGCGCGATGAAATCGAGGAAGCGAATGAGCCGGTCGCCGACGTGACCGCAGGCCTTCGGGAAAGCGGGGCCGAGGTGCTGGTGTCTTATCTGCCGGTCGGCTCGGATGCGGCAACCCGCTATTATGCCGAATGCGCGTTGGCGGCCGGGTGCGCTTTCGTCAACTGCATACCGGTCTTCATCGCTTCGCGGCCGGAATGGCGCCGCCGCTTCGAAGAGCGCGGCCTGCCCCTGATCGGAGACGACATCAAGAGCCAGGTCGGCGCTACCATCGTTCACCGGCTGCTCGCCAATCTGTTTCGGGAGCGAGGGGTGCGCATCGACCGCACCTACCAGCTCAACTTCGGCGGCAACACGGACTTCCTCAACATGCTGGAGCGTGAGCGGCTGGAATCGAAAAAGATCTCCAAGACGCAATCGGTCACCAGCCAGATCGATGTTCCGCTCGAGCCCGGCAACATCCATGTCGGACCCAGCGATCATGTGCCTTGGCTCACCGACCGCAAATGGGCCTATATCCGAGTCGAAGGCACGACCTTCGGCGGCGTCCCGCTGAATGCCGAGCTCAAGCTGGAAGTCTGGGATTCGCCCAACTCCGCCGGAGTGGTCATCGACGCGGTGCGCTGCGCCAAGCTGGCGCTTGATCGCGGTATCGCTGGGGCGCTCACCGGCCCTTGCAGTTATTTCATGAAGTCTCCGCCGGAGCAGTTCACCGATGCCGAAGCCCGCCTGCGCACGCTCGCCTTCATAGCCGGTAGGGGCGAGCCGATGCTCGATGCCGCGGAATGACAACGACCATTTTCCTCGTGCGGCATGCTGCGTATGACAACGTCAACGGCTATTTGGCAGGCCGCCAGGATATCAATCTTGGCCAAACCGGCCAGGCACAGACGCTGCGTCTGGCCCGCCGTCTGGCGAGGGAACCGCTCGCGGCCATTTTCAGCAGCCCGCGCAAGCGCACCTTGGAAACCGCGAAACCGATCGCTGTCGCCTGCAATATTGAGCAGATCGGAATCTGCCAGGAATTGGACGAGATCGATTTCGGCGCATGGTCCGGTAAGACATTCGAAGAGCTGGCCAATGACGCCGCCTGGCGGATGTGGAACGACCAGCGACAGAGCGCCCGAACACCGAGCGGCGAGACCATGCAGGACACCCAGCAGCGGATCGTCGACCTCATGGACGTGCTGCGCGAACAAGCCCCAAACCGATGCGTTGCACTGATCAGTCACGCGGACGTCATCAAGGCTGCGGTGTGCAAGGTCCTTGGTCTTCAGCTCGGCGACTGTTTTCGCTTCGACATCGAACCTGCCTCGATCACCACCGTCGTCCATGGCGACTGGGGCTCTAAGCTCATTCGCCTGAACGAAATCGCCTGACTGGAGCTGCCCGATGCGCATGGTGATCTTCGGCCTCACGGTCACCTCTTCCTGGGGAAACGGACATGCCACGCTTTGGCGCGGGCTGATACGCGCGCTGGCGCCACTCGGCTGGTCGATCAGCTTCTTTGAGCGCGACACGCCCTACTATGCCGGCGCAAGGGATCTCACCCATCTCGATGGCGGCCACGTGGTGCTCTATCCGGGATGGGATGATATTGCCCAGGCTGCGGCAATCGCGGTCCGGCAGGCTGACGCGGTCATCGTCACCTCCTACTGCCCGGATGCTGTTGAAGCCTCACGCCTCGCGCAGGAGAGTTGCCGTGGGCTCAAGGTGTTCTACGATCTTGACACCGCGGTGACGCTCGCGCGCATCGAGCAGGGGGAGCAGCCTCCCTATTTCGGTCCGGAAGGCCTTCGCGATTTCGATTTGGTGCTGAGCTACACCGGCGGCGAGGCACTCGGTGCGCTCAAGTCCATGCTGGGGGCGCGCCGCGTCGTGCCGCTCTACGGTCATGTCGATCCGGAGCGTCATCGGCCGGCAAAGCCCAGGGCCGAGTTTGCCGGCGATCTGTCCTACCTCGGCACTTATGCCGCGGATCGCCAGGCCGGCGTCGAGAAGCTGCTCGTCGCGCCCGCTGTCCGGCTGCCGGATCGCCGTTTCGTCATTGGCGGCGCTCAATATCCGCAGGAGTTTCCGTGGAGCGACAACATCTTCTTCGTCAGGCATTTGCCGCCTGCCGATCATCCGGCCTTCTTCTGCTCGTCACGTCTCACGCTGAATGTCACCCGCGAGGCCATGGCGCGCAAGGGCTGGTGCCCCTCCGGCCGGCTGTTCGAAGCGGCTGCCTGCGGCGCCGCCATCGTTTCCGACGACTGGCCGGGTCTGGACGACTTCTTCGAGCCCGGCAGCGAAATCCTGCTTGCACATGCCACCGACGATGTGGTCGCCGCGCTCGGTTTGTCGGACGGCGAGCTCGAGGCGTTGCGCCGCCGAGCCCGCGAACGCGTCCTCGACGAACACACATCCGCACGCCGCGCCGCGGAACTGGACCGGATTCTGGTCGAAGCCGCCACCGCGCCAGCAAGCGAACCGATGAAGGAAACCGTCTGATGTTGGGTATCGTGCCTGCGGCGGGGCGCGGCAGCCGCATTCAACCACTGGGTTTTTCCAAGGAACTGCTCCCGGTTGGCAGCCGGATGGACGGGCAAACCGAGCGTCCGTGCGCGGTCAGCGAATATCTGGTGCGGCGCATGGTGCGCAACGGCGTCGACAGGATCTGCTTCATCATCGGTTCGGGTAAGTCCGATATCCTCGAATACTATGCCGCCGGTTATGACAGCGCGGCCGCTATCTTCGTGGCCCAGCCCTCTCCGGTCGGTCTTTGCGATGCGATCTTCCGCGCCGCCCCTCTCGTGCCGCCCGAAGAGACTGTCCTGATCGGTCTGCCGGACACGATCTGGTTTCCCGAGGACGGCTTCTGCCACCTGCCGGACGACCGGCTGTCTTTCCTGCTGTTTCCTGTAGACCGTCCGGAGCTTTTCGACGCCGTGGTCGTCGATCAGGACGGCCGCGTCGAGCAGATCCAGGTCAAGCAGCAGGACGCAGCCACGGACTGGGTCTGGGGCGCGTTCAAGATGCCGGGCTGCATCTTTCAGCGGCTCGCGGCGCTTTGGCGCGAGCGGGACGGCTGCGACGAGTATTTCGGAACGCTGGTCAATGCTTACCTTGCTGCCGGCGGTGAAGCCTGGGGCATCAAGGCGGGATCGGCTTATGTCGATGTCGGCACCTTCAACGGCTACCGCACGGCGCTCCGGCTGCTTGAAAACAACGACGCCTCGGAAGACGATGGCACGGCGATATTCGTGCCGCCGAGCCGCTCGCACGTGCCATCCTTGCCAGGCGAAGGAGGCTGACCATGCTGCATTCCGACGCGGAAATTCGCCGCCGCATCGATGCGCTTGGACCGTGGTTCCACAACATGCAACTGGCGGGCGTGGAGACCGCTCCCGACCATTTCCTCGGCAACTATCCTCTGGTGAAATGGCAGAAATTCGCGGATGCGATCCCGGCCGATCTCTCGGGCAAGTCGGTGCTCGATATCGGCTGCAACGCCGGGTTCTATTCCATTGAAATGAAGAAGCGAGGCGCCGATCGCGTGCTCGGCATCGATTTCGACGTGGACTATCTGACGCAAGCGCGTTTCGCGGCCGAAATCGCCGAGTGCGACATCGAATTTCGGCAATTGTCGGTCTACGACGTCGGCGCGCTCGGCGAGACCTTCGACATCGTGCTCTTCATGGGCGTGCTTTACCATCTACGCCACCCGTTGCTGGCGCTCGACCTGATCCGCGAGCATGTTGCGCGCGACTTGATGGTCTTCCAGTCGATGCAACGCGGGAGCAGCGAAATCCTCGCGCTCGAACAGAACTACGATTTCTGGACGCTCGACCTGTTCGATCAATCCGAATTCCCGAAGCTGCACTTCATAGAGCACCGCTACGCCGACGATCCGACCAACTGGTGGATCCCGAACCGCGGCTGCATCGAGGCGATGCTCCGCAGCGCCGGCTTCGAGATCCTGCTTCACCCGGAAGACGAGGTCTACTTCTGCCGCGCGTCCGATGAGCCGGCGGGTGAAGGTGCGGTCTACCCGTCGAAAGGACGAAATGATGATTGAAGCCGCCATGATCTGGAACGAGCCCAACAACAAGTCGCATTGGGACCCAGAGCTCGATCCGGACTGGAGCCGCTTCGCCGGCATGACTATCCTGGCGGCGGACGCGATCGGGCTTGAAAACCCGGCGATCACCAGGGTGCTTGGCGGCATTTCGCCGATCGATGCCGGCTTCATGTCGCTGATCAAGGGATATGGTGTCCTCGACCATGTCGACGCCGTCGCGGTGCACGGCTTCCCGCTCGACTGGAACCTTTGGCAGATCCATGAATGGCCGCAAAAGCTCGGCGAGATCGCCGAAGTCACCGATCTGCCGATTTGGATCAGCGAAGTCGGCGTGTCGAGCTTCGGCGCCGAGGAGGTCCAGGTCTGGGGCCTGCGGCGGACGGCGGAGCTTCTGCTTGGCAACGCGCCCCGCGTCCAATGGTATAGCCTTTATGATTTGCCGCATGCTTGGGGAGCGACCACACGGCATCGCGAGGTGGAAGGCTCCTCCTATTACCGTCATTTCTACATGGGTCTTCTGCGCGAGGATGGCTCGCCCAAGCCCGCGCTCGAAGAGTTCGTGCGGCACACTCCGGAAATGGGCCTCGTCCAGTGGTTCCATTTCGAGGACCACCGACTGGACGACGCCGTTGCCTGGATGAAGCGGCTGGGCGTCACCAGTCTGCGCACCGGCCTCTCTTGGGCCGACAGTTTCAGACCGAATGCCCTCGATTGGTTCGATCGCCAGATGGAAGCCCTGGCAGACTTCAACGTCACCATCACTTTCTGCTTCACGCCCGAGCACCGAGGCCTGCAGCCCCATCACACCAGCCCGCCACAGGCGCCCGAAGAGTTCGCCGAATTCTGCGCGAAGATGGTGCGCCGCTACGCACCTGGCGTGCGCGACGCCGCGATGCCGATGCGGCGGGTCTCGGCCGCATGAGGTCACTTCGGCTCGATCAGCCATGACGCTTACCGTGCTCAACGTCGCCTATCCGCTTGCGCCTGTCGGCCTCGATGCGGTCGGCGGCGCCGAGCAGGTGCTGTCGATGCTGGATCACGCACTGGTCAGGCAAGGTCATCAATCCATCGTCGTCGCCTGCCGGGGCTCCAGCGCGGCCGGGACCCTGGTCGAGACGCCTGCCGAAACAGGCGCGCTCGACGAGACGGCAAAGAGCCGCGCCCAGGACGCGCACCGCGCGGCGATCGCAGCCGCGCGTGCGCGCTGGCCGATCGATGTCGTCCATCTGCATGGCATCGATTTCGATGCCTATCTTCCCGATGACGGCCCCACGCTCGTGACACTGCACCTGCCGCTTGCCTGGTATCCGGCCGGAGTGCTGAGCCCGGCCCGTGAAGACCTGTGGCTGCACGCGGTCTCGGAGGCGCAGCAAGCAACCGCGCCGGCCGGATCGAGACTGATCGCGCCCATCCCAAACGGGGTTGACGTCAATGCGCTTGCCGATCCCCGGTCACATCGCAATTTCGCGCTCGTGTTAAGCCGAATATGCCGGGAAAAAGGCATCCACCTGGCGATCGACGCCGCGAAGCGCGCTGGAGTGCCGCTTGCAATTGGAGGGCAGATATATCCCTACCGGACACATGTTCAGTATTTCGCCGAGGACGTGGAGCCTCGCCTCGACAGGCGGCGGCGTTTCCTGGGACCGCTCGGGTTTTTCGCCAAGCGGCGGCTTCTCAACGCCGCCCGCTGCCTGGTCATTCCGAGCCTCGCCGCGGAGACGAGCTCGCTCGTTGCCATGGAAGCCCTCGCCTGCGGCACTCCGGTTGTGGCCTTCCCGAATGGCGCCCTGCCCAATGTCGTTGAGCACGGCAAGACCGGGTTCCTGGTCAATGATATCGACGAGATGGCGATAGCCATCGACGCTTCGGCCGACCTCGACAATGAAACATGCCGGGCCGAGGCGCGAGACCGGTTTTCGCTCGATCGCATGGTTTCGGCCTATATGGATGCCTATCGGGCATTGGCAAAGCTCGGCGATTCCCGAGCACGGTTGGGAGCCGCCGGATGAGCGGCCTGCGTGCCGATGTCATCCGCGACCAAGATGCGCTCGACGGTCTAGAGCAGCATTGGTGGTCGCTCTGGTCGCAATGCGGCTCTGCTACGCCTTTCCAGTCACCCGCTTGGCTCCTGCCGTGGTGGCGCACATTCGCGCCGGGCGATCTCTCGGCGATCGCCGTGTGGAACGGAAACGATCTCGTCGGCCTGGCACCACTCTACCTCGAACGGCACCCTTCCGGTTTGCGCCTGCTTCCGATCGGAATATCGCTGAGCGACTATCTCGATATTCTTTGCGCACCCAAGTTCGAAGAAGCAGTCGGTGCCTTGATTGCCGAGACGGTGCTTTCGCTCGAATGGTCGCAATGGATCCTGCCGGACCTTTCGAGTGAAGCCGCATCCCTGGAGCTTTTGCTGCCCGATATCGACGAGAGCCGATCTACCTGCCATGCCGCCTGCCCCGTGCTTGCCTTGGCTGGCGACAAGACGCTTGCACGCTGCGTTCCCGCGCGGCGAAGACGCCAGCTGCGTCGCGCGCTGCGAGCCGCGCAACGGAGAGGCCGGGTGACGATCAACCGGGCGGAGGCCGCGCCGCAGATATTTCTCGGTCAGCTGATCCGCCTGCACGACGCCCGCTGGGCCGGACAGGGCGGCGGGGTGCTGACCAAAAGCGCGATCGAGTTTCATCGCAATGCCTTGCCCCGTCTCGCCGCGAGCCATTTGGCGCGATGCTGGCTCATGGAAATCGACGGCGCCGTCGTCGGCGCCTATTACGGTTTTCATCACCGCGACCGCGCCTATGCCTATCTCGGCGGCTTCGACCCCTCCTATGCATCGGAGAGCCCCGGCGCCATTCTGATCGGCAAGGCTATCGCCGAAGCCGTTCAGGACGGCGCGCGAGAGTTCGATTTTCTACGCGGCCGGGAGAGCTACAAATACAGCTGGGGAGCAGAGGACCGATGGACGGTGCAAAGGGTCTGGACCCGGAGCGCCTCGCCATGACCACAGCAGAGCGAGTGAGGTCGACCGCGAGGCATATCCTCGAGAATTGCATGGCGACCGACCTGTCCGCCGAAGTCGCGGTCGCCAGATTGGCAGTCGAGACGGAGATGCGCGCGCCAGAATTGGCGGACGTCGCATTGGACATGCGTACAAGCGCTGTCGAGCAAAGGGGCTGGCTCGAGGACATAGCCGTGCTTCTTTCAGGCAAGGCAGATGCCTTCGATAGTCTGAGGTCAACGGCAGCTTCGGTTTGTCATGACCGTCTGCGCGGCGAAACCGGTGAGATGACGATCCGCCGGCTGGCCGAGGGCTTTGACGAGGCGGTCGCCATCTCTCCGGCAGCCAGCGTCCAACTTTCGTCGCTTGGCGATGAGGAAAAGCTTTCGGCTGCAACGGCCGAAATCGTCGCTTGGCTGGAGCGACAGGATTTTACCGGCGCGGACAAGACAATACTCGATATCGGCTCCGGCATCGGCCGCTTCGAATGCGCGCTCCACGCCAGAGCTAAGCATATCGTCGGCATCGATATCTCGCCAAGGATGGTTGCCGTCGCGCGCCGACGCTGCGCCGGTCTTGGCAATGTTGAATTCCGCCGGACCTCCGGCCTCGACCTTGGCGAATTCGTCGATGCGGGTTTTGATGGCGTGTTGGCGGTCGATAGCTTCCCTTACCTGGTACTTGCCGGCGTCGCCGAGCGGCACTTTATCGAAGTGGCGCGCGTGTTGCGGCCAGGAGGGATGGTGGCAATCCTCAATTATTCATACCGGATGTCGCCCGCCGCCGATTCCTCCGACATCCGCCATCTCGCCCGAATATGCGCCATGGACGTCCTCATCGATGGCGAGATGCCTTTCCGTCGATGGGACGGCACCGCCTTTCTTATTCGTCGTACCGGCGGAACATAACCGACGGACCGAAGTTCGGCTCCCAGACCACTTGCGCAGAATCTGGAAGACCCAGGAGAAGAAGATGGCGTCCGGCGGCAAGAAACACATGGGACGCGGCAGTCAGGGCAAAGGTGCCGGGACCGGAGCGAAGACGACGGTTCCGAAAGACATGATTGGCGAAAATGACGTCCTGTCGAACCGGGATAAGAAGCAGCATACAAAAGAACGCGGCCTCGACAGCAATCGGATCAAGTCCGATCAGTATCAAGACCACGCGGCAAACCGGATTCCGGAAGACTGATCTTGCGGGGACTATCGCAAGACTTTGCCGGCTCGCAACGGATCAGTTCAGGCAAAGGGTTTTCGCTCCGCCACGATCTGCTGCGGGGCTGAAGCTGATCGGCGGCTGTAAGCGCCTTGCAAACTCCGGCCGTGTATGGTCTCAAGTGAATCTCGAAGGGGCCACATTTGCTAAGAGAATGCCATGTCTCGTCCGAGCCAGCGCGATCCCGTAAGCCAGGCAAGCCTGGGCATAGACCAAGAGATCGCGTCGTTGTTGACCGCCATTGAGCAGGAAAAAGTTCCTGATCGGCTGACCAAGCTCGCGATCGAGTTGCAGAATGCGCTGATCGAGAAGCGCCGGTGCAAAAAGGAGAACTGACGGCAAGCCTCATCGATGCCTGTCAGCGCTTCTGTCCCAGTGATCTTCCGCAACATGGTCGTGTCTTTCGACCAGCGCTTGCGATGAGCTTTCATCAAGGAATTCCAAGACGCTTGCACGCGCGCGGTTGAGACGGCTTTTAACGGTACCGACCGCGCAATCGCATATCTCCGCGGTTTCTTCGTAGCTGACGCCCAGCACACCGATCAGCGTCAGCACCTCGCGCTGATGTATCGGAAGCTTCTGCATAGCGCGGTAGACTTCCTTGGTCCGAACGGACCAGTCCTGCGAGGCTTCCGAAATCGGCCGGCTGGAGGCGCAGTCAAGCAAACCGGGCGCCTCCCTAGCTGCCGCCTTGACCCGCGTATAATGCGTATTGCGCATGATGGTGAAAAGCCAGGACTTCAATCGCGTCCCCGGCTCGAACTTGTCCAAGTTCGCAAGCCCCTTGGTCAGGGTCTCCTGCACCAAATCGTCGGCATCATCGGGCAAGCGGCAAAAAGTGCGCGCAAAAGCACGCAAGGCAGGAATGAGGTCGACGACAGCGACCTCGCCCGGTACGCAGTCAGGCACGGCATGGCCTTTGGGTAACACGGTTCTCACCCCAGCAGAGAGAGTTGATGGGCATTGATTAGGGAGAATGCGTGACGATGATGATCGTTCCTGTTGTAAGCGAACTTGCTTGAACCTGGGCCAACCGATGGTGGCGTCGCGATTCGAGCTAGAGGAACCAACTCCCACCAATCCCCTGGCGGCCGCAAAGATCACCGCGGTCGTGCCCCCCGAACGATGTTGGTGTTCCCTATGACCTGGTCGGTCATGATCCTGCGATCGTTCGATCAACAGCAGCGGAGGAGTGGAAAAGCCTTGCACGATTCCAGCCCAGACCGGTGCCTGCATCGGATGTTGCGAAACGCTTGCAGGAGCCCGATTGCTACAGGCGAGAGCGCCGCGCGGCCTCGGTGCCTGCGCGCGCCAATCGCGCGACCGCCTCGATCAGCACTTTGGTCTCCACGGGCTTAGACAGCCTCGGCGAATCCCGGAACCGATCCGGAAAGACCGTCGCGCTGTCATAGCCGGTGAGGAAGAGGAACGGCACGTCTCGCGCGGCGAGGTGCTCGGCCAGCGGAAAGCTGCGTTCGCCCTGCAGGTTGACGTCGAGCACCGCGCCATCCAGCTCGACGCCATCGATCTGCTCGAGCGCCTGTTGGACCGAAGGCGCGGGCCCCACGACATGGCAGCCTGCATCGGTCAATTCGTCGGAGAGGTCGAGCGCAACCAGGAAAGCGTCCTCGACGACGAGGATTCGCAGGCCCGATAATGGAGCGCTCTTGTTCATGCGTAGCCGGGCAGCGGCTCGAAGGCTTCGGTTCGGGCAAGGGGGATTTCAAGCAGGCACTCCAGGCCGGTGGGCCGGAAGTTCAATTCGACACTCCCCCTCAGCTCGTACTCCAAACTCTGCTGGATGAAAGTGGTTCCAAAATTTCTGCGGGATGGCTCTTCCACGGCCGGACCGCCGAGTTCCTTCCAGCTGATCGAAAGCATGCCCGGCTTCACCACGTTCCAGGAGACCTCGACGCGTCCGGTCTCGGCGGAAAGCGCCCCATATTTGGCGGCGTTGCTGGCAAGCTCGAAGAACACCATGCCGAGTGCCGCCGCCGTTGCCGCATCGAGGTGGAACGGCCGGCCGTGAACGACTAGGTTCTGGCGTCCCGTGCTGCTGTAGGGGGAAAACGTCGCCCTCAGCAGGTCCTCGAGGTCGGCGTCGCCCCAATTGTGGGAAGACAGGACCTCATGCGTGCGCGCCATCGCGTGCAGTCGCTCATGGAATGATGTCGCGAATTCCCCCATTGAGCTTGACGAGCGGATCATGCGCGAGGTCAGTGCGGTGATCGTGGCTAGGATGTTCTTCACACGATGCTGCAGCTCGTGCAGCAGCCTCTCCTGAGCGCGCTCGGCCTCCTTATGGTTCGAGACATCGACCAGGGCCGCAATAGCGCCCCGAACCCTGCCGGACTCGTCAAACAGCGGATTGGCCGACATCATCACGTCGATGCTTGAGCCGTCCCCCTGCGCGATTCGGGCTTCGTAGCCGGGGACGGGCTTGCCCGTTCGCATCGCCTTCTGCAGCGGCTGCTCGTGCGTTTCCACCACGGAGCCGTTCACCATCAGCGGCAGGACCGCCGGCACAGTGCTGAGCTTGCCGTCCGCGGCGCGCCGGCCGGCGAGCTCGGCCGCGCGGCGATTGGCGCGGATGGCATCCACGTCGTCGTCTTCGGCGATCAAGATGCCGACAGGCACAAGATCCAGAACAGTCTCCAGGCTTTCGAGGCGGTTGCGCAGGTCGTGCGACAGCGCGCCGATCTTTTCCTCCGCCTGCGCGATCTGGGTAATGTCGACGAAGGTGACGACGACGCCGGCGATGACATTGTCCACGGTGCGGTAGGGCATCACGCGCATGATGTAGCGCTTGGCGCTTTCAATGACTTCCACCTGCCTTTCTATCGTCCCCAGCCGCTGCAGCACCTGCTCCATGTCTGCCTGCAGCCGGTCCGCGGCAAAGCGCGGCCGCACATGCGCGAGCGGCCGGCCGACATCGCTTTCGACCAGCCTGAACAGGTCCCGCGCCGTCGGCGTGAAGTTCTTGACGCAAAGATCGCGGTCGAGGAACACGGTCGCGATCTGCGTGCTTTCGAGCAGGTTGGACATGTCGTTGTTGGCGCGGCTGAGCTCGTCGACGCGGATGTTGAGCTCGGCATTGACGGTCTGCAGTTCCTCGTTGATCGATTGCAGTTCTTCCTTCGAGGTTTCCAGTTCCTCGTTCGAGGACTGCAGCTCCTCGTTGATGGAAGACAGTTCCTCGTTGGAGGACTTCAACTCCTCGTTGGAGGATTCGAGCTCCTCCGTCGTGATCTGGAGCCGCTCCTTGGTCTCACGCAGCTCCTTTTCGAGCTGACTGACATTGGCGCTTTCGACATCGTCGGTCGTGTGGACGGGCTCGTCCTCGGTATCCGCCTTGATGCCGCCGATATCCCGGAAGACCAGCATGTAGAGTGGGTCCGTCCCGCCCTCGGCCGGCAGCGGCTGCACGGCGAGGCTGATCGTCTGGCGGCCGCCATTGGTACCGACGTTGATCTTGTTCTGAAGCGCCACCTGGCCGGTGCTGACGGCTTTGTGAAGCGCAGCCCTTAGATCCATGCGCAGCCCGCGCCGCGCCATGGAAAAAACGTTGTGGTCGGGAGCACCGGCCGCGAGCTCGAGGTATTTGCCCGTGCCTCCGGAACTGTGCATCAGTTCGCCCGCCGCGTTGATGACCACATAGGCCGGCGCATAGCGCTCGACGAGAAAACGCTCGGCGACTTCCTGCACAGTTCCTGTCGTCGTCCGTTGCCGCACGGCCGGCGCAGCCTGTCTGGCCGCGGCGGCAAGCGGGAATTCCGGCAGCCGTTGCGCAGCGACCCCGCTGCGCTTCTGGAAGATACGGCTCGCCTTGTCGACGGTCGAGAACAGGCGCGCATGGCGCGTGACGTTCTCAGAAGATCCGAGAAAGAGATAGCCGTTGCTGCGCAGCGCGTAATGGAAGATCGGGATGATCTTTTCCTGCAGTTCCGGCCCCATATAGATCAAGAGATTGCGGCACGCGACCAGGTCGAGCTTGGAAAACGGCGGATCGCGTAACAGATTGTGCGCCGAAAACAGGCAAGCCTCTCGCAAATCGGCGGAAACGCGGTAGGTGCCGTCCTCGCGTGAGAAGAACTCCTTTAGCCGCTTCGGCGCCACGTCGCTCGCCATCGTTGCCGGGTAGCGCCCGGCGCGCGCCACTTCCAGCGCGCGCTCGTCGATGTCGGTGGCGAAGATCTGCAGGTTGGGAGAAGCGGCGCCGCGCGGCGCGTTCTCCTTCAGAAGCATAGCGATCGAATAGGCTTCCTCTCCGGTGGCACAGCCAGGCACCCACACCCTGATCGTCTCGTCGGGCTTTCGGTTCTCGAAGAGCTTGGGGACGACGAAGCGTTCGAGCGCATTGAAGGCCTGCGGGTCCCGGAAGAAGCTGGTCACCCCGATGAGCAGGTCCTGGAACAGGAGATCGACCTGCTGCGGCTCGTCGCGCAACCTCTCGTAGAACACGGTGGGATCGTCGATCTGGAGCACCTGCATGCGCCGCTGGATGCGCCTCAGGATGGTGTTGTCCTTGTAGCCGCTGAAATCATGGCCCGTGCGCACGCGAAGCAGCGCCGCGATGCGCGAAAGCTGCTCGGCCACGTCGCGCTTGCGTCGGTCGCGCTCACTTTCGTCGCGGGTGGCGTGGCTGAAATAACCAACCAGCTTCGTCGCCATTTCTTCCGCCGGAAGCACCATGTCGATCATGCCGCTCTGCACGGCGCTGCGCATCATGCCGTCATATTCGGCGCCTGCCTGCGCAAGCGTCAGCCCGCCGTGCTCCTTGATCGCCCTCAGACCGATGGTGCCGTCGCTGCC
>NZ_LYTM01000006.1:0-164769 GCF_001672445.1 Mesorhizobium sp. WSM3873 | reverse complement strand
GCCAAACGGACGGCCGAGACCGTCTGCCAGGCGATCGGCGAAATCCTCAACCGGACGACACCCGCCGAGTGCTCAAACTACTTCGCCAATGCAGGATACGACCGGAGATGACTTCATCCCGCTCTAGCAATTGGCCGGTGCCTACGCGACGTCGTCATCCACGGCGGGAGCGGGAGCGAAGCGGACGCGAAGACCCGAGGATCCATGCCGTGACCTTGGTCGAAGAATGCCGCCGAGCAGAATCCTGCACCGCTGCAACGCTCATAGATAACGGAATGGATTTTATGGTCTGCGCCGCGTCGCTTCGCTCCTTGCTCCGCCATAGAATGACGATGCGAGAAGCGTTTCGGCCAATCACGAAGGTAGGCGATCCGGCCGCCACTGCTTCAGCTTAATTGACCTCAAAACCCAGCTTCTGCCGCAGCCTCACCATCCGCTGGTCGGAGATGCGCAGGCGTTGCTCCCCGCCCTGTGCCACCCGGTTCAGCATGCTGAGCAGATCGTCCCGTTCGTGCGGCTCGAGGCGCTCGCGCAGGAACGGCGCCAGCTTGTCGATGACGATCGTGGTGTCGTCGACCTGCGCGGCCGCCCATTTGGCGTAGACGACGGCCTCGTCGGTTTTCTTAGGGTTGTCGGCAATCTGCGCGATCACCTCACGGATGACGGCTTCGCGCTGCGGCAGGATCGGGCCATGTTCCGAAACGATCGCGGTGATCAGCGTCGCGGCGGCCACGACCGGATCGTCGATCGCCGTCAGCGGCGAAAGTGCCGCCTGTTTGCGCAGCTTCTTGCGGCGGATATTGCCCTGCACGCGGCCGATAACGTCGGCGACCTCGCTGGCCGCCTCGTTCATCGCCTTCAGCCGGTACCACCAGATGGCCGCCACGCCGAGCAGGCCAAGCATAGCGAGCAGAAAAGGCATGCCGAATTCCCCCGAAACCGCGGCAACGATAGAAGAAGTACAGCATCGCTTCAACTCGCGACAATTGCGGCGATGAACAAACCGCTAATAGCTCCGGGTCATGACCCCGGTATGTCGTAGACAGCCCTGACCTCGACGGTGCCGAGCTCGGCCAGCGGAATGCCGTCTGCGATCGCCATCGCCTCGTCAAGATCCGCGGCCTCGACCATGACGAAGCCGAGCAGCTGTTCTTTCGTCTCGGCGAACGGCCCGTCGGTAACCAGCCGCTTGCCCTTGCGACGCCTGAGCGACTTCGACATCTTCACCGGCTGCAGCGCCTGCGCGATGATCAGCTTGCCTTGTCGATCGAGTCCCCTGTCATAGGCGAGCGAATCGGCGTCGAGCTTGGCGGATCGTTCCGGCGTGAGCGCGAAGAGGTCCTTTTCCTCGCCGTAGACCAGCAGGACATATTTCATTGTCAGTTCCCTTCCTGCGATGAACCATAGGAGGCGACCGCGATGCTGTCAGCCTTGCTTCTGGCCGCCGCATGATCGAGCAGGCATGCCGCAACCCCGATTATGGCCACGGCCGCCGCCAGCCGGCCGAGGCCGAAGGCCGGGGGATCCAGCCAGAACTCTTCCGGTCGCTGCACCCTTCGGCCGGGGCGCCTCCAAAGTGCGAAAAACAGATTGTCCATCTTCAACCTCCTTCGGCCCCGAACTTCGTGGCCGCCCCCAGGACGGTCCGGCCGCCGGGAAGTCGACATTTTTGCACGCGTTTTTTTCGAGAATTTTTTTGCGCGCGTCGACTTCGCGGGCACAATCGCGCCATGGTCTTCCGGCGCGCTCGCGCTATAGTTCAGCGGAACGCCGGCGCCCGCCGGCGCGAACCCCGACAAGCCAGGAGGACTTCATGGACCGCACCGCAAACGCCGTCTGGAAAGGCAATCTTAAAGAGGGCAAAGGCACGCTGGAGACGCAGAGCGGGACTCTGAAGGGCATACCCTATTCCTTCAAGGCGCGCTTCGAGGATGAGAGCGGCAAATCCGGCACCAATCCGGAAGAGCTGATCGCCGCCGCCCATGCCGGATGCTACGCCATGCAGCTGTCGCATTTCCTCGCCGATAACGGCACCCCGGCCACCGCGCTCGACTCCAAGGCTGTTGTGACACTGGTGCCCGGCACCGGCATAACCGGCAGCGCCATCACCCTGGTCGGCAAGGTCCCGGGCATCGATGCGGCAAAGTTCCAGGAACTGGCCGAGAAGGCCAAGGCCGAGTGCCCGGTCTCAAAGGCGCTCGGCGCCATCAAGGTCTCGCTCGACGCCAGGCTGGGCTGACTTAGACTGCGCGGGGCAGCGATCCGTCGCGCCCCTCTCTGCCCTGCCGGGCATCTCCCCCACGAGGGGGGAGATCGGATATTCGCGCCGGCTTTCGCCAATCACCGACGCCGCAGGAACGAGCGAGGCGCTGGAACTGCCAATCTCCCCCCTTTGTGGGGGAGATGTCCGGCAGGACAGAGGGGGGCGCTGTCCCGCCATCATCTCACGCTAGCCGCCCAGCGCCTCGATCTTCGCCCGCAACGAAGCAACCTCTTCCTCCAGAGCCCGCACCCGCGCTTCGAGATCGGACTCCGACGCCGCCGATTGCCAAGGCGCCGCCGCCGTGATTTCCACCGGCCCGCTCAAAAGATGCACGTAGCGCTCCTCGCGCTGGCCCGGTGCGCGCTCGAGCAGTTGCACCAGCGGCGGACGGCGGCCGATCATCAGGTCGAGATTGTCGCGAAGCTCTTCGATCGACCCGAAGCGCGCCATGCGCTCAGAACGGGCGAGCAGCTCATGCGCCGTCTGCGCGCCGCGCAGGAACAGCAGACCGACGATCGCGATCTGCGGCGTGGTCAGCGAAAAGCGCTGCGCCATCAGATGTTCGTAGCGCTCGACCCGCGAAGCAAAAGCCTGGCGCACCAGACCCTTCTGTTCGAGCGAGCTGAGCGCGCGCCTAACGTCGGTCAGTTCCAGCGCCATCACCGGCTCGCGCGCCGTCTTCTGGTTGGCGGCGGCATGCGCACCGTTGAGCGTCAGCGGATAGACATCCGGCGTCAGCTCCTTCTTCTCGATCAGTGAGCCGAGCACGCGGGCTTCGACAGGGGAGAGGGTGGGAAGATCGGTCATTGGGTTTGGCTTTTCGATAAAGTCGGTTCTCCGGGTACCGATTTTGACAGAAATCGGATCGCCGCGACAAGGCAGAACCTTCGGAACGTCGGCGGGACAGCGCCCCCCTCTGTCCTGCCGGACATCTCCCCCACTTGGGGGGAGATCAGCAGCTTCGCCGACGGCGCTCATCCTTCAACGTTGGCGATTGGCGAAAGCCGCGATGACAGCCAATCTCCCCACCCGTGGGGGAGATGGCCGGCAGGCCAGAGGGGGGCGCGAAGAATCGCTGCGTACGAACTTGAGCCGCTAAACTCTAGACGCGCCGCTCAACCATCATCTTCTTGATCTCCGCGATCGCCTTCGCCGGATTGAGCCCCTTCGGACAGGTTTGCGCGCAGTTCATGATGGTGTGACAGCGATAGAGGCGGAACGGATCCTCGAGATTGTCGAGCCGCTCGCCGGTCGCCTCATCACGGGAATCGATCAGCCAGCGATAGGCCTGCAGCAGCGTTGCCGGGCCGAGATAGCGCTCGCCGTTCCACCAGTAGCTCGGGCACGAGGTCGAGCAGCAGGCGCACAGGATGCACTCATAGAGCCCATCGAGCTTCTCGCGGTCTTCATGGCTTTGCAGCCATTCCTTGGCGGGCGTCGGCGAGACCGTCTTCAGCCAGGGCTCGATCGAGGCATGCTGGGCATAGAAGTTGGTAAGGTCGGGCACGAGGTCCTTGATCACCGGCATATGCGGCAGCGGATAGATCTTCACCGCGCCGGAAATGTCTTCGGCGCCCTTGGTGCAGGCGAGCGTGTTCGAGCCGTCGATGTTCATGGCGCAGGACCCGCAAATGCCTTCGCGGCAGGAGCGGCGCAGCGTCAGCGTCGGGTCGATCTTGTTCTTGATCCACAGCAGCGCGTCGAGCACCATCGGGCCGCAATCGTCCATGTCGACGAAATAAGTGTCCATGCGCGGATTCTCGTCGTCGTCCGGCGACCAGCGGTAGATGCGGTATTCGCGCAGATTGGTGGCGCCCTCCGGCTTCGGCCAGGTCTTGCCCTGCTGGACTTTCGAATTCTTGGGAAGCGTGAGTTCGACCATTACCTGCGGTCCTTTCGGATGACGAGCTTCAGCCCGGACCAGATTTCGTTGAGGGCCGCGACCTTGACGTCGACAAGGTCGCGCTTGAGCGCCTCGGCGCGGATGACGTCCTCGGTGACGTCGGTCGGCACGTTCGGAGCCTTCTTCAGCCAGGAGACCCAGACCATGCCGTCGCGCTTGATCGCCATCTCGATGCCGGCCAGGCCGTCCTCGATCTCGGCGCGCTGCCGGGTGAACGCGTGCACCGCATCGTATTTTCGGTTGCCCGAGATCGCCGACCAGTTGGGCAGCCGATCGACCCCGGCAAACGCGACGGCCCCAGCCAACTCGTCGAGCTCCGGCGGCAGCGCGATGAAGGCGGCGACCATGCCGTCCTTCAGGCCGAGCTTGGCCGGAAGGGGCGTGCCGGAATATCCCGCGGCCGCCAATGCCATGTCAGTAGACCCTGGCCTTTGGCGCGATCTTGGCCAGGCTGATGCCGCCATCCTTTTCCGCCAGCAGCGGGTCGGTGTGCACCGGGCGGTAGGAAAGCGTCACCTTGCCGGCCTCGCCGACGTGGGCCAGCGTGTGCTTGCGCCAGTTGGCGTCGTCGCGCGCCGAGAAATCCTCTCGCGCGTGCGCGCCGCGGCTCTCCTTGCGCGCCTCGGCGCCGTAGACCGTGGCGATGGCATTGACCATCAGGTTTTCGAGCTCCAGCGTCTCGACCAGGTCCGAGTTCCAGATCATCGAGCGGTCGAAGACCTTGACGTCCTTGAGCTCGCTCCAGATTTGAGAAACGCGCTGGCAGCCATTTTCCAGCGATTCCTGCGTGCGGAACACCGCCGCGTCTTCCTGCATCGCCCGCTGCATCTTTTCGCGCAGCGCCGCGGTCGGGGTCGAGCCGCTAGCGTGGCGCAGCTTGTCGAAGCGGTCCATGATCTTGTCGACCGATTCCTGATTGGGCGACGCAATCGCCGACTTGCGATCGATCACCTGGCCGGCGCGGATTGCGGCCGCGCGGCCGAACACGACGAGATCGATCAGCGAGTTGGAGCCGAGCCGGTTGGCGCCATGCACGGAGGCGCAGCCGGCCTCGCCCACCGCCATCAGGCCGGGCGACACGCGGTCGGGGTTGTCGAAGCTCGGGTTGAGCGCCTCGCCCCAATAATTGGTCGGCACGCCGCCCATATTGTAGTGGACCGTCGGCAGCACCGGGATCGGCTCCTTGGTCAGGTCGACGCCGGCGAAGATCTTGGCCGATTCGGAGATGCCCGGCAGCCGCTCGTGCAGCACCGCCGGATCGAGATGGTCGAGATGCAGGAAGATGTGGTCCTTGTTCTTGCCGACGCCGCGGCCCTCGCGGATCTCCAGCGTCATGCAGCGCGAGACCACGTCGCGCGAGGCGAGGTCCTTGGCCGACGGCGCGTAGCGCTCCATGAAGCGCTCACCCTCGGAATTGACGAGATAACCGCCCTCGCCGCGCGCGCCTTCGGTGATCAGGCAGCCGGCGCCATAGATGCCGGTCGGATGGAACTGCACGAACTCCATGTCCTGCAGTGGCAGCCCGGCCCGCGCGGCCATGCCGCCGCCGTCGCCGGTGCAGGTATGCGCCGAGGTGGCGGAGAAATAGGCGCGGCCATAGCCGCCGGTGGCCAGCACCACCATCTTTGCCGAGAAGCGGTGGATGGTGCCGTCGTCGAGATTCCACGCCACCACGCCGGTGCATGTGCCGTCCGGCTCCATGATCAGGTCGAGCGCGAAATACTCGATGAAGAACTGCGCGTTGTTCTTCAGCGACTGGCCGTAGAGCGTATGCAGGATGGCGTGGCCGGTGCGGTCGGCGGCGGCGCAGGTGCGCTGCACCGGCGGGCCGTCGCCATAATTCATCATGTGGCCGCCGAACGGACGCTGATAGATCTTGCCCTCTTCGGTACGCGAGAATGGCACGCCGTAATGCTCGAGCTCGTAGACGGCGGCCGGCGCCTCGCGCACCATGTATTCCATGGCGTCGACGTCGCCCAGCCAGTCCGAGCCCTTGACCGTGTCGTACATGTGCCACTGCCAGGAATCCGGGCCCATGTTGGAGAGCGAGGCGGCGATGCCGCCTTGCGCCGCGACCGTGTGCGAGCGCGTCGGGAATACTTTGGTGATGCAGGCGGTGCGCAGCCCCTGCTCGGCCATGCCGAGCGTGGCGCGCAACCCGGCGCCGCCGGCGCCGACGATCACCACATCGAATTTGTGATCGACAAAGGTGTAGGCCGAAGCCGTGCTGGCTGTGTTTGCGCTGGCCAAGACGTCAGCCTCCGAATGCGAGTTTGAGCAGAGCGAAGAGCGAGGCGACGCCGACTGCAATTGAGAAGAATGTGTTGAGGGCGATCAGCGCCAGCTTCATGCCCTCGCCATGCACATAGTCCTCGATGATGACCTGCATGCCGATCCGCATGTGGTAGAGCGCGGAAATCAGCACCAACGACAGCACCAGCGCCACGAAGGGGTTCGCGAGCGACGCCCGCACTTCCGCATAGCCGTGGCCGTTGAGGGCGATCAGGAAGCCGACGAAGAACAGGATGAGCGGGATATTGGCCACCGCCGTCAACCGCTGGCGCCAGAAATGGCCGGTACCCTCACGCGCCGAACCAAGGCCGCGAACCTTCCCGAGCGGCGTGCGCATGTCCGAATTCTTTGCGGTCATCAGAGTGCCCCCCGCGCCATGTAGCCCGCGATCCAGATCAAAAGCGTCAGCACGATCGAGCCGGCGAGCGTTGCCCATGCGATCCTCGAGGCGGTGTGTTTTTCGAGCCCGGCGCCGGTGTCCCAGACGAGATGGCGCAACCCGCCCAGCATGTGGTGCATCAGCGCCCAGGTGTAGCCGAACAGGATCAGCCGGCCGAGCCACGAGCCGAAGGCCCAGTTGATCCAGTCGAACGCAACCTGCGAACTCGACGCAGCGATCAGCCAGGCCGCCACTAGGAGCGTGCCGAAATAGAGCGCGCCGCCGGTGATGCGATGGATGATCGACATCGTCATCGTGATCGGGGGCCTGTAGATCGTCAGGTGCGGCGAAAGCGGCCGTTCACGTCTGGCAATTGCGCGGGTGGCTGGTGATTTGCTCATGGCTCCCCCAGATCGGCGTTCCTGAGCCGCGAAGGATGCGGCTTTTGCCGCACAACATAGGGCCTCGGATAGCGGGTTTCTAATGCGCTTTTTGCACCGCGTCAAAGCCGGAAAATCGTTTTGAAAACGTCATTTAGTCTGACAAAACGGGGAAATTCAGCTTCAATCGATTAGCGGCCGATCTGCAGCCGGCGCAACGTCGCTGCAGTGCAATAAGATCCGTTATCTTTTGCAGCTCTGCGGCGTCGACCCCTTCTTCATCACCAGCGCCTCGCGACCGTCGATCACGATTGCGTCATGCGTCGCCGCTTCCTGGTAGCGGCTGGTCTGGTTGGCGGGTGACGCTGGAAACACCTCGGCCGAGCCATCCGGCCCGAGCACACGCAGCGAAGAGCCGAGATTTTGGATGGTGATCATGCCGCCGTCGCCGCACCTGTAGATGGCCGTTCCGACGCCGGCTCGCGGCGTGGTCAAGTCGGTGGTGTTTTTGGTTGCGGGTGGCGAAGCTGTTGCCGATGCCTTGGGCGCTGCGGCAGCTCCGGCCCCGGGAGCGACGGGTTGGCTGGTTGGAACGGGCGAGACTGTTGGCAATAAAGTATTCGCCGCCTTCGGCACGCCGTCCTGCGGCACGCAGGCCGTAGCCGCAAGAAGCAGCGGAACAACGAGCGACACCCAAATCGCACGGCCAAACGTCATGTGCTGCCCCTTTCGTGCGCGGCACGCTAGCCACGCAATGCGCCCAGATCAAGCTCGCCTGGGTCAGACCGGGCCGGGGCGGGGCGATGGACGGAGTGGAGCCAAGGCGCCGAAATTAACCATGTTCATTAAGTTCCCCTCCTGAAGCCTGTCTGCCCCTTAACAAAGGTTAAGAAAAGGTTAATTTCCGATTCGCACGACGTTTGCAGGGCGATCCCGAGGGTCGCACCGTCCAAGGGAGAGCGACATGCGTTCGAATTCAGTGCGGGCAGGCCTGGCGGCCGCGACGCTGGCTGCACTTGCCACCGCCATTGCTGTGCCGGCCGAAGCCGGCCTGCGCCATCACGACCGCGTCTATGCCGATTCCTTCGGCAATCTCGTCATCGACAGCGCCGCCGGCTACAAGCGCATCATCGTCGGCGAGGGCCGGCACGCCAAGCAGCTCTCGAACTTCACCGGCGCCGGCCAGCCAGATGTCATCTACGATTCCGACGCTGCCGGCGCCCCGGGCTGCTACCAGCCTCCGGTCTTCATCAAGGGCCGTTCCTATATGTACGGCCTCTCCGACGGCGAGATGCCCAACCTCAGCCCCTGCCGCTGACCGCCGCCGGGAACTGCCGGCGCGCGGTCCCGAGCGAGACGCGAACGCAGTCGCGGCCGGCATTCTTGGCTGCGTAAAGCGCTTCGTCGGCGCGCCGCAGCAGATCTGAAAAATCCGCAGCCACGGCAAGCTCGGCGACGCCGAAGCTCGCGCTGCAGCGATGCTCGGCGGGCAGGCCCTCGATCGGCAGCCCGCCAAACGCGCTGCGCGCGCCTTCCGCGAACAATCGCGCGGCAGCGAGGTTGGTACCGGGCAGGATGATGGCGAATTCCTCGCCGCCGATGCGGCCGGCGACGTGATGCTCGGCCGCCGCCTCGCGCAGGAAGCCTGCGAACGTCTCGATGACACGATCGCCGCAGGCATGGCCGTAGCTGTCGTTGATCCTCTGAAGTGGTCGAGGTCGGCGATGACCAGCGCCACCGGTACGCCCCGGCGCACCGCATCCCGCAACGCCAGCTCGGCATGGCGTTCGAAACCGCCGCGGTTGAGGAGCCGCGACAGCGTGTCCGTCTCCGATTTCGACATCGCCTCGGCCAGCACGTCGCGCACCAGGATGGCGAGCGCGAGCAGCGCCAGCGCCAGACCGAACACGGTGCCAAGCGACTGCGACACCAGCGCATAACCCGTCTGCACATAGGATTGCGGATTGGCGCCCCAGCCGCCCAACGCGCCGGCGATGAAAGGCTTTGATGCGAACTGCAGGGCGCTTGCCGCGAGCACGAGCATCAGGAGGTGATCGAGCCGCTCGAGCCGCTGCCTGGAGGACAGCACGATGCCAAGCGCGGTGCACTGCATGGCCGCATAAGGAAGCTGATAGGCCAACATGCGGGTGAGCGAGTATCGCGGCAGGTCCTGCACCAGATAGACGGCGGCCGAGGCCACGGCCAGGAAGACCAGCATCGGCGCCCAGGGCGGCGTCACGCCATATTTGTGGGCAACCCCGCCGTTGAAGGCGATGGTCGCGCCGAGGAAGACAGCGAAGGCCATGACAACCGGCAGCCGGGCATCGGCAAAAGCGGGGATACTGAACTCGATGGCGAAATAGGCCATGCCGAGCAAATAGCCGAAAGCCAGCCAGCGCGCCGACACACGCCCGACGTCGTGGACGGCGATCGCCACGAAGGCCGCGGCCAACAGCCCGGCGACGACGAGATTGATCATCACGATGAAATCAGCGCTGCCCATGTTCCCTTCGAAGCCCCCCGGGCAGAAACCATCGACGGGCGAAAAACACGTTAACGCCGCATGCCTTCGGGCGGGGATGCTGGCTGTTGTCAGGTGCTCTGGAGTCTCCGATTTCAGCCGACGCTCACCGCTTCGGGCACGAAGGCGGTTTCGGGGCGCTCGTAGGAAAGGCGGACGCTGTCACGGCCATTCCTCTTGGCCTTGTAGAGCGCCTCGTCGGCGCGCCGCATCAGCGGCGCCAGACCTTCCGCGCCGCTGCGGGCCGCAACGCCGAAGCTCGCTGTCACCCTGGTGCCGGGCGGCAGGCCGTCGACGGCCCCGGCCGAATAGAAAGTGCGGATCGCTTCGGCGAAAAGGCGCGCCGCGGCGAGATCACTGAGCGGCAGAAGCACGGCGAACTCCTCGCCGCCGATGCGCCCCGCTGCGCCGCGCGCACCGGTGGCAAAGCGCAGCTTGGCAGCGAAATCGGCAATCACTCGGTCGCCCGCCTCATGTCCGTGCTGGTCATTGAGCGCCTTGAAGTGATCGAGGTCGGCAAGCACCAGCGCGACGGGAAACCCGGCCTTGGCGCATTGATCGAGCAGAAGTGCTGCCCGTTCCTGGAAGCCGCGGCGGTTGAGAAGGCCGGACAACGGGTCGGTGTGCGTCTCGGCCTTCAGTGCCTTCAGCACGTCGAGGGCGGCCGCCGTGAACAGGCAGAGCGCGATCAGAAGCGACAAAAGCGCGTGCGAGAGCAGCGCCGTCGTCCAGTAGGACGAGCCGTAGAAGCCGTCATAGCTTGGGAACGGTCCATGCGCGATGACGACGATCAGGGTACGGGCGGTGAAGTTCAGCGCGGAAAGCAGGGCCAGCGCGAATAGGATTTTCTCAGGGCCATTGTTGCGCACTGTCCTGAGCTCGACGGCGACGAGCAGGCTCAGGCCGCCGAAGCCGAAATTCATGCTGAGCACGCGCCAGGTAAGATCCGGCTGGACGAACATGAACCATGCGAAGGCTGCGAGCCCGCCGCCGGCCATGACACCGATGCCGAAATAGGGCACGCGCCGGCCGTAGCGCGCGATGATCGCGCCGGAAAGGCAGCAGGCGGCTATCGTGAAACATATGTTGGAGATCAGCTTGGTCGCCACGATGCCGAGCGGCAACGTGAAATATTGCAGCAGGAAACCCGACGCCGACAGGCAGTAGCTCGCCGCCAGCACCGCCAGATACGGACGATGGCGCTGATGGAACCACAGCACGAGGAACGCAGCGCCGAGCGCCAGCGCTATCGTCGGATTGAGCAGCGCTATGAGCAGACCGGTGTCCAACGGACCGTGACTTCCCCAAGTTACCCAAGGGGAGATGCTAGTCGGGAAGCACAAACAAGCGGTTAAGCGACGGCACGGAACAGCTCCGGGAGACCGGCGTTCTCAACACAAAACAGGAGAACGCCGATGGCCGGTACAATCACCCTGACCGAGCACGATGCGATCCGTTCCTGGGCGGCGGCGCGCGCCGGATTTCCGGCCATTGTCGACATTTCGCCCGAGGCCGGCACGCAACCCATGCTGCGCCTGGTTTTTGGCCAGAACGCCTATGAGGACGACGACCGCCCGGAGCGGCCTCCCAACGCCGGCGGCTACGAGCTGGTCGAATGGGACGAGTGGTTCAAGATTTTCGACGAGCAGCAACTGGCGCTGATCGTCGCTGCCGACGAGCCTGGCCGACGTGAGGAGTTCCACGAGATTATCCGGCTCGGCGACCGCTGAGCGACAAAAGGCCCGGAACGCGGTGCGCTCCGGGCCTTTGATCGCCTCCGCGGCAGGCCGTTACTTCCAGTCGCGGATATCGACGAAATGGCCGGCGATTGCCGCCGCCGCCGCCATGGCCGGGGAGACAAGATGGGTGCGGCCCTTAAAACCCTGCCGGCCCTCGAAATTGCGGTTCGAAGTCGAGGCGCAGCGCTCATGCGGCTTCAGCCGGTCGTCGTTCATCGCCAGGCACATCGAGCAGCCGGGCTCGCGCCAGTCGAAACCCGCGGCGACGAAGATCTTGTCGAGCCCTTCGGCTTCGGCTTGCTCCTTCACCAGGCCGGAGCCCGGCACGATCATGGCGTTCACGCGCGGATTGACCTTCTTGCCCTCGACAACCTTGGCGGCGGCGCGCAGGTCCTCGATGCGGCCATTGGTGCAGGACCCGATGAAGACGCGGTCGAGCGTGATGTCGGTGATCTTGGTTCCGGGCGTCAGCCCCATATAGTCGAGCGCGCGCAGCTTCGAGGAACGCTTGTTCTCGTCGGCGATGTCGGCCGGATTCGGCACGAAACCCTGCACCGAGACGACATCCTCGGGCGAGGAGCCCCAGGAGACGATCGGCGGCAGTTTTTGCGCATCGAGCACGACCACCTTGTCGAAATGCGCACCTTCGTCGGAATGCAGCGTCTTCCAGTAGGCAAGCGCGGCGTCCCAGGCGGCGCCCTTCGGCGCGCGCGGCTTGTCCTTCACATAGGCGAAGGTGGTCTCGTCCGGCGCGATCAAGCCGGCGCGCGCACCGCCTTCGATCGACATGTTGCAGATCGTCATGCGGCCTTCCATCGACAGCGAGCGGATCGCCTCGCCGGCATATTCGATGACGTAGCCGGTGCCGCCGGCGGTGCCGATCTCGCCGATGATGGCGAGGATGATGTCCTTGGCGGTAACGCCTTCCGGAAGCTGGCCGTCAACGCGCACCAGCATGTTCTTGGCCTTGCGCTGGATCAAGGTTTGCGTCGCCAGCACATGCTCGACTTCCGAAGTGCCGATGCCGTGCGCCAGCGCGCCGAACGCACCGTGCGTGGAGGTGTGGCTGTCGCCGCAGACAATGGTCATGCCGGGCAGCGTGAAGCCTTGCTCCGGCCCGATGATGTGGACGATGCCCTGGCGGACGTCGTTCTCCGAATAATATTCGATGCCGAAATCCTTGGCATTCTTGGCCAGCGCCTCGACCTGGATGCGGCTTTCCTCGTTCTTGATGCCGAACTTGCGCTCGGGCGAGGTCGGCACGTTGTGGTCGACCACGGCGAGCGTCTTCTCAGGATGGCGAACGTCTCGGCCGCTCATGCGCAGGCCTTCGAAGGCCTGCGGGCTGGTGACCTCGTGGACGAGGTGGCGGTCGATATAGAGCAGGCAGGTGCCGTCGTCCTGGCGGTCGACGACATGGTCGTCGAATATCTTGTCGTAGAGGGTGCGCGGTGCGCTCATGTGCGTAAATCCGTCGATATGAGAATGGCAAAAGCTGGCGCCGGGGCTTCTGACCGGCGAAGCGACCGGATCGGTCGCCTCAGCTAAGTCGGCTGGTGAGCGCGCCGCAGACGCGCGCGGCAAATCGCGACGGCAGGCGCTTCCTGTCCTGCAGCACGAAACCCTTATAGGCCGGATCGCTGAAAAGCTCTTCCATGGCGCTGCTCATATCAACGTTTTGGCTTTTCGGCAATTGCGGTAGCTTTGCCTTCTCCCCTTGTGGGAGAAGGGGAAGCCGCGCTCACAGCACCTCGAATACGAAAGTCTTCACCAGCGCGTCCGGGTCGCCGATCGCATAGCAGCGAAACCACGGACTTTCCTCGGCCAGCCGCCATTTCCTTGCCTGCCTGAGATCGTCGAACACCGCCTGGAAGCCACCGCTCTCAAAAACCTGGTCGCGCACTGTGAAGATGGCGTGGCCGCCGCTCTTCGTGATGCGCACGAGTTCGTGCAGGCCCTCGGCCGGCGCGTGGCCGATGGTGAAGACGCCGGTCGAGAAGAAGGCGCGGAAATGACTGTCGGGCCAGGGCAGCGGACCGCCGAGCATCGCCTTCTTCAGCTCGCCATAGGCATTGCGGCTGCCTGCGATCTTCAGCATGTCGTCTGAAAGGTCGAGACCGCAGATGTCGCCATAGCCCAGCGCTTCCAATGACGGCCCGGACAGGCCGGTGCCGCAGCCGGCGTCGAGCAGCGGGCCTTCGCCCGCCGGCACATGCCGCGCCACCCAGGCGGTGATAAGGAAGGGCAGCAGATAGCCGAGCGAGGCGGTCTCGCCGTCATAGGTCGCCGCCCATTCGGCATAGGCCTTGGCGAGCGCCTCCGGCGTCTCGGCCGAATAGACGGAGTCCAGCGCCGCATTGGGCTTGTCGAAATTCATGGGTCAGCTCCTGGACGTTACCAACCCAGCAAGCGTAGCGCGCTCTTGGCCCGGGGGCTATTGCTCATCCTGCCGTCGCAGCCGTTTCTCGAGCGCCCGCAGCGCCAGCGACAGGCCGACCGTCAAGATCAGATAGATATAGGCGACGATCGAATAAGTCTCGAAGAAGCGGAACGAGCCGGCGGCATAGACCTTGCCGATCTGGGTGATGTCGGCAACGCCCAGCACCGAGACCAGCGAGGAGTCCTTGACCATGGCGACGAAATCGTTGCCGAGCGGCGGCAGGATGGTGCGGATCGCCTGCGGAAAGACAATCAGCCGGAAGCGCTGCACGCGCGTCAGCCCGAGCGCCTTTGCCGCCTCGATCTGACCCTTCTCGACCGACAGGATGCCGGCCCGGAACACTTCCGAGATGAAGGCCGAATAGCCGATGGTCAGAGCCATTATGGCGCGCCACAGAAGCGAGATGTCGCGCACCAGGAGCTCGCCGATCCAGCCGGCGCTCTGCAGCGGCGCCGTCAGCGCGTTCCACGCCGCGACGAATGCCGGCGCCCCGGCAAAAGCGATCCAGAACAGCAGCACCAGGATCGGCACGCCGCGGATGATCTCGACATAGAAGCGCGCGATCTGGCGCAGCCATTGCGACCCCGACAAGGCCATCAGCGCGATGCCGAGTCCAAGCGCCGAGGCCAGCGCGAAGCCGACCACGGTGACGAAGACGGTGATGCCGATGCCCTTGGCGACGGTGGCGAAGACCTCGGCGTAAAGGTCGCTGGCGGCGATGGCCAGCGCCGCGGCGAGCGCCAGAACGGCCGCTGCGGCCAGCCACCAAGGGAATTCGGATTTGGCGGTGGACGTCGTGGCGGACATCAGGATGTGCCGCCAGCATCGTTGCGAAGGCCGCGTTCCGGCACAGCCCCCTCTGCGCTGCCGGGCATCTCCCCCGCAGGCAGGAAGATCAGCAGCTTTGTCGCCGGCGCTCTTCTTGCAACGTCGGCGATTTGCGAAAGCGAAGGCGACAGCCAATCTCCCCCTTTGCGGGGGAGATGTCCGGTAGGACAGAGGGGGGTGGGAAGGAATGAGACTTTCGCGGTTTTCCGCCCGCCGCCGTCGCCGATCATTCGCAGCAAAGGAGCCTACTGCCCCATCTTGTAGTCGAGGAACCACTTCTTGTTCAGCGCATCGAGCGTGCCATCGGCCTTGAGCGCGGCGATCGCGGCGTTGACCGGCTTCACCAGGTCGGAGCCCTTGGGGAAGATGAAGCCGAAATCCTCGCTGCCGAGCGGCCCGCCGATCTGCTTCAGCTTGCCTTCGGAGGCATCGACATAGCCCTTGCCGGCGGTGCCGTCGGTCAGCACCACGTCGACATCGCCGGACTTCAGCGCCTGCACGCTGGCGCCGAAGGTCTCGAACAATTTTATGCGCGGGTTCTGCTCATTGCCGTCGAGCACGCTGTAGACGGCGGTGTAGAAGGGCGTCGTGCCGGCTTGCGCGCCGATCAGCCCGTCCTTGAAGGCGGCAAAGCTCTTGGCGTCGGTGAAGCGGCTCTCGTCGCCGCGCACCAGCATGAACTGTTCCGATCGCATGTAAGGGTCCGAGAAGTCGACCTTCGCCTTGCGCTCGTCCTTGATGGTGATGCCTGTCATGCCGATATTGTACTGGTTGTCGGAAACGGCCTGGATCATCGCGTCCCAGGAGGTGTTCTGGTACTCGACCTTGAAATTCAGCCGCTTGGCGATCTCATCCATCGCGTCATATTCCCAGCCGATCTGCTTGCCGGTCTTCTTGTCGATGAACTGCAGCGGCGGGTAAGCGTTTTCGGTCACCACCACGACCTTTCTGCCGCCGAGATCGGGCAGCGTGTCGGCGAGCGCCGCAGCGGGCGCGAGAAGGCAGGCCAATAGGCCGGCCAGCAGCAGTTTCGACTTGATCATGACGAACTCCCGAACGTGACTGGCGGCGCTACGCTCGCCCAAGAGAAAAACCGGCGCCGACTTTAGCTTTCCGCAAGCGCCTTGCAAGCCGATCCGCTGCATCGATAAGCGCCAAAGCGGATTCCCATGCTCTGATCGGCACGCTTCCCGAACCCAGCCTGCGACGGACCATCCCGCGGAATCCGCGACCGCTTCGCGCAACCCGGCGACCAGCCGGGTCGGCGTGCCATGCAGGGCTTTCAGCTCGGCGCGTTCCGGCGGCATGCTGCAGGCAAGCGCCGCTTGCACATCCAAACGAAAAAGGCGGCCGAAGCCGCCTTTCCAAAACAATCTGCGGAAGCGCCTTATTCGGCCGACGCAGACTCCGCAGCCTTCTTCTCGGCGGCGTCCTGCGCGGCTTTCTCCGCAGCCAGCGCCTCGGCGGCGGCGACCTTCTCGGCCTCGATGCGGGCGCGTTCGGCGTTCAGCGCATCACGCTCTTCATCGTTCAGCTTGCGGGCGCGCACGCCGGTGTTTTCCGAAATGCGGGCCGACTTGCCGCGACGGTCGCGCAGGTAATAGAGCTTGGCGCGGCGCACCTTGCCACGCCGCACGATCTCGACGCCTTCGACCATCGGCGAGTAGACCGGGAACACGCGCTCGACGCCTTCGCCGTAGGAAATCTTGCGGACGGTGAAATTCTCCTGGAAGCCGGAGCCGGAACGGGCGATGACGACGCCCTCATAAGCCTGGACGCGGGTGCGGCTGCCTTCGGTGACGCGCACCTGGACGCGCACAGTGTCGCCAGGCTGGAATTCGGGCAGCTTGCGCTTGGCTTCGATCTTGGCGGCCTGCTCGGCCTCGAGCTGACGGATGAGATCCATCTCAAATATCCACTTCTTGTTCTTCCGACAGCCAGAGCGTCCTCGACTTGCCTTGCAGTTCCAACGACCGCTCGGCTATGTCCTTTGCCCAGACATTCAAATCGGGGGCATCGGACAGGGACGGCTACACCGCCATTTGTTGACGGGTCCGGAAGATCGTTCTTCCGGTTCGGGCGGCGACATACAGCTATTTCGGCGCTTTGTCACGCCTTTGACGCCTAATTTTTGAAAACTATGGCCTCATCATATTGCCGCCGTGCCGGGTTGCGCGCGCCATGCAAGCTTTCTAAGTCGGAGAAAGCTATTTCCCAGGCCTCGCTCGATGACATTCTTCGATGCCGTCCTGCTCTTCTTCGCGGGCTTTGTCTCGGGCGCGGTGAACGCCGTCGCCGGCGGGGGCACTTTCGTCACCTTCGGTGCCATGACGCTGGTCGGCCTGCCGCCGATCGTTGCCAACGCAACGTCCTCGGTGACACAGTTTCCGGGCTACATCACCTCGACGCTCGCCTATCTCGACGACATCAGACATTTCTGGCGCCAGGCGCTTGTGCTCTGCGTGATATCCGGCTTCGGCGCGCTGGCCGGTTCGCTCATTCTGCTGGCGCTCTCCAACACGTCCTTCCGTGCGCTTGTGCCCTGGCTGCTGATCGCCGCGACCGCCCTGTTCGCGGCCGGTCCGTGGCTGAAGCCGGCGGCCGGACCGGAGCACCAAGCCTCGCTCGGCTCGCTCGCGGGGTCGCTGGCGCAGTTCCTGACCTCGGTCTATGGCGGTTTCTTCGGCGCCGGCATGGGCGTGATGATGCTTGCCACCCTCGGCCTGACGCAGGCCGGCGACTACCACAAGCTCAATGCGTTGAAGAACATGCTGGCGGTGGTCATCGCGGCGATCGCCATCCTGGTTTTCGTTTCGGGCGGCGTCGTCGCCTGGCCGCAGGCGATCGTCATGATCCCCGGCGGGGCGCTGGGCGGCTATGCCGGGGTGTGGATCGCCAGGCGCGTGCCGCAAGGCGTCGTGCGCGGCTTCGTCGTCGGCGTCGGCCTGTTTCTGGCCTTTTATTACCTCACCAAGGGCTGAGCACCCGCCAGCAGATCGGGCCGGCGCTCCCGCGTCAGCTTCTCCGCCTCGGCACGACGCCACGCGGCGATCTTCTTGTGATTGCCGGAGGTCAGCACTTCGGGGATTTGCCTGCCCTCGAACTCCTGCGGCCGCGTGTAATGCGGATGCTCGAGCAGGCCGTTCTCAAAGCTTTCTTCCTCGCCCGAGACGGCGTTGCCCATCACCCCCGGCAGCAGCCGCACCACCGCATCGAGCAGCACCAGTGCCGCCGGCTCGCCGCCCGACAGGATGAAATCGCCGATCGAGACTTCCTCCAGACCGCGCGCCTCGATCAGCCGCTGGTCGACGCCCTCGAACCGGCCGCACAGGATGACGGCACCCGGCCCGGCGGCGAGCTCGCGCACCCGGGCCTGCGTCAGCGGTTTTCCACGCGGGCTCATCAGCAGCCTTGGACGTTCATCGCCCTGCGGCGAAACGTGGTCGATCGCCCTGGCCAGCACGTCGGCGCGCATCACCATGCCGGCGCCGCCGCCGGCCGGCGTATCGTCGACGGTGCGATGCCGGTCAGTGGCGAAATCGCGGATCTGGATCGCTTCCAGCGACCAGGTGCCGGCTTCCAGCGCCCGGCCGGCGAGCGAAAGCCCAAGCGCACCCGGAAACATCTCCGGATAGAGCGTCAGCACCGAGGCGGCAAAGCTCACCGGTTGCCCCCGGCGTCCTTCGGTCCGCGCGGCCGGCCCTTCGGGTCGAAACCGGGCCGCCCGGCGGCTTCGCTATCCTCGTCCTCGACCAGCCCCGCCGCCAGGGGATCGACCTGAACGAAGCCGTCGGCGATCGACACATGCGGCACCGCGGCTTGCGTGAACGGGATCAGCACGCCCTTGCGGCCCGCGAGCGTGACGTCGAGTATGTCGCCGCCGCCGAAATTATGCACGGCGACGACCCTGCCGATGACGCCGGTATCGTCCCTCACCTCAAGGCCGATGAGGTCGGCATGGTAGAACTCGTCCTCCTCGCCGTCGTCCGGCAGCACCGAACGGTCGACGAACAGCTCCGTGCCGGCAAGCGCCTCGGCCGTGTTGCGGTCGCTGACGCCCTTGAAGCGCACCACCACGACCGTGCCGGCCGGCCGGATGTCGAGGATCTGGAAGGCTCGGCCATCCTTGGCATGCAGCGGCCCGTAGTCGGCGAGCGCCAGCGGATCGCCGGTGAAGGTTTTCACCCGCAACTCGCCCTTGATGCCGTGCGCGGCGCCGATCACGGCCATCTGTACAGGGTTCTCGAGCTTCGACATCGGCATCACTTCCTTTGCCCTGCTCTAACCCTCTGAAGCCGCCATTTCAATGATCGGCTCTTCACCGCTTCCTAACCTGACTGCCCGAAAATGCTGGCATGCAGGAATTCCTAATCCCGGCAAAACCCGACCTCCAGGCGGCGCGCGAGAGCTGGCTCAAGATGCTGGCGCGGGAGCGCCGGCTGTCGCCCGAAACGGTCGAAGCCTATGAGCGCGACACGCGCCAGTTCCTGCATTTTCTGACCGGGCATTGCGGCGGCCCGCCCGGCATCTCCGATATCGCCGACCTGCGGCCGGCCGACCTGCGCGGCTTCCTCGCCGCGCGCCGCAACAGCGGCGCCGGCGCCCGCACGCTCGGCCGCGGCTTGGCCGGAATCCGTTCGCTGCTGCGCTTTCTCGAAAAGCGCGGTCTCGTCAACGCGGCGGGTGCGGCCGCGCTGCGCGCGCCGCGCCAGCCGAAATCGCTACCGAAACCGCTGACGGCGAGCGATGCCAAGCAGGTCGTGACTGTCGAGGGCCAACTGGCGGAGGAACCCTGGATCGCCGCCCGCAACGCCGCCGTGCTGACGCTGCTCTACGGCTCCGGCCTGCGCATCTCGGAAGCGCTGGGCTTGGCCGGGGCCGATCTCGCCACTGAGGCTGACACGGTCCTGCGCATCACCGGCAAGGGCGGCAAGACAAGGCTGGTGCCGGTGCTGCCGGTGGCGCTCAGGGCGGTCGCCGAATACCGGCGGCTGTGTCCCTTCCACATCGATCCGAAAGAGCTGCTGTTCCGCGGCGCTCGCGGCGGCCCGCTCAATCCGGCCATCGTCCAGCGCGAGATGGCGAAGCTGCGCTCGGCCCTCAACCTGCCGGAAACCGCAACGCCGCATGCCTTGCGCCATTCCTTCGCCACGCATCTGCTCGGCCGTGGCGGCGACCTGCGCACCATCCAGGAACTGCTCGGCCATGCCAGCCTGTCGACCACCCAGGTCTATACCGGCGTCGATACGGCAAGGCTGCTCGACATCTACGACCGGGCGCATCCAAGGGCGTGAAGCGTTTGGCGAAGCCGCCCCGCTTCCTCGTGCCAAGGCGGAGCAACGAGCGGAGTGAACCCTGAAATCGTGCTGCAGGTCGAAACCGGCGGCTGTCGAGCAGCTGCAGGTAGCCTGACCCAACCTTGACATTCTTCGAAAGTCGGCCGCCCGTTTCCCGACGGCCGCCTCTCGAATACCCTAGGTCAGCGCATCACATAGACGATGCGCCGCGTGCCCGGATCGACCAGCGCCGGCTGGTTGTTCACATAGACATAGCGGTAGTTGTAATCCGGGATCTCGCGCAGCTCGACCGTGTCGGGCAGCACCGCGCCGGTCACCACTTCGCCCTCGAGATAGACCGGTTCGACCCGGTGCGTGGTGACATAGGTGCCGACCTCGGCCGGCGGCCTGGCGATCGGCTCGATGGCATCGTCGCCGGAAACGATGGCGCCCGTGTAGGTGTCAGTGGTGTAGATATCATCGGTCGGCGGAGCCACGACGGCAATGCCGGCGTCGGCCGGCCGGCGCGTCACGACAACACGGCTGCCGCCGAATTCGGCAGTCACATAGTCGGAATAGACCCAACCTTTGCCGCCGGCTTCGGCGATGGTGCACCATTTGCTGCCTTCGATGCAGCCTCTGAGCGTCGCCGACTGGCCGGCAGCCAGCACGCCGATAACGGGATATTGCGGGCCGGGGCCGGCGCGGACATTCAGATCCGTCACTGCCGAGACGGGCGTGTCGGCAAGCGCCGCGCCCGACATGGCAAGCAGCGCACCGGCAAGTGCCGGAAACAATAGACTTTTCATGATTTCTCTCCGTTCTCAACGCTCCCTCGGGCTCGAAAACGAACCAGAACCTTATGCGTTCCGGCTAAAGTGCCGTCGCCTGCTCACGAATTGTTCCATTTGTTTTGGGCAAGTCGGTCAAAAGCTGGTGAACGAAGGCCAGTTTTTGCGCCGTCACCTCCGAAATGACGAAGGGATAAAGGTCGGGCAGACCCATGCAGCGGTTGATCGAATTGGAGGCCTCCGACAGCACCAGCCAGCGGGCGAGGATCCTTTCGAACGGTTCCGGCGCCGGATCGGGTTCGGCGGGCTCCCGAAGCGGATCTCCCCCTGTATCGCTAGGCGGCAGGTCGTTGGCTTCCACTGTCTCCAGCCGGCCGAGCGGAAAATTCAGCGCATGCACCATCTCCAGCGTGTCGGTGATGTGCAGGTGGTGCGCCCAGGTCTCGGCCCAGTCTTCCCAGGGGTGGGACGCCGCATAGGCCGAGATGTGGCGCTGCTCCCAGTCCGGCGGCGCGCCGTTGGCGTAGTGTGCCTTCAGGGCTTGCTCGTAGTCGACCCGCTCGTCGCCGAACAGAGCGCGAAAGCCCGAAAGTCGCTCGGGATCGTCGCGGATCAGCCGATCCCAGTAGTAGTGGCCGAGCTCGTGGCGGAAGTGGCCGAGCAAGGTGCGGTAGTTCTCGCCCATCTCGACGCGCCGCCGCTCGCGCTCGGCGGAATCGGCCTCGGCGACGTTGAGGGTGATCCTGCCGTTGTCGTGGCCGGTCAGGATGCGCTCGCCGCCTGGTCCGCCGCCGATCGGATCGGCGAGGAAGTCGAAAGCGAGCCCGGCCTCGTCCTGCGGTCCGGCCTTGGGCGCGACCGGCAGGCCGAAGGCAAGCAGCGAATAAACGGCGCGTTTCTTGGCCGCCTCGACGCGGATCCAGCGCCGGCGGTTGCCGTCCACCGATAGGTCGGGGATCAATTGGTTGAGCGCGCAAGCTTGGCAGAAAATCCTGCCCGGCTCGGCACGCCAGTTGCAGGCGCACTCGTCGGCATTTCCGCATGGAACGGCGTCGCCGCCGGAAAGCACGAAACACGCCCGCTCCGGATCATAAAGCACCAGGCTTGAACAATTCAGGCATTGCGCGTTCTCGAAATAGAGACGGTGGCCGCAATGAGGGCAGTCGAACAGCTTCATCGGTCATCGAACCGCGGGAAAAGGTCAACGAAGTTGGGCAACGCCCAAACGCCCGTCGCCGGCCGTCGTTCCGTTTCTATTTCGTCGCGAGCAGGGCGACGCCCCGCCACGCTTTCGCCTGACAATGTCGCACCGCAACACGTCTGGATGAGCGGTCCGGCGACATGCTCGCCGGCGAAGAAGATCTTCTCCGCCACCGCCTGCAACAGTGTGGCGCGCGCTTCGGAACTGCCGGGATGGGCAGCCGCATAGCCGAGCCTGCGCCAATGATCACAATATCGACGTCTTCCCTCAAGACACGCCACAATAAATCCTTGCGCCATAATTTATGCTTGATCGTGGGCAAATTCCCCGGCATTCGCCAGCTTCAAGCGCCGCGCAGCCCGCGCGGGCGGTGACAACCGGGCGCTTCACTGGCAGATTTGCAGCCGGGACGTGATTCAGGCAACCAGGAGAACGATATGGCATTTTTTGCCAAGGGAAGGATTTTCATGGCCGCCGTTGTGGCGGCTTTCGGGCTGGCGACAGGCGCGCAGGCCGCGGCCAGCTGCGGCAAGAACGGCGCCGGCTTCGACGCATGGAAACAGCAATTTGCCGCGGAAGCACAAGCCGAGGGCGTGGGCCAGAGGGGTCTGTCCGCGTTGGCCGGCGCGACTTACGCGACAAGGACGATCGCTGCCGACCGCGCGATCCACAAGGCTTTCAGCGGCTCGGTTGAAGCGTTCATGCAGCGTCGTGGCGGGGCCGCGATCATTTCCAAGGGCCGTGCGTTGAAGAAGCAGAACGCGGCGATGTTCGACAGGATCGAACAGACTTACGGCGTGCCGCCGGGCGTCCTGCTCGCGATCTGGGGCATGGAGACCGGCTTCGGCGCGTCGATGGGCAACCAGAACACGGTCTCCGCCATTCTGACGCTGGCCTATGATTGCCGCCGCCCGGACTATTTCACCCCCCATGCCATCGCCGCCCTGAAGCTGGTCGATCGCGGCGCGCTGACCGCCTCCTCGGTCGGCGCCATGCATGGCGAGATCGGCCATACGCAGTTCCTGCCCGGAAATGTTCTGAAGTATGGCGTCGGCAACGGAAATCTGCGCGACAGGAACACGGCGCTGGCTTCCACCGCCAACTTCCTCAAAGCCCATGGCTGGCAGGCCGGCGCGGGATATGAGGCGAATATGGGCGCCATCGCCGGCTGGAATTCGGCAAGCGTCTATCAGCAGGCCATCGCCCGCATCGCCGAGGCGATCGACGCCAACTGATGCAATATCTCCATTCCGAGGAGAAGCCCGGCCTGCGCCGGGCTTTTTGTTACGGAGCAAGGATCAAAACCCAACCACCGGGAACGACCAGGTTCGATCTCATCACCTAACTCTCAATCATTCGCGTAGCCGCTCAATGGACATTTCCGGGAAACGGGAATCTGGAAGGTACCGGTAGTGCCGTTGCAGGTACGGAATTTGGGGTTCCGCGGCGCTGAAGGAGCCGCCTTTGGCCTGTCCTCGATCACCGTCGGGACTCCGGCAGCTTGCGAGTAGCTGCCGCCTAAGGGGCATTTCTCGGAAGCGGCAACCTCGAAGGAGCCGGTGATAACATTTGAGCAGGTACGGAATTTAGAGTTCCGCGGCGCCGTTGTGGCCGCAGCAGCCGCCTTGGACTTGCCCTTGATGACCAACCAGATTTCGGTCGGTTGGTCGAGCTGCAGCCTGTTTATGTCGGAGTAGCTGATGCGGCCGCTGCGTATCCCCTCGGCTATGCGCTGGCAGAACAAGGCCGGCATGCGCTCCTGCGCGACGCCCATGAAGGAGGCGATTTCGTGCTTGAACGTGATGCTCCATAGATGGACAGCGGAGATGCACCCGTCCAAACTAGCCGCAGGCGCCTGCTTCGTGGCTGCTTGCGAGGACCCGCACGTCATCAAGGTCAACGCCGTTGCGACCAGAAGAGAAATACTACTTTTCACTGTCAAAACCTCCGCATCCCGCTGGCGAACTTAATTGGAGCGGCGGAAAGGTCAAACGATAGTTCTCTGAAGTGGTCTGAACTTTCTTAGATTAGATACGCGAAATAAAACCCGACGTCTCCGCCGGGTTTTTCCCGCTTATCTCAACTTTCGACGTTCGGATATCAGCCTTCGCGGTTCCTTGCCGCCAGCGTCCGCAACCGCAGCGCATTGAGACGGATGAAGCCGGCGGCGTCCTTCTGGTCGTAGGCGCCGCGGTCGTCCTCGAAGGTGACCAACGCGTCGGAATAGAGCGTCTTCTTCGACTTGCGGCCGGTGACGATGACATTGCCCTTGTAGAGCTTCAGCCGCACCGTGCCTTCGACGTCTTCCTGGCTCTTGTCGATCATCGCCTGCAGCATCACGCGCTCGGGCGAGAACCAGAAGCCGTTGTAGATCAGCTCGGCGTAGCGCGGCATGAACTCGTCCTTGAGGTGCGCGGCACCGCGGTCGAGCGTGATCGATTCGATCGCCCGGTGGGCAGCGATCAGGATGGTGCCGCCGGGGGTCTCGTAGACGCCGCGCGACTTCATGCCGACGAAACGGTTTTCGACAAGGTCGAGGCGGCCGATGCCGTTGTCGCGGCCGAGGTCGTTAAGCGTGGCCAGCATGGTCGCCGGCGACAGCTTCTTGCCGTTGAGCGCAATCGGATCGCCCTTCAGGAACTCGATCTCGATCTCGGTGACGACGTCCGGCGCGTCCATCGGCGAGACGGTGCGCTGGTGGACGAATTCCGGCGGCTCGCTCCACGGATCCTCGAGCACCTTGCCTTCCGAGGAGGAATGCAAAAGGTTGGCGTCGACCGAGAACGGCGCATCGCCGCGCTTGTCTTTCGGCACCGGGATCTGATGCTGCTCGGCGAAGTTGATGAGATCGGTGCGCGACTTGAACGACCAGTCCCGCCATGGCGCGATGACCTTGATGTCGGGGTTCAGCGCGTAAGCCGAAAGTTCGAAGCGGACCTGGTCATTGCCCTTGCCGGTGGCGCCATGCGCGATGGCGTCGGCACCTGTTTCTTTGGCGATCTCGACCAGATGCTTGGAGATCAGCGGCCGGGCGATCGAAGTGCCGAGCAGATATGTGCCTTCATAGACGGCGTTGGCGCGGAACATCGGGAAGACGAAGTCCGAAACGAATTCCTCGCGCACGTCGACGATGCGGATGTCCTTGATGCCCATCATCTCGGCCTTGCGGCGCGCCGGCTCCAGCTCGCCGCCCTGGCCGAGATCGGCGGTGAAGGTGACGACTTCGGCGCCGAGCTCGGTCTGCAGCCATTTCAGGATGATGGAGGTGTCGAGGCCGCCGGAATAGGCGAGCACGACTTTCTTGACGTCTTTGGTCTTGGACATTTTGGCGGTTCCGCGGGAAGATGGCTTCGCGGGCGAGGTATCACGGCCCTTCCGGGCGGCGCAAGAGACGAACAGATGCCCGCCGGTGGCACAGGCTGGGCCAGATGTTTGCCTGAACAGACGCTGGCGACGCAAAAATCGCCGCGTTATAGAGCTGCGCGATCCACTCCGAGGCGACCCATGTCCTTCATTCCCGACACTTCGACGCTCATCCAGTTCGCCATCGCCACGCTCATCCTGGCGATCACGCCGGGACCGGACATGACGCTGTTCGTGTCGCGCACGCTGAGCCAGGGCCGAGCCACCGGCTTCGCCTCGATGGCAGGCGCGCTATGCGGCACGTTGGTCCACACCACGCTGGTGGTGGTCGGCGTCTCGGCGCTGATCGTGGCCTCTCCCATGGCCTTCTTTGCGCTGAAGATTTTCGGCGCCGGCTATCTGGTGTTTTTAGCCTGGCAGGCGGTGACCAAAGGCTCGGCCTTTTCGCCGGAGAAGAAGACGGGACCGCAAATCTCGCTGTTCCGCAGCTGGGCGGCCGGGCTCGGGGTCAATCTCCTCAACCCGAAGATCATCCTGTTCTTCATGACGTTCCTGCCGCAATTCGTCTCCGCGCATGACCCGTACGCGCCCGGCAAGCTGTTCTTCCTCGGCGTCACGTTCATCGTGCTGTCGATTCCGGTGACGGCGCCGATGGTGCTCGCGGCGGAGAAATTCGCGGCGGCGATGAAGGCGAGCCCGCGCGTCACGCGCGTGGTCGACTATCTGTTCGGCGGCGTGTTCTCGGCCTTCGCGCTCAAGATCCTGACGGCACAGGCGAAGTAGAGCCCGCGCCGAGCTCAGGGCTCCAGATCGGGCAGCGCCTCGCGGCGCCAACTGCCGGCCCAGCGGCCGGCGGAGAGCCAATAGAAGATGCCGCCGACCATGCCGCTGCCGATCAGCGCGAGCCTGACATTGTTGTCGGCGACATCGAAATCGCCGTCGCCGATGTTATGCGCGAAGCCGAGGAAGACGACGGCGATCACGGCGCCGCCCAGCGCATAGAACAGCCAGTCGCGGCGGCCGAGCACTTCGGCGATCAGGATGACGATCGCCGCCGGCATGAAGCCGAAATAGGCGACGAACAGTGCCAGGAAAGGCACCGAAAAATAGAGCGCGGGCGCGATCGTCTGATGTCCGGGCTCCGGCGCATAGCCGAAATAGCCGAGGAACAGCACGTTGAGAAAGGCGCTCGCCGCCAGCGAGGCGATGACATAGCCGATCAGGATGGCGGCGAAGCGGACGAGATAGGCGATGATACGCCTCACGCCTCGCCGTGCCCCGCGATCATCATCGCTTCAAGCGCCAGCCGGTCGACCTTGCGCATGCGTTCCGATTCCGACTTGAGCTGGCCGCAGGCGGCGAGGATGTCGCGGCCACGCGGCGTGCGGATCGGTGAGGCATAGCCGGCATTGTTGACGTAATCGGCGAACTTCTCGATCGTCTCCCAGTCCGAGCACTGATAGTTGGTGCCGGGCCACGGGTTGAACGGGATCAAGTTGATCTTGGCCGGAATGCCCTTGAGCAGCTTGACCAGCGCCTTGGCGTCCTCGAGGGAATCGTTGACGTCCTTCAGCATCACATATTCGAAGGTGATGCGGCGGGCGTTGGAGAGACCCGGATAGGCGCGGCAGGCAGCGATCAGTTCCTTCAGCGGATACTTCTTGTTGATCGGCACCAGCAGGTCGCGCAGGTCGTCATTGGTGGCATGCAGCGAGATCGCCAGCATGACGCCGATCTCCTCGCCGGTGCGGGCGATCTCCGGCACGACGCCCGAGGTCGACAGCGTGATGCGTCTTTTCGAAAGGGAAAGTCCGTCGCCGTCGGAAGCGATCAGCAGCGCCTTCTTCACCGCCTCGAAATTGTAGAGCGGCTCGCCCATGCCCATCATGACGATGTTGGATACCTTGCGGCCCTCGGCCGGCACGATGGCGCCGTCCGGCGTGTCGCGGTCGGGGAAGTCCCCGAGCCGGTCGCGCGCGGTAAGCAGCTGCGCCAGGATCTCTTCCGTCGTCAGGTTGCGCACCAGCTTCTGCGTGCCGGTGTGGCAGAAAGAGCAGGTCAGCGTGCAGCCGACCTGCGAGGAGATGCAGAGCGTGCCGCGGCCTTCCTCCGGAATATAAACGGTCTCGATCTCGACCGGACGGCCGGCGCCGCGCGGCGGAAAGCGAAACAGCCATTTGCGTGTGCCGTCGGAAGAGATCTGCTCCTCGACGATCTCGGGCCGCGCGACGGTGAAATGCTTGTCGAGCTCGGCGCGCAGATCCTTGGAGATGTTGAACATATGGGCGAAGTCGGAGACCCCGCGCACATACATCCAGTGCCAGAGCTGCTGGGCGCGCATCTTCGCCTGGCGCTCCGGCACGATGCCGGCCTCAACCAGAGCGGCGCCAAGCTCGGCGCGCGTCAGGCCGATCAGCGACGGCTTTTCGGCCGGCGTGGCGCGGGCGCGCAAGGCGTCGCGAGCGCCTTCGGCGGTCAGATCGAATGAAAGGGTCATGGTTGCGCCAATATAAGCGGTTTGCGGCCGATTTCAGCATCGTGCCTGAAATGAAACGCGCGCATAGCACAGCTTGCGACCGGAGTCATGGTCGGCGGCACAGGCGGCCGGTGCCGCTATTCCCGCCCCGGCTGAGATCACATATTCGTGTTGGCGTAACAGCGCGAAGCGCACCCGCGAACCTGAAAGGGGCGACTATGCCCTTGCAGAAATGGGAGTACGCGGAATGCATTCGATCAAGCTTGTTGCCGTCGCCGGTCTCGCAAGCCTTTTTGCCTCGCAGGCGTTCGCCGAGGATACGATGGGCACGATGACCATGATGAAGGGTGGGCAAGTGACGGCGATCATGCCCGACGGCCATATGGGCACCATGATGCCTGACGCCAAGATGAGCGCCGAAATGATGAAGATGGCGAAGCCGATCAAGCATTGCATGATGATAATCACCGACGCCAAAGGCAAAGCCTACATGATCGATACGTCGACCAAGAAGGCCCAGGCCGAATGTGAAAAGATGGCGATGTGAGAGTGGTCGGACTCGCCAACCCTGCTGCCCGCCGGCGCAGGCCGGCGGGATATCCAAACCGCGGTCCTGCCCTGGCTCCTCGATCTCCGATTTTCGTCGCTCGCCTCGACCTGACCTGACCTCGCAGGCTTGATCCTCCCTCTCAGTGTGCTAGGGGCGGGTCATCACCCAGAGGACAGGCATGGCCGGCATATCGCGTAGATACCCGATGCTGCGGCGCTCGCAGGCTATGTGGGCGTCGCGCCGCGTCTGGCAGCCGCGCCTTGTGTTCTGGGCCGGCGCCATCTCGATCGGGTTGATCAGCGTGCTGTTCGCCATGCTGGCCGACCGGGCGCAGGCGCTGTTCCACGTCGTCACCGGCGGCGATAGCGGCAGCTGGCGCTTTTATCTGCCGCTGGTCATGACGCCCGCGGGCTTCGTGATTTGCGCCTGGCTTGCCCATTCCTTCTTTCCGGGATCGCAAGGCAGCGGCATTCCGCAGGCGATCGCTGCCCGTCACCTGCGCGATGACGAGGATCGCGGCCATCTTCTTTCGCTGCGCCTGGCAGCGGGCAAGGTTGCGCTTACCGTCATCGGTCTCGCCTGCGGCGGATCGATCGGCCGCGAGGGCCCGACGGTGCAGGTCGGCGCCTCGCTCATGCTTCAGGCGGCGCGCTGGGGCGGCATGGCGCAGGCGCGCGGCCTGATCCTGGCCGGCTCGGCTGCCGGCGTCGCCGCCGCCTTCAACACGCCGCTCGCCGGCATCGTCTTCGCCATCGAGGAGATGGGTCGCGCCTATGAGTCGCGCACCAACGGGCTGGTGCTGACGGCGGTGATCCTCGCCGGCCTCGCCTCGCTCGGCCTGCTCGGCAACTACACCTATTTCGGCGTCGCCAGGGACACGGTGGCCTTCGCCACCGACTGGCCGCTGGTGATTGCCTGCGGCGTCATCGGCGGCGGCTTCGGCGCGCTGTTTTCGCTGTTGGCGCTGAAGATCACGCGACGCGTCCGACGCTGGAATGGCCTGCAGCCATTGTGGCGCGCGCTGCTCGTGGCAGGCATCTGCGGCCTGGCGGTTGCCGCGATCGGTCTCGTCTCGGGCGGCCTTACCTTCGGAACCGGCTACGCTCAGGCCCGCGGCGCCGTCGAAGGCGCGCCGCTACCGGCGTTCTTCTTCCTGGAAAAATTCGCCGCCGGCGTGCTGTCGATGGTGTCGGGCATTCCGGGCGGCATCTTCGCGCCGTCGCTGGCGGTGGGCGCCGGCCTCGGCAGCACGCTTGGCCTGGCGTTCGGCGCAGGCACAGGCCTCGCCGCGCTGCTCGGCATGGCCGGCTATTTCGCCGGCGTCGTGCAGGCGCCGATGACGGCCTTCGTCATCATCCTCGAAATGACCGGCAACCACGACAACGTCATCGCGCTGATGTGCGCGGCGATGCTGGGCTACGGCACGGCGCGGCTGATTTCCAACGAGCCGCTCTATCACGCGCTGTCGCGCGTGTTCATCGCCGAAGCGATCAGGCGGCGCAGGGCCGTCGAGCAGCAAGGCTGAATGGCGAGCTTGGCGCTGTCGCCTTATTCGCTTGTCCCTGGCAGCACTTGCGGGAGGCGGACTTCCATATTGCCATCCTCCGCCAAGGGAGCCTCAGCCTATTTGCACTTGGCGATCGAGGCCAGCGCGGCCGAGATGCCCTTCAGAGAAAAGACGTAGGAAGTCGGGTTGCCGCGACCGGACTTCGCCTGCACCTTCATGTCGGTGCCCGTCTTCATGGCGGCGATCAGCACCGGCTCTTCAGCGGCGTTCTCGACCCAGGCCGATTTGCCGCGGGTGAACATCGAGAAGGACTTCTTGTCGATGGTGACGGTGGCCTTGGAGCCTTCCTGGAAGTTGTAGCCGGCGATGAACTGCGGCTCATAGGACACCTGCTGCCCGGGCCGCTGGCTGACGAAGAAGAACATGTCGCCATGGTCGAGCTTCGGCGGCTGCTTGTCGGTCGGCACCGTGAGCACATAACAGACCTTGCCGCCTGCCGACTGATAGCTGTAGGTGCCCCAGGCGTTGTGCTGGCCGATCTTGGTCGCCTGCTGCGCCAGCGCCGGCGCCGCGAAGGCGGCCGCCAGGACCAGGCTGGAAACTGTAGCAATCAATCCGCGCATCGTTCTTCCCGTATTCCGAAATGGTGCGGAGGCGGGCCGCATGGCGTCCTGCCGTCGCTTCATTTTGATTTAATCAGGGTTACCAAACGGTGAATTTTTCCCAACAAAAGGAACTCACCCCAGGAAACCGCCGCCATTCGCGCCGCCGCTTCCACGCGGCGGTCGCGATGTCCCGGCGCGAACTTGGAGGGCACGAAAGCGGCAAGAGTTTGTCTTTTCGCGCGGGCGGTTTCGCGGTTTCGTTGTGGCGAAAAGTCAGCCAGGATCAACCTTTGTCGGCGAGGGCGTCCCTGGCGGCCTGCCGGTGCGCCGGGGTGATATGGGCGCTGACGGCGGTGATTGCCGCGGTGAGCACGGCAAGGTCATCGGTGAACCCGAGACCGAGCACGAAGTCGGGGATGAAATCCACCGGCAGCACGAAATAGCCGAGCGCGGCAAGCAGGGTACCCTTGGTGCGCAGCGGCGTGTCCTTGTCCATGGCGCAATAGTAGGCGGCGACCACCTCCTCCATGAACGGTATCTGCCGGGCAGCCTTCTTGGCGGTGCGCCAAAACTTCTCGCGCACCTCACCTTCGCCGGCGAGCCTGTCGCCGAAGCCAAAGAAATCGAAACGGGATTCCTGCGCCATCAATCTCTCCTCGGCCACGCGCCAGCTTGCGTTGCGGCCACCGCGGAAGATGTGGTGAAAGCGGCACCCCCCTGCAAGGTCTCCACCGTTACCAGCCCGGCAAATCGGAATCGGACTTATCGGCAGTCGTCAGCCGAAATAGCGGTTCATCCGCTTCGCCAGTTCGATGTCGAGCGCCGTGACGCCGCCGGCGTCATGCGTGTTCAGCGTGACGTCGACGGTCTTGTAGACGTTCGACCAATCGGGGTGGTGGTCCATCTTCTCGGCGGCCAGCGCCACGCGGGTCATGAAGGCGAAGGCCTCGGAGAAGTTCTTGAAGCCGAAGCTGCGCTTGATGGAGGCGCCGTCGGCCGCCAGCGACCAGCCTTCGAGTTCCGCCAGCGCTGCGGTGATCGCTTCCTTGTTGAGTTTTTCCCTGGTCATGTCGGGTTCCCGTGCTATTCGGAGGTAATCCAACCATAGCGCCGGATCGATGAGCGCAAAGCCCATAAAATCCATTCTGTTCGTCTGCCTCGGTAACATCTGCCGCTCGCCCTTGGCCGAAGGCGTCTTCCGCGCCGTGTGGGCCGAGCGCGGGGAAGGTCGGGACATCCTGCTCGATTCGGCCGCGACCAGCGGCTGGGAGGTCGGCTCCGCGCCCGATCCGCGTTCGATCGCGGTTGCCACAAGGCACGGCATCGACATTTCCGCGCAAAAGGCGCGCAGGATAGCGCTGGACGATTTCTCGCGCTTCGACCTGATTCTCGGCATGGACCGGACAAATGTGCGCGATCTGAAGGCGTTGGCGCCGCAGGCCGCGCGCGACCGCATCCATCTCTTCCTGGAGTTTGCCAGCGGAAATGCGCGCGATGTGCCGGACCCTTACTACGAAGACCAGCAGGCCTTCGTTTCGGTCTATCGCATGATCCGCGAGGCGTCGGAGGCGCTGGCGAAGCGGCTGGAAGCGAGCGGATCGGCGCCAACCAGCGGCCAGGCTTCCTCGACGATGTAGGGGCCGCCGCCGACCGAATCCCGCGACGACATCAAGACGAAGCGGCCGACCCGGAAGGGCAGCGTGGAAAAGTTGCCGCGCGCCGACAGATATTGCGCGACGTCCGCCGGGCTCGAATTGCGCAGGCGCGCGAGCGTCACATGCGGCGAGAATTTGCGCGGATCGGCCGGCAGGCCGAGCCGCTGGCAGATGCGGTCGATCTCGCCCTGCAGCGCCACCAGGTCCGGCGAGGCGGACACGCCGGCCCATACGGCGTGCGGCTTCTTGCCGCCGAAAGCGCCCACGCCGGAGAGCGCCAGGGGGAAGGAGGGACGGTTGACGCGATCGAGCGCATTGGCGATGTCGTCGGCGATATGGCCCTCCACATCGCCGATGAAGCGCAGCGTCAGATGATAGTTTTCGACGTCGATCCAGCGGGCTCCGGGCAGGCCGCCCCGGAGCAGCGAGAGTGAAAGCGCGGCATCACGCGGAATTTCGAGGGCGGTGAAAAGACGTGGCATGGGAAGCCTCCTGTCCTCGAATCGAAACTCTCGCCCCTAGCGAATCATCGATAGCCATGCGGGGCAAGCGGTTTGTTGTCCACAAGCTTTCCCCTGGGGAAACCGTGGCGTTTTGGTCCCATCACGCGCCGCCCTTGGCGGCGATGGCCTTTTCCACGACCGGTAGAATGCCTTTGACCATGACGTCTATTCCCTTCGGGTTGGGATGAAGACCGTCCTCCAGCTGCATGGCCGGGTGGCCGGCGATCCCGTCAAGAAAAAACGGATAGAGCGGAACGGCGTATTTCGCGGCAAGCTTCGGGTAGATGGCGTCGAAGGCCTTCTGGTACTCGGCGCCCAGATTGGGCGCTGCAAGCATGCCTGCCAGGAGCACCGGAATGTTCCGCTGCTTCAACTTGGCCAACATAGCGTCGAGATTTTTCTCGGCGATCTCGGGCGACACGCCGCGCAGCATGTCGTTGGCGCCGAGCTCGAGGATGACGAGCCCGGTGCCGTCGGGCACCGACCAGTCGAGCCGCGCAAGGCCGCCGCTTGTGGTGTCGCCGGAAACCCCGGCATTGCCGACGGCGACGTCGAGGCCTTTTGCCTTCAAGGCCGCCTGCAATTTATCGGTGAAGCCCTCATCGGGACCAAGGCTGAACCCCGCCATCAGGCTGTCGCCGAAGCCGACGATATTGAACGTATCGGCGCGCGCCGGCGAAATGGCGCCGCAAACCACCAGGAGAAGAGTGAGGGCTGCGGCAGCTGAGTGTTTGAAAGCCATGCGGCGAGCCCCATATGACCGACACGATTCATGCAAAGGAGACATTTTTTGCCTCCTTCTTCCACGATATAGGGCGCATTCATTGTGACAGAAGCCGTCATCGCATTGAGGGATGTCTCGCTGACGCTCGGCGAGGGCGCCTCCTCCGTCCATGTGCTGGAGGGCATCAGCCTCGATGTGGCCGCCGGCGAAGCCACCGGGATCGTCGGCCCGTCGGGATCCGGCAAGTCCACCTTGCTGATGGTTCTGGCCGGGCTGGAAAGGGTCGATTCGGGCACGGTGCGGATCGCCGGAGAATTGCTCAACGGCAAAAGCGAGGACCAGATTGCTTCATTTCGGGGGCGAAACATCGGCATTGTCTTCCAGTCCTTCCACCTCATCCCCAACATGACGGCGCTCGAGAATGTCGCGGTGCCGCTGGAGCTCGCCGGGCACAACGACCCGTTCGGGGTGGCCGCGCAGGAACTCGCGGCGGTCGGCTTGAGCGACCGCGTGACGCACTATCCGGGAGAGCTTTCGGGCGGCGAGCAGCAGCGCGTGGCGATCGCCAGGGCCCTGGCGCCTTCGCCGCGCATTCTCATTGCCGACGAGCCGACCGGCAACCTCGACCAGGCAACGGGAAAGCAGATCGCCGACCTCCTCTTCGCCAAGGCGGCCGAGCGCGGCATGACGCTGGTGCTGGTCACGCATGATCCGGCGCTTGCGGGCCGCTGCTCGCGCCAGGTGTCGATGCGCTCGGGACGCATCGAGGACGCGCCAAGACAGGCTAAGGTGCCGGCCTGATGCGGACTTTGACGCTGGCCCTCCGCTTTTCGCTGCGCGAAATGCGCGGCGGCCTGTCCGGCTTCATGATCTTCCTCGCCTGCATCGCGCTTGGCGTCGCGGCGATCGGCGGCGTCAATTCGGTGGCGCAGGCGATTACCGCCGGCGTAGCCAACCAGGGCCAGACGCTGCTCGGCGGCGACTTGCGCTTCCAGATCAACCAGCGCAGCGCTTCGGACGCCGAGCTCGGCTTCATCAAGAGCCTCGGCACGGTCTCGCTGAATTCCGGCATGCGCTCGATGGCGCGGCTCGAGGACGGCTCCGACCAGGCGCTGGTCGAAGCCAAGGCGGTCGACGACGCCTATCCGCTTTACGGCACGCTGGAGACCGATCCGCAGCTGCCCAGGAATGAATTGTTCGGCGAAAGAGCCGGCATCTTCGGCGCCGCCGCGCCCGCTCTCTTGTTCGATCGCCTCAATCTGCATATCGGCGACCGCTTGAAGCTTGGCGGCGCAACGTTCGAGCTGAGGGCCCGATTGATCAGCGAACCCGACGCGATTTCCGACGGTTTCGGCTTCGCGCCGCGGCTGATGATTTCGCACGACGGGCTGGTCGCGTCAGGGCTGGTTCAGCCCGGCAGCCTGGTCGAGAACGCCTATAAGATCCGACTGCCCGATGGCGCGAGCGAGGCGCGCATCAAAGGCATTCAGGCCGAAGCGGCGAAGGATTTTCCGCAGGCCGGCTGGTCGATCCGCACGCGCAGCAACGCAGCGCCGGCGCTTTCCGCCAACATCCAGCGCTTCTCGCAGTTCCTGACGCTGGTCGGGCTGACGGCGCTTGTGGTCGGCGGCGTCGGCGTGGCGAATGCGGTCCGCGCGTATCTCGACGGCAAGCGCGGCGTCATCGCCACCTTCAAGAGCCTCGGCGCCTCCGGGGGCTTCGTCTTCACCATCTATCTCGTGCAGATCCTTTTGATTGCCGGCCTCGGCATCGTGCTTGGCCTGATCCTGGGTGCGGCAATGCCGTTCGTGGCGAGCGCGCTCCTGCAGTCGGTCATTCCGGTGCCGGCGCAAGGCGGCTTTTATCCCGGCGCGCTTGCGATCGCGGCCCTCTTCGGCCTTTTGGTGACGCTGGCCTTCGCGCTGCTGCCGCTCGGCCGCGCCCGCGACGTGCCGGCAACGGCGCTGTTTCGCGAAATGGGGTTCGAAAGCCGCGGCCTGCCGCGCCTGCCCTATGTCGGCGCCGCGCTGACGATCGTGCTCGCGCTGGCGGCGCTCGCCATCCTTTTCGCCGACGATCGGCGCATCGCCTCGATCTTCGTCGGCGCCACCGCCTTTGCCTTCCTGGTGCTGCGGCTGGTGGCTGCGCTGGTCCAATGGCTGGCCCGGCGAAGCCCGCGGCTGCGCTCGGTCTCTCTCAGGCTGGCGCTCGGCAATATCCACCGGCCCGGCGCGCTGACGCCATCGGTGGTGCTGTCGCTCGGGCTCGGCCTGACGCTGCTGGTGACGCTGGCGCTGATCGACGGGAATCTCAGACGCCAGATCTCCGGCAGTCTGCCGGAGCGGGCGCCCAACTTCTTCTTCGTCGACATCCAGAGCAGCGATGTCGATGCCTTTGCCGGCCTGGTCGAAAAGGAAGCGCCGCAAGGGATGCTGGTCAAGGTGCCGATGCTGCGCGGCCGGATCATGGCGCTCAACGGCATCGACGTCGACAAGGTGAAGGTCCCCGCCGACGGCGCCTGGGTGCTGCGCGGCGACCGCGGGCTGACCTATGACGCAAAGCAGCCGGAAAACGCTACGCTGACCGAAGGCAAATGGTGGCCGCAGGACTATTCCGGCGAGCCGCTGGTGTCGTTCTCGGCCGAGGAAGGCAAAGCGATCGGGCTGAAGCTCGGCGACACGGTCACGGTCAACGTGCTCGGCCGCAACGTGACGGCAAGAATAGCCAGCTTCCGCCAGGTCGAGTGGGAAACCATGGGTATCAATTTCGTTATGATCTTCTCGCCCAATACGTTCGCCGGCGCGCCGCATGGCTGGCTGGCGACGCTGACCGACAGAAAGGCCACCACGGCCGACGACGCGCGGCTGCTCAACGCTGTCACCCGCGCCTTTCCGGCAGTGACGACGGTGAGGGTCAAGGACGCGCTCGACATCGTCAACCGGCTGGTCGCGCAGCTGGGCACTGCGATCCGCGCCGCAGCCGGCGTGGCGCTGATCGCCTCCGTGCTGGTGCTCTCCGGGGCTTTGGCCGCCGGCAACCGGGCGCGCATCCACGACGCGGTGGTGCTGAAGACGCTCGGCGCGACAAGGAGGACGCTGATTGCGGCCTTCTCGCTGGAATATGTGCTGATCGGTCTTGCGACCGCGCTGTTCGCGCTTGCCGCGGGCGGCGTCGCGGCATGGTTCGTGGTGGCCCGCATCATGACGCTGCCGTCGCACTTCATGCCGGAAGTTGCGGTGGCGACGATCCTCGTCTCGCTCGCCGTCACCGTCGGCATCGGCCTTGCCGGCACCTGGCGGGTGCTTGGCCACAAGGCGGCGCCGGTGCTGCGCGAGCTTTGATCCGGTAGCGCCCTTGGATGGCCTGTCTGCGTTAAATCTTGGTAAGAATGCCGGCGGGAAAAGGCTGAAAATCGGGCTTTTGCCTTCTCACGAAGCGTTACCGCTCGTTACCGTCTTGTTCTTGAGGTCGAGAACGCTCATATTTCGCGCTAGGCATGCTGGAGTCCCGCCAGCGGCGCCTGGTCCAAGGAGGTCGCTCCAAGGACCTGTCACCGGACGGGGCAGAAGCAATAGAGGATTTCCAATGGCTGATCCCATTCGCAACTACCAGACGTCCGCCGCCTCCGGCGCGCGCGTCGATATCGATCAGGGCCTGCGGGCCTATATGATCAAAGTTTATAACCTGATGGGGCTTGGCCTGCTCATCACAGGCATTGCCGCCTGGGGCGCATTCCAGCTTGCCGTCACCGGCGACGGCCAGCTCACCGCCTTCGGCCAGCTCATCTATGCTAGCGCGTTCCGCTGGGTCGTTATCCTGGGGCCTCTCGCTGCCGTGATGTTCCTGTCCTTCAGGATCCAATCGATGAGCGTGGCTGCGGCGCAGACCACGTTCTGGGTTTATGCCGGCCTTGTCGGCCTGTCGCTGTCGACGATCTTCCTCGTCTACACCGGCACCAGCATCACCCAGACCTTCTTCGCCACGGCCGCGGCCTTCGGCGGGCTGTCACTCTACGGCTACACGACCAGGCGCGACCTGAGCGCGTTCGGCTCGTTCCTGATCATGGGCGTGATCGGCCTGCTGATCGCGATGGTCATCAACATCTTCCTGGCGTCGTCGGCGCTGGCCTTCGCCATTTCGGCGATCGGCGTGCTGGTGTTCGCGGGTCTGACCGCCTACGACACGCAGCGCATCAAGGAGATGTATTTCGAGGGTGACGTCGCGGATGTCGCCGGCCGCAAGGCGATCATGGGCGCGCTGCAGCTCTATCTCGACTTCATCAACCTGTTCATGTTCCTGCTGCAGTTCATGGGCGACCGTCGCTAAACGGTAGCCGTCCGGCTGGACCATAGACTTCGGAAAGGGCGGCCCAACGGCCGCCCTTTCCTTTTGTGCGCTCCTCTGCTGATATTGAGGCAACAGGAAGAACTGCACAAATTATGGGCAATCTGGCGATCAGAGCCGCTACTGCGGCCGACCTCGACCGAATCACCGAAATCTATGCGGACGCGGTCACGCACGGCACCGCAAGCTACGAACTGGAGCCGCCCAGCCGCGCCGAAATGGGCGATCGATTCGACAGTTTGGCACGAGGCGGCTTTCCCTATCTTGTGGCTGAAAGGGAGGGCGTCGTGCTCGGCTACGCCTATGCCGGACCGTTCCGGCCCCGGCCCGCCTATCGCTTCACCGTCGAGGACTCGGTCTATGTGGCGCCCGAGGCCAAGGGCCAGGGCATCGGCCGCCTGCTGATGCTGGCGCTCATCGAGGCGGCGCGCCTGGCCGGCTTTCGCCAGATCGTCGCGGTCATCGGCGACGGCCATGCCGACAGCGCCTCGGTGCGCCTGCACGAGAGGCTCGGCTTTCGTCACGCCGGGCGCCTGGAAGGCTCGGGCTACAAGCATGGGCGCTGGCTGGACACCGTGTTCATGCAGCTGCCGCTCAACGGCGGCGCGGAAGTGCCGCCGGATCCGGAGTCACTGCCGGAGCGGAGATTTCGCGGCAAATTGGATAGTTAAGCTTCGACCAGCTTCAGCTTGGGATCGAAGACGCCGAGCACGCGGCCGAGTTCCTGGCCGCGCTTGAGGATGCGCCCGCCGGCGGCGATGACGGCGAAGGCGCCCTGTCGGCGCGCCAGTTTCGGGTCCTTGACGATCTGGAACAGCGGCACTTCGCTGGCGCGGCGGAAGACCGAAAAGACAGCGCGATCGGAAAGATGGTCGATCGCATAGTCGCGCCATTCATTGGCCGCCACCATGCGTCCGTAAAGCCTTAGGATCTGGTCGAGCTCGCGCCGGTCGAAGCGCACCGGCTGGTCGAGGCGTGCGCTGCGCGCCTCATGCAGCGGGATCAGTATTCCGGATGCTTCCCCATCCTCCGCCCCGCTGCTGTGATCGGTCATGCCGCGATCCTTCGATTGAATCTTGCGCCGGCCAAGGTTCGCGCTTTCGCGGCCGAATTGCAAGGGCCGGCGAAGCAGGCTTGCGGTCCGCCGTTTCCGAAAGGTCCAGTCACGTTTGCAAAACGCGTGTTGGAATTGGTGATGCTCTGCCACATTGTCGCCACAAATTATCCGCGCTCATGCCCCAATGTCCGACGAGTTTACCCGCGTTGCCTGAGACGGTTCGGTCCGGCACCGGCTCGTAAACCCCAAGCCCCCCGCCCACGGGTCAGCGTCGGATCGAACCAACCTCGGTTTTTCCTTGGAAAAATCAGGTGCGACGATCCCAAAACCTGAATAACCGGCGTCAGAAGCAAGCTGACGCCGGTTTTTTCATGCCTGTCCGCTCTGGCCCGCCGGCCCCTGTGTCGCGGCCAGGCGGGCGTCATCACAATGCACGATCAGGGAATGAGAGCTGGAACCGCTGCGCTGGATGAGCGACCAGTCCTAAGGAGCGCATACAGGATCTCATCGCGCCAGATGCCGCCGACACGCAGATGATCACGCAGTAGGCCTTCGCGCCCGAATCCGAGTTTCTCGACCAATTTGCGCGACGGGGTGTTGTTGGGATCGATGAACGCCTGCATACGGTGCAGGCCGAGATCGTCGAAACAGAAGTCGAGCATCGCCGAGACAGCCTCGGTGGCCATGCCCCGGCTCTGATATGCGGGGTTGATGAAATAGCCGATGGCCGCACGCTTGTTGCGGATGTGGCCATCGTGATAGCTGACGAGGCCGAGGCAGCGGTCAGTCTCAATGTCGGCGACCGCCCAGTGCCGATGGTAGGACGGGGTGCAGGCGACATATCTGAGCACGGTGCGCTTGGTCTCGGTCCGCTTGGTGTGGACTGGTGCGTTCCAAAACCGCATCGCCTCCGGGTCGGCAAAGCATTCGTGCATCGCATCCGTGTCCTCAGCCCTGAACTGACGCAGGCGCAGCCGCGTCGTCAGGAGAATCGGGTGCGGCTCGGGTCGCTTTGCCATGGATGCTCTGCTTCGTGGGCCCCGGCCGGCTTTCGTCGGCGATCAGGTTTTGTCAGCGGAGCCGTCAGAGCCGGTCAGGCTTGCGGATGAGCGCGGCGCCGAGAATCGGTCCCGGGACGCCGTCCTTGCCGACGGACTGCAGCAGCACGGCACAGCCGCCCTTCTTCGCAATCTCCGTCATCGGCAGCTCGTAACGCTGCGCCTTGCCGTTCCACATGCCGGCGATCTGGATGTCGGAAACGGCGTTCCAATAGGTCATGTTGCGGCCGCTGTTTTCGCCCTGGCCGATCTTCACCATCTGCGGCGGATCGAAATAGACGATCACCACATGGGCGTCGGTCGGCCCATTGCCGGCATCGCCGGCGTCAATCATGACCCGATCGCTGGTGCGGCTCACCTTGATGCCGACCCGCATGCCCTCGCCGGTCCTGTCCATGCGGGCCAGCGCGCCGTCTATCTCCTTGCGGTTGGCGCCGTTGACATGGCTGCGGCCGTTGATGACGGCTTGCGGGGTATAGACCGAACGGCTGCCAAAGGCGCGCATATAGTCATACTGCCGCTCGGTGTTCTCTTTGTTGCTCAGCGTGTCCTGCCAGCCCAGATAGTCCCAGTAATTGACGTGATATGCGAGCGCGACGACATTTTCCTTCGCCGCCAGCTCGGCGAAGAATTCATCGGCCGGCGGACAGGAGCTGCAGCCCTGGCTGGTGAACAACTCGACGACGCCCAAAGGCTTTTCAGTCTGCGGCTTGCCGGTCGCGACTTTCTCAAGCTCGGCTGCTGAGGCCACGCGGCTCAACGCCGTGAGGACCAGCGCAACTGCCGTAAGCCGCAATGGTCCTCGCAATGCCATGACCGTTCCAATTCCCGCCGGTCACGCCGGCCTTGTTCTGGTTGCTAAAATATGTGGCAGAACGGACAGTCAACGGGAAGTCACGTTGCGGTGAAATTTTGTCGCCGCGACCGTAGGTAAGGCGGCGACAGGAGGGGCCACTGCATTCTTCGACCCGGTTCGATTTCGGGACCGCATCGCCGCGAAGCGGTAAGTTTGCTGCTGCCGGAGGATTTCTATTGCGCGCCAATCGGACTTGGACTTTGAGCTGGGCTGAGAATGCTTGGCCTGCCGCAGTTTAACTAGGACGTCAGTAGGCACCAGGCAGTGGGAAAATCTCCCCCTGCCTATGCCTACCGCCTATTCCCTGTCGCTACGCAGCCAAATCGCGCAGCACGTATTGCAGGATGCCGCCGTTCTTGAAGTAGTCGAGTTCGTCCAGCGTATCGATGCGGCAGATGATCGGCACGTTCTTCAGCGTGCCGTCGCCATAGGTGACCTTGGCCGTCATCTTCTGGCGCGGCTTGATGGCATCCAGGCCGTCGATCTCGACCAGCTCGTCACCCTTGAGGTTGAGGGAAGCCCATGAGGTGCCGTCCTCGAAGACAAAGGGGATGACCCCCATGCCGACCAGGTTCGAGCGGTGGATGCGCTCGAAGGACTGGGCGATGACGGCGCGGACACCAAGGAGGTTGGTTCCCTTGGCCGCCCAGTCGCGCGAGGAGCCGTTGCCATATTCGACGCCGGCGAAGATGACCAGCGGCACGCCTTCCTTCTTGTATTCCATGGCGGCATCGTAGATCGACATCTCCTCCTTCGAGGGATAGTGGATCGTGTAGCCGCCTTCGCGGCCGTTCTCGCCCAGCATGTGGTTGCGGATGCGGATGTTGGCGAAGGTGCCGCGCATCATCACCTCATGGTTGCCGCGCCGCGTGCCGTACTGGTTAAAGTCGGCGACGCCGACGCCGTGCTCGGTGAGGTACTTGCCTGCCGGCGAAGCCGCCTTGATCGAGCCGGCCGGCGAGATGTGGTCGGTGGTGATCTTGTCGCCGAAGAGACCAAGCACGCGCGCGCCCTTGATGTCGCCGACCTTGCCGAAGGCGCGGCCCATGCCGGCGAAATAAGGCGGGTTCTGCACATAGGTCGAATGATCGTCCCAGGCATAGGTCTGGCCTTCCGGCGCCTTCACCTTCTGCCAATATTCGTCGCCCTTGAAGACGTCGGCATATTTGCGGGCGAAAAGCTCGCGCGTGACGTTCTTCTCGATGAACTCCTGGATCTCGGCCGAGGTCGGCCAGATCTCCTTGAGATAGACCGGCTTGCCGTCGCTGCCCTCGCCGAGCGGCTCGGTGGTGAGGTCCTTGGTGACGGTGCCGGCCAGCGCATGCGCCACCACCAGCGGCGGCGAGGCGAGATAGTTCGCCTGGACGTCCGGAGAAACGCGGCCTTCGAAGTTGCGGTTGCCGGACAACACCGCGGCAGCGATCAAGCCTTTGTCGTTGATGGTCTTGGAGATCGGCGCCGGCAGCGGGCCGGAATTGCCGATGCAGGTGGTGCAGCCGAAGCCGACCAGGTTGAAGCCGATCTGGTCGAGTTCCTTCTGCAGGCCGGATTTCTCGAGATATTCGGCGACCACCTGGCTTCCCGGCGCCAGCGAGGTCTTCACCCACGGCTTCTGCTTCAGGCCGCGCCGGTTGGCGTTGCGGGCCAACAGGCCGGCGCCGATCAAGACGCTCGGGTTGGAGGTGTTGGTGCACGAAGTGATGGCGGCGATCACGACGTCGCCATGGCCGAGATCGTGAGCGGTGCCTTCGACGGCGTAACGCTTCGAGATCTCGACGGCCTTTTTATACTCGGTCTCCATCGCCTTGGCGAAGCCGGCGGGAATATCCTGCAGCGCGACGCGGCCTTCCGGGCGCTTCGGGCCGGCCATCGACGGCACGACGTCGCCGAGATCGAGCTCGAGCAGATCGGTGAAGACCGGATCGGCCGAGCCGGCGTCGCGCCACATGCCCTGCGCCTTGGAATAGGCCTCGACCAGCGCGATGCGGCTTTCCTCGCGGCCGGACATCGTCAGATAGCGGATGGTCTCGCTATCGACCGGGAAGAAGCCGCAGGTGGCGCCATATTCCGGCGCCATGTTGCCGATGGTGGCGCGGTCGGCCAGCGTCATATTGGAGAGGCCTGGGCCGAAGAACTCGACGAACTTGCCGACGACGCCCTTCTTGCGCAGCATCTGGGTGACGGTGAGCACCAGGTCGGTGGCGGTGACGCCTTCCTTGAGCTTGCCGGTGAGGCGGAAGCCGATCACTTCCGGCAGAAGCATGGAGACCGGCTGGCCAAGCATCGCGGCCTCGGCCTCGATGCCGCCGACGCCCCAGCCGAGCACGCCCAGGCCGTTGATCATGGTGGTGTGCGAATCGGTGCCGACGCAGGTGTCGGGATAGGCTGTGGTCTCGCCCTCTTCCGCGTTGGTCCACACGACCTGTCCCAGATATTCGAGATTGACCTGGTGGCAGATGCCGGTACCAGGCGGCACGACGCGGAAGTTGCGGAAGGCCTGCTGGCCCCATTTCAGGAACTTGTAGCGCTCCTCGTTGCGCTCATATTCGAGCTCGACATTGCGGGCGAAGGCCATCGGCGTGCCGAATTCGTCGACGATGACTGAGTGGTCGATGACGAGATCCACCGGCACCAGCGGGTTGATCTTCTCCGGATCGCCTCCGAGCGCCCTGATACCGTCGCGCATGGCCGCGAGATCAACAACGGCCGGAACGCCGGTGAAATCCTGCATCAGCACGCGGGCCGGGCGGTAGGCGATCTCGACACCGGCAGTGCCCTTGTCGGTGAGCCATGCTGCGACCGCCTGGATGCTTTCCTTGGTGACCGAGCGGCCGTCTTCGTTGCGCAGCAGGTTCTCCAGCAGCACCTTCATCGAATAGGGCAGCTGGGCAATGCCGCCAAGGCCGTTTTTCTCCGCCTCTGCGAGGTCGAAATAGACATAGTCCGCGCCACCCACGGTCAGGGTGCGGCGGCAGTTGAAACTATCGAGGGATTTCGTCACGGCGATCCGTCCTTGTCTGTTCAGCCTGAAAGGGAACGGACGCCGTTGGCATGCAATCACGCGCAAAGGTGCGGGTACGGCCATTTCCGCTGTCCGCTCCCGAGCAACCCGAGCCGTTGAAGGCGGCGCGTGCGCTGGTTCGGCGCTAATTCTGTTCCCGCGCCGACCGCTGGCACGGATGAACCGCATATAGAGAATTTTCTGGAATAGTTCTAGACAGTCGAAAAGCAAATTTGTGCGATGCGGCGGCGGCCGCGAAACGGTGCTTTCGGGACGGGCAAGGATGCGGCTGATCGCCGAAAATCTGGGCGGCGAGCGCGGCGACGAGACGGTTTTTTCCGGCATCGAATTCGCCCTCGACAGGGGCGAGGCACTCGTCGTCACCGGGCCGAACGGCGCCGGCAAATCGACCCTTTTGCGGGTCATCGCCGGCTTGCTGCCGCCGGCCGAAGGCAAGGTGAAGGTCGAGGGCGGCGGCGACGAGTTTCCATCGGTCGCTTCGGCCTCGCACTATCTCGGCCATCTCAATGCGATGAAGACCGCCCTCAGCGTCGAAGAAAACCTGGGCTTCTGGCGCGCCTTCCAGGGCGAGGCTGGTTTGAGCGTGGGGCAGTCGCTGGAGACGGTCGGATTGGACGGGCTCGGGCACCTGCCGTTCGGCTACCTTTCGACCGGGCAAAGGCGGCGCGCGTCGATCGCGAAGCTCCTGGTCAGCCGCCGGCCGGTCTGGCTGCTCGACGAACCGACCGCAGGGCTGGATAAGGCTTCGGAGGAACGATTCGCGGGATTGATGAGAGGGCATTGCCGAGAGGGAGGCATCATCGTGGCGGCCACGCATTTGCCGCTCGGGCTCGAGGGAGCCAAGACGTTGAGGATGGGTGACTGATGTCGGCGCGAGGCACCCCTGGGCGAAGGCATACCAAGTCATGCTAGCCCTCTTCCTCCGCGATGTCCGCCTCTCCATCCGCGCCGGCGGCGGCGCGCTGATCGGCGTCATCTTCTTCCTGGCGGTGATTGCCACAATCCCGTTCGGCGTCGGGCCCGACCTCAACCTGTTGTCGCGCATCGGTCCGGCGATCCTGTGGATCGCTGCCCTGCTCGCCTGCCTGCTTGGGCTCGACCGCCTCTTCCAGGCCGATCGGGAGGACGGCTCGCTCGATCTTCTGGTGCTCAACAGCGACCGTCACATGCTGGCGTTGACGGTGCTGACCAAGTGTCTGGCGCATTGGGCGGGCAGCGTGCTGCCGCTGGTGATGGCGGCACCTTTGCTCGGCCTGTTCATGAACATGGAGCCGCTCGGTATCGGCGCGACGGCATTTACGCTTCTTGTCGGCACGCCGGCCATAACCTTCATCGGCGCCGCCGGAGCGGCTGTGGCTGTGGCGCTGCCGCGCGGCGGGCTTTTGATCTCCGTGCTGGTGCTGCCGCTCACCATTCCGGTGCTGATCTTCGGCGTCTCGGCGAGCTATGGCGCGGTGGCCGATCCCGCGCCGTTCCTGCAGCCCTTCCTCATTCTTGCCGCGCTGACGCTGTTTCTTGCCGTGGTCGGGCCGCTGGCCTCGGCGCTGGCGTTGCGGCACGGGACGGATTGAGGCGCTGGGGCGTTTCTCAACTGCGGCGCCGCGCCTGATTGCGCGGCATGTGACGCAGAGTTAAGGGAAGGCATGGTCGAACGGATTGGCAGGGCAGGCGCGGAAGGTGCGCAGATGGAGCGGCTGGTATGAGCGCGCATGCTCTCTATGTCGCCGCCGCCTATGCCATCAGCGTGATCGTGCTCGTCGGGCTGATCGGCTGGATCCTGCTCGACCAGCGGGCGCGCAAGCGTGAGCTCGCGGCGCTCGACGCGGCCGGCGTGCGGCGGCGCTCCGACAAGGCCGGGACGGCGAAGCCGTGAGCGCCGAAACCGGAGCCCCGGCGTCGCCCCGTCGCCGCCTGTTCGTGCTGCTTCCGCTGCTGGTTTTCCTGGGCTTGGCGGGGTTGTTCCTGTCGCAGCTTTTGTCCGGCCGCGACGAGTCTGAAATTCCCTCGGCCCTGATCGGCCTGCCGGCGCCGCAGACGAACCTCCCGCCGCTCGAAGGCTCGAACCTGCCAGGGCTGGACTCGAAATCCTTCGCCGGCAAGGTGACGCTGGTCAACGTCTTCGCATCATGGTGCGCGCCGTGCCGGGAAGAGCATCCGGTGCTTTTGGCGCTGTCGCAGGACAAGCGGTTCACGCTTGCCGCGCTGAACTACAAGGACGAGCCGGCAAACGCCCGTCGCTTCCTCGGCGATCTCGGCAATCCCTACCAGGCGATCGGCGTCGATCCGGCCGGGCGCGCGGCGATCGACTGGGGTGTCTACGGCGTGCCGGAGACCTTCGTCATCGGCAAGGACGGCAAGATTGCCTACAAGCATGTCGGGCCGCTGACGCCGGAATCGGCGAGAGATTTGCTGTTGCCGCAGATCGAGAAGGCCCTGGCGGCTTCGGGTTAGGCGGCCCCTTGCGTCGTCATTCCAGTGCGAAGCAAGGCGCGAAGCGACGCGGCGCATAGGCCGGCTCGACCGGCCTCGGACTCAACCGTAGATCTGCTTGTGGATCTGGTAGAGCATCTCGGAGCGGTCGGCACGCAGATCGGCGAGATCGCGGCTCGACAGGTTCTCGATTTCTGCGACGAGACGATTGTAGTGGCGGCGCTTGGCGAGGTTGGTGCGAGCGCGGGTGACGAGGTTGTCGAAGATCATGATGAGGTTCCTTCTGAGTTATTCCTCCCTGATCGATGGCGAGAATGACATAGGAATGGTGCATTGCAAAAGAAAGATGTTGCAATGCACCATTGCAAGCAGCGCATAGCCGGTTAATGGCGTCTTAGCCCCTCCACGCGTCAACATGCCGTGAGAGGCATCCGCGATCTTGCCTTCTCCGCTCTGTGCTGGCTTGATCGCGCGTCTTTTGATTGCCGGGAGGGAAAGCATGACGGCCGCTGACTATGAACTTCTCGATCCGCGTTTCTCGCGGCTGTTCAACGCCAATGAGCGGGTTGAGAAGCTGTTCACCGGGTGCCGGTGGGCGGAAGGCCCGGCCTGGTTCGCCGCCGGCCGCTACCTCGTCTGGTCCGACATCCCCAACAACCGCATGCTGCGCTACGACGAGACCGATGGCAGCGTCAGCGTCTTCCGCCAGCCGTCCGGCAATTCCAACGGCAACACCGTCGACCGGCAGGGCCAGCTGATCACCTGCGAGCATTCGGGCCGCCGCGTCAGCCGCACCGAGCATGACGGTTCGGTCACCACCATCGCCGACAAATGGCGCGGCAAGCGGCTCAACTCGCCCAACGACGTCGTCGTCCGTTCCGACGGCTCGATCTGGTTCACCGATCCCGCCTACGGCATCGACAGCGATTATGAAGGCGACCACGCCGAGAGCGAGGTCGGCGCCTGCAATGTCTACCGCGTCGACCCCGGCACGGGCGAGATCGATGCCGTCATCACCGACATGGTCAGGCCCAATGGGCTCGCCTTCTCGCTCGATGAAAGCCTGCTCTATGTCGCCGACACGGGCCGCACCCATGGCGCCAAGAACCCCGCGCATATCCGCGTCTTCAATGTCGGCAAGGCCGGCAAGAAGGTCTCGGGCGGCAAGGTCTTCGCCGACTGCACGGCCGGCCTGTTCGACGGCTTCCGGCTCGACGAAAGCGGGCGCATCTGGACGAGCGCCGCCGACGGCATCCATTGCTACGATCCGGACGGCACGCTGATCGGCAAGATCAAAGTGCCGGAAGTCGTCGCCAATTGCGTCTTCGGCGGCGCCAAGCGCAACCGCCTCTACATCTGCGGCACCACCTCGCTCTATGTGGTCTGGCTGATGGTGAATGGGGCGAAGACCTATTGACCGGCAACGGCGTCAGCGGGGGCGGATAAAGCCGGCGAAATCCTGAAGTGCTTTGCGCATCGCCTGTCGGTTCGACGGCTCAGCCAGGATTTCTTCCACCTCCGGCGGCTTCTTGCCGAGCAGCGCGATCTCGAGCGCGGCCTTTTCGTAGAGCGCGAAGGACATCGTGCGCATGATCTCGGCAAGGGCGGCGCGGGCAAAGAGCGACCGCGGCGAGGCGTGCACCAGCATCGCCGGCTTGCCGACGGCGGCATCGCGCGACACCAGCCAGTCGAGCGCATTCTTCATGCCGCCCGGCACGCCATGGGCGTATTCGGGACAGGAGACGACGACGCCATCGGCGTGGCTGACGGCCTCAATCAGGTATCTTGCCTCACACGGCGTGCGCTCGCCCTCTTCATCCGGGTTGAAGATCGGCAAGCGGCCGAGACCGTCATAGACGGTGACGCGGCAATCCGCGGGCACGTTGGCGGCAAGCGCCGCGACAAGGGCCGAATTGGTCGAGGCGGCGCGCAGGCTGCCGGATATGGCGAGGAGGTTCAGCAAGGGTGACGGGGGCGGTTCGGACGAATCGTGCCCGGGAGCCTACCACATGGTCTGCCGGTAATCGTCGTCCAGTTCGCGGTCGATCTCGCCGGCGCTCTCTGTAAGCGCCAGCTGGTCGCGGATGATCTGGCCGAGCGTCGGCAGGCTCGCGCGGTCATACCAGGTCTCCGGCTCCCACAGCTCGGAGCGCATAAAGGCCTTGGCGCAGTGCATGTAAGCGGCCTTGACCGTCACCACGATGACGCTCAGCGGCTCCTTGCCGTCGACGGCCAGGCGGGCGCGCAGTCCGGCGTCGATGGTTATGTGGGCTTCGCCGTTGACGCGCAGCGTCTCGTTCATGCCGGGAATGAGGAAGAGCAGCCCTACCGACGGGTAACGAACGATGTTTTCCAGCGTGTCCAGCCGGTTGTTGCCTGGACGGTCAGGGATGGCGATGGTGGAACTGTCGAGGATGGCGGTGAAGCCGGGCTTGTCGCCCTTCGGGGTCACGTCGGCATTGCCGGCGCCGTCGGAGGAGCCGATCAGCACGAATGGGCTCTTGCCGATGAAGGAACGGCAGTGGCCATCGAGCGCCTTGAGTTCCTTGCGGATCGACCCGTCGGTCGGCCGCGGCGTCTTGTAGATCGTCCTCAGCTCATCGCGCGTGGTGAGGAATTCCATGCCGCCCCTCCCCGGAACCTGCTCTATTTACTCGCCTGCTCTTCCTTGGTTTTTTCCTCCAGCGAGTGGCGCATGATCAGCGGCATCTGGCTGAAGGTGAAGAGAAGCGTGATCGGCATGATGCCCCAGACCTTGAAGGTAACCCAGGCATCGGTTGAAAAATTCCGCCACACGACTTCATTGACGAGGGCCAGGAAGAGGAAGAACAGGCCCCAGCGGAAGGTGAGCTTGCGCCAGCCTTCGGCATCGAGGCTGAAAGCCGAGTCGAAGACATAGCCAAGCAGCGACTTGCCGAAGAAAAGGCCGCCGAGCAGCACGCCGCCGAACAGCGTGTTGACGATGGTCGGCTTCATCTTGATGAAGACGTCGTCCTGCAGATAGAGCGTCAGCGCGCCGAAGATAAGGACGACGACGCCCGACACCAGCGGCATGATCGGCAAGGTGCGGGTGAGCAGCCACGAGGCGATCAGCGCCAACGCGGTGGCGGCCATGAACAGGCCGGTGGCGACGAAGATCGGGCCGCCGAGCTCGGCCAAGGCCGGAAATTTCTGCGCCAGCCATTCGCCGCGCGCATTGGCGAAGAAGAAGACCAGCAGCGGCCCGAGCTCGAGCACCAGCTTGAGCGGCGGGTTGATGCCCTCCTTCTTCTGTTTCTGCGGGTCGGACGGGTCGCGTTCGAGGATGTTCATGAAAGTCCTTGTTGTCCCGAAAGTCGGCGCTTTTGGGATCGTTCAAGCAACGCCGGCGATCGCCCTGGCGAATTCGCTGGCCGAGAAGGGTTCGAGGTCGTCGACCTGCTCGCCGACGCCGATAAAATAGACCGGCAATCTATGCTTGGCGGCGATCGCCACCAGAATACCGCCGCGCGCCGTGCCGTCCAGCTTGGTCATCACCAGGCCGTTGACGCCGGCGACGTTGCGGAAGATCTCGACTTGGCTGAGCGCATTCTGGCCGGTGGTGGCGTCCACGGTCTGCAGCACGGTGTGCGGCGCCTCCGGATCGAGCTTGCCCAGCACGCGCACGATCTTTTCCAGCTCCGCCATCAGCTCGGTCTTGTTCTGCAGGCGGCCGGCCGTGTCGATGATCAGCACGTCGGAGCCTGCCTCCTTCGCCTTCTCGAAGGCATCGTAGGCGAGGCCGGCGGCGTCGGCGCCAAGCTTGGTGGCGATGACCGGCGACTTCGTGCGTTCGCCCCAGATCTTCAGCTGCTCGATGGCGGCCGCGCGGAACGTGTCGCCGGCCGCCAGCATGACCGAAAGCCCGCCTTCGGTCAGCTTGGCCGCCAGCTTGCCGATGGTCGTGGTCTTGCCGGTGCCGTTGACGCCGACGACCAGGATGACATGCGGCTTGTGGCTGAGATCGAGCTCGAGCGGCTTGGCGACCGGGGTCAGGACTTTTTCGACTTCCGCCGCCATCACGGCGCGGACCTCCGAGTCGGAAACGTCCTTGCCGTATCGGCTTGAGGCGAGAGAATCGGTGACGCGCAGCGCCGTCTCGACGCCAAGATCGGCGCGGATCAGCACATCCTCCAGATCCTGCAGCGTGTCTTCGTCCAGCTTGCGCTTGGTGAAGACGCCGGCGATGTTGCCGGTGAGCTCGCGCGAGGAACGGGCAAGCCCGTCGCGCATGCGCTGGAACCAGGAGCGCCGCGGCGCCGGCTCCGGTGCCTTCTGCGGCTCGGCCTTCTGCTCGACCTTTTTGGCGACCGTCACCTTGCCGGCAGAGGGGGTCGGCGGCGGCGCGGGGACGGCTTCCGGCTCGGGCGCGATCTCGGCAAGGATCCGCCCCGGCTCGACCGGCGCAGCCTGGCGAATGGGAGGCAGGGCTTCCGCCGGCGGAGCCGGCTCCGGTGGCGGCAAATCCTCCGCAGGCTGACGCTGCGCCTCACCCTCATCCTCTCCCCGTGAAGAACGGGGAGAAGGGGGCGTCGGCGTTGGCGCTTCTTCCTTCTCCCCGTCACTATACGGGGCAGGCGGATGGGGCGCGGCGCCGACCTCTAAAGATGGCTCGATAGAAGGTGCCTCGCCCGGTGGAACTTCGATCGGCGCTGGCGCCTCGGCCGGGACTTCGTTGGGCGTCGTCGGCACTTCGACGGGCCCCGGCACCGGCTGCGGCTCCGGACGCGAAGGCTCGATCTCCGGCTCGGCCGGCGCGGGTGCAGGCACCTCCTGCGGTGCCGGCGCGGGCACCGGCTCAGGTGCAGGTCCGGGCGGAGCGGGCACTTCCTCGGGTGCAGGCGGCTGCGGCTGCTCCGGGGCGGGCCGCGGCTCTTCTTCCGGCTGGGGCTGCGGCAGCGGCTCCGGCTCGGATGGAACAACCGGCTCCGGTGCCGGCGGGATGACGGGTTCCGGCGCCGGCGGAATGTCCGGTGCGGGTTCGGGCTTCGGCTCCTCGGGAACCGGTTGTGGCGCAGGTCCTGCCTCCCCCTCGATGGGGGAGGTCCCGAGCGCAGCTCGAGGGTGATTGGCGCCGGCGTCGGCGCTGCGGGACGCAGGCTCCTGCTCGGTTTCCGGTTTCAGCGCCTCGAGCGCGTCCCATTTGATCGGCGGCAGGAGCGCGGTCTCGTCGACGCGCTCCTCGACGACTTCCTTCTTGCCGAACGAAAATATCTTCTTGAAGAAACCAGCCATACGTCTTGCAGTCTCAGGCGGCTTGAGCGGCGAGCGGCGCCGCGATCAGCCGGGCGCCGTCATGGCCGGTGACAACCGCCTCGACGATCTCGCCCGGCTGTCCAACGCCAATCGCGGCAAGCGTGAAACCTTCGGTGCGGCCGAGCCCGTCGCGCTCGATCAGGAGCGACTGCCGCGTGCCTGCAAGGGCAGCCAGATGGCGGCGATAGGCGGCCTCGCCGGCGGCACGCAGCCGTGCGGCGCGCTCTTTCACCACCTCGCGGCGCAGTTGCGGCATGCGCGCGGCGGGCGTGCCCTCGCGCGGGCTGAACGGGAAGACGTGAAGATGCGTCAGGCCGCATTCCTCGACGATTTTCTCCGAGTTTTTGAACATCGCTTCGGTCTCGGTCGGGAAGCCGGCAATGATGTCGGCGCCGAAGACGATGCCGGGACGGAGCTTCCGGACCTCCTCGCAGAAGCGGATCGACTGATCGCGCAAATGCCGGCGCTTCATGCGCTTCAGGATCATGTCGTCGCCCGATTGCAGCGACAGATGCAAATGCGGCATCAGCCGCGGCTCGGTGGCAATCGCGTCGAGCAGCTCGTCGTCGGCTTCTATGGAATCGATCGACGACAGCCTCAGACGCTCCACCTCGGGCACTTGGCGCAGGATCGTCTTCACGAGCTTCCCAAGCTTCGGGCTGCCCGGCAGGTCGGCACCGAAACTGGTCATGTCGACGCCGGTGAGCACGATCTCGGCATAGCCGTTGGCTGCGAGACGCTTGACCTGCTCGACCACGGAGCCCATCGGCACCGAGCGCGAATTGCCGCGGCCGTAAGGAATGATGCAGAAGGTGCAGCGATGGTCGCAGCCATTCTGCACCTGCACGAAGGCGCGCGCCCGGCCCTCGATGGCGTCGACCATGTGGCTCGCCGTCTCGCGCACCGAGAAGATATCGTTGACGCGCGCCTTCTCGGTATCGTTGACACCGAAGTCCGGCAGCGCGCGGTAGGAGTTCGCCTTGAGCTTCTCCTCATTGCCGAGCACCAGGTCTACCTCGTCCATGGCGACGAAATTCTGCGGCTCGGTCTGCGCGGCGCAGCCGGTGACGATGATGCGCGCTTCAGGGTTCTCGCGACGGGCCTTGCGGATCGCCTGCTTGGCCTGGCGCACGGCTTCGGCGGTGACGGCGCAGGTGTTGAAGATGACGGCGCCGCCTTCCAGCGCGCCGAGGCCGGCGGTCTCGGCCTCGCGGCGCATCACCTCCGATTCATAGGTGTTGAGGCGGCAGCCGAACGTGACGACGTCGATACCGTTGCCGATAGGCCCTTCGGGCGCCGGGCCCTTTTGAAGAGCGGACATCAGGCGGCGCTTTCCGTGTCGCGGGCCCAGGCGCCGGTCGAAGGGTCGAAGCTGCCGGAAAACTCCCATTCGGCGGCGCCGGTCAAAATGACGTGATCGTCGTCGCGCCACTCGACATTGAGCTCGCCGCCGCCGGGCGTGACCAGCGACACGCTGCGGCCGGTGCGCTTGGTGCGGGCGGCTGCCACCACGGCGGCGCAGGCCGCGGAGCCGCAGGCCTTGGTCAGACCCGCGCCGCGCTCCCAGGTGCGGATGATCATCGTCTCGGGCGAGGTGACCTGAGCGATGGTGATGTTGGCGCGCTCGGGAAAGATCGGATGGTTCTCGAGCAGCGGACCGAATCGGTCGAGCTCGTAGGACCAGACGTCGCGGTCGACCCAGAAGATCGCGTGCGGATTGCCCATCGAGACGACCGAAGGCGAATGCAGCACCGGCGCATCGATCGGGCCGATCTGCAGTTCGATCATGCGAGTGTCGCGGAACTCCTCGGCAAGCGGGATCTCCTGCCAGCCGAAACGCGGCTTGCCCATGTCGACCGAGATCGAGCCGTCGGCATGTTCCTGAGCATTGAGAATGCCGGCGCGGGTTTCGAAGGTGAAGGTCTTTTGGCCGGTCTCGGCCGCAAGCGCCTGCACGACGCAGCGCATGCCATTGCCGCAGGCCTGCGCACCGGTGCCGTCCGAATTCAAGATGTCGACGTAATAAGCAGTGCCGGTCGTGCGCGGATCATGGATCGCCATGATCTGATCGAACTTGGTCGCCGCGTCGGCATTGAGGGCAATCGCCGCGGCTGCCGTCACCTTGTCGGCACGGCCGCGCATATCGGCGACGATGATCTCGTTGCCGATGCCGTTCATCTTGGCGAATGGGGCAGTGCCTGCCATCTAACCGGTCGTTCCAATTCCGTTTGGCGCTATATGGCGGAAACGGGCGGGAATTACCAGTGCAACGCGACTCCCGGCCAGGACGCGGCTCTGGCCTGCCGCGGCGAATATGCGGGCTAAGTCACGGCGAAGACGCCGAGCACGATCAGCAGGAAGATGATCAGCACAATACCGATCAGGATGCGGGCACCTGTGGCGGCGGCGCCGGCCAGCGCGGGCATGCCAAGCAGGCTTGCCGCAGCGGCAACGATAAGAAGGATGATGATCCATTTGATCATGGAAGGCTCCGAGGCGGATTTGCGTTGTGCAACCAACGCGTTTGCCCGGGCTGGGTTCCTTAGCCAGGCGGCGGCACATCCCATGCTTCGCCCGGGCGCATGGCGCGAAAACGCTCCGGCGAAATGCCTTCGGCCGCCAATGCCTCGGCGAGCTTTTGCGCAGGCTCCTCGATCGGTTCGTCGGTGAGCTGAAAGGTGCCCCAGTGGCAGCCGGCAGCATGGACGGCGCCGCACAGCCTCATGCCCTGGACGGCTTCCGCCGGATTCTGGTGCTGCGGGGCCATGAACCAGCGCGGCTCATAGGCGCCGATCGGCAGGATGGCCAGCCGAAACCAGCCATGCTTTTCCGCCATTCGGCGGTAGTTGGTGCCGCCGTGGAAGCCCGTGTCGCCGGCGAAATAGACCTTGCCGCCCGCCGTATCGATGACGAATCCCGCCCAAAGCGCCATGCGGCGGTCGCGCCCGCCACGCGCCGACCAGTGATGCACCGGCTCGATGTGGATGATGCCGTCGCTGGCGACTTCGACGCTGTCGCCCCAATCATGTACCGACACGCGCATGCCGGGCACGGCAGTGCCGATGATCGCATCGTTGCCGAGCGGCGTGATCACCATCGGGTCGTGGCTTTGCTTCAGCCGCTTGAGGGTCGCGAGGTCGAGATGGTCGTAGTGGTTGTGACTGAGCAGCACCAGGTCGATCGGCGGCAAGTCGGAAAAGGCGATGCCCGGCGCGTTGACCCGCTTCGGTCCGGCGAAGCCGAAAGGCGAGGCACGCTCGGACCAAACCGGGTCGGTCAGGATATTCAGGCCGGCTGTCTGGATGAGCAGCGAGGCGTGCCCCACCATGGTGAGCCGAAGCGCGGCGCCTTCGATCCGTTGTTCGGGCTTCGCCTGCGGATATGGGCTCGGCCAGGCCGCCGGCCATTTCGAGCGCCCACCGCTCAATTGCCATTTCAGCAAATCGGTGAAGCGCGCCGGCGGCCTGCCGTTGGGATTGAAAAAGAGGCTGCCGTCGAAATGATCGCTGAGTGGGCCGCTATAGTAGCGGTTGGCTGCTCTTGTTCCTGCGGCCATCGTTTCTCCGCCCACTCCCTGTCGCTTGTCCTGAAATAAGGACGCCGCCGCCTGGCGCAAGCATTTTGCTGGGGAATGCCAAGGGCCAACGGTCGGCTTCGACTAGGATCGACGGTGTGGAGGGACAAGACCGTGGCCAAGAAACGGACCGGGACACCGTGGATGAAGGCCGAGGATTTCGGCCGCTCGCTGCCGCATGGGCTGGGCGTCAACTTGCTTGTCACCGACTTGGCGGCGATGGAGGCTTTCTGCCGCGATGTGCTAGGCGCGCGCATCATCTATGCCGACGAGGATTTCGCGGCCATCGAGCTGCTCGGCTCGATCTTCATGCTGCATGCCGACCATTCCTATCTCGACAATCCGATGACCGGCGTCTTTGCCGGAGCCGAAACGCGTGGCGCCGGCATCGAGCTGCGCCTCTATGGCGCCGATCCGGATGCGGTCGAAAAAAAGGCCGCAGCACTCGGCCACATCGTGCTGGCCGGCTCGATCGACAAGCCGCATGGCTTGCGCGAATGCTATATCGGTTGGTCCGGACGGGTATGTCTTCGTGCCCAGCGCGCGGCTGCAAGCCTGAAACTTCAATACGTTACGGTCCAACTTCTCGATTGGGGCCGCGGTGAGCAAGGCCGTCGCGACAAATTTGCAACACCAGCTCCGAAAACCCTATTTTAACCATATCGGGTTGAAATTCTGCCACCTTCGCCATCTTGGTGAAGCGAGTGTTTACGCGGACGGCGCCCCCCACCGGATCCGACGGAGGTTGGAATGATTTTTTCGAAGACTGGCCTTTTGGCCGTATCGCTGGCCGCGCTCGTTGCGAGCGGCTGCTCGACCTCGCGCTTCTCAACGATGGACGATCAGCAGCCGGCGCCGCTCACGCCGGCGCCCTCCGGCACGGTGACGCAGAACCAGCTGCCGCCGCCGGCTGCTCCGGGCACCACCGACCCGTCGCAATTCCCCACCGCGCCGAAGAACAGTCAGATGGCTTCGCTGCCGCCGGACGGTTCGGCGCCCACGGGCGCCGCGGACCTGACCGCGGCCAGCGTCGCCGGCGTCTGGAATGTCAGTGTCTCCGGCCAGAGCTGCAAGGTGGCGACGCCGCAGACCAAGTTCGGCGCCGGCTACCGCGCCGGTCCGCTGCATTGCCCGGCTCCGATCGACGGCATCAAGTCGTGGAATGTCGCCGGCAAGCAGCTGACGCTCTACGACGAAAACGGCGGCACGCTGGCCAGGCTCTATTCCTCCGGCGGCGAAAAGTTCGACGGCCAGACTTCCAACGGCCAGCCGATCTCGCTTACAAGGTAGGGCGGACCCTCCCCTATTGTTTCACGCAGTTTCGGATGGCAAGCCGCTTTCCGAAATTGCCCGAGAACGACGTGACCTATGCACCTGCGTGACGGCCTTCAGACGCATGCGACCGTCAGGCAGCGCTACGACCATCTGGTGGAAACCGGCGTGGTCGAACGCGATCCGGCGCAAGAGCGCGTCGTCGCCGCGCTCGACCGGCTGACCGACGAGATCTCCGCAAAAAGGCTGGCGCAGAAATCGAGCGCGCTGGGCTGGCTGTTTGCGCGCAGCAACAAGCCGCGCGAGGCTGTCAAGGGCCTTTACATCCATGGCGGCGTCGGGCGCGGCAAGACGATGCTGATGGACATGTTCTTCGATCTCCTGCCGGTCAGGCGAAAGCGCCGCGTCCATTTCAACGATTTCATGGCCGACGTGCAGGACCGCATCCAAAAACACCGGGCGGCGCGCAAGACCGGCGATGTCAAGGAAGACGATCCGATCCCGCCGGTGGCGCGGGCGCTGGCCGAGGAGGCTTGGGTGCTGTGCTTCGACGAGTTTTCGGTCACCGACATTGCCGATGCCATGATCCTGTCGCGCCTGTTCTCGGCGCTGTTTTCCAAAGGCGTCGTGCTGGTCGCCACCTCCAACGTCGGGCCTCATGACCTTTATCGAGACGGCCTCAACCGGCAGCTTTTCCTGCCCTTCATCGGCCTGCTCGAACGCCATGCGCATGTGCTGACGCTGGATGCCGAAAAGGACTACCGGCAGGAAAAGCTCAACCGCTTGCCAATCTATGTCACGCCGGCCGACGCCGCGGCCGACCGCGCGCTGGACGACGCTTGGAAGACGATGACACATGGCAGGCCGACCGAGGCGATGACACTGACGCTGAAAGGGCGTCAGCTCGTGGTGCCGCGCGCTGCCGGCGATGCCGCCCGTTTCTCCTTCGCCGATCTCTGCGAAAAGCCGCTCGGCGCGCGCGACTATCTGGCGATCGCCGACCGCTTCTCGACCGTCTTCATCGACCATGTGCCGGTGCTCGGCGAAGGCAAGCGCAACGAAGCCAAGCGTTTTATTCTGCTCATCGACACGCTTTACGACCACCACATGCGGCTGGTGATGAGCGCCGCGGTGCCCCCCGAAGGGCTTTACACCGCCAGGCGCGGCACGGAAGTCTTCGAATTCGAGCGCACCGCCTCGCGGCTGATCGAAATGCAGAGCCGCGACTGGCTGGAAGGCTGGGCGGAGAGGCGGCAAGTCGGGTCGGAGCCCGCGGAGGCGCGGCAGGCGTGAGCGTAGCCGCGTCCAGTCCTCATCCTAGGGCGGAGCGACGCGCGGAGCCAAGACCTGGGATGAGCAAGCGATATGCGCTTCGTCGCTTGAATGCGCACCTCCCGAACCGCTCAGCCGCCCCCCTTGCCTCTGTTCGCCCCCTCCTAAAATCACAACGGCGTCATCGCCGGGATGAAAGCCTTCTGATTTCATCGTTTATTGTGTAAATTCTGTTCAGTTGGCTCGAAAAATTTGACGTTTACGTAATTCCCAATGCATCTAACCGATTGAAAACACTAGGCTCAAAATAACCGTTTGAATTTTCTCCATGCCGGGGCTATTGGGTTCGGCGAAATCCCGCGGTTTCCCGCATTCCTTCCGGCCCCCGGCCCCCGTCACGGCACCGTCACAGACAAAGGGAAAACATCCTGACATGGCACGCAACAAGATAGCGCTCATCGGCTCGGGCATGATCGGCGGCACGCTCGCCCATATGATCGGCCTGAAGGATCTCGGCGACGTGGTGCTGTTCGACATCGCCGAGGGCATTCCGCAGGGCAAGGGTCTCGACATCGCCCAGTCCTCGCCGGTCGACGGATTCGACTCCAGACTGACAGGCGTCAACGACTATGCCGGCATCGAGGGCGCGGATGTCTGCATCGTCACCGCCGGCGTCCCGCGCAAGCCTGGCATGAGCCGCGACGATCTTCTCGGCATCAATCTCAAGGTCATGGAACAGGTCGGCGCGGGTCTCAAGAAATACGCGCCGAAGGCGTTCGTCATCTGCATCACCAACCCGCTCGATGCCATGGTCTGGGCGCTGCAGAAGTTTTCGGGCCTGCCGACCAGCCATGTCGTCGGCATGGCCGGCGTGCTGGACAGCGCCCGCTTCCGCTACTTCCTGGCGGAAGAGTTCAAGGTCTCGGTCGAGGACGTCACCGCCTTCGTGCTCGGCGGCCATGGCGACTCGATGGTGCCGATGATCCGCTATTCGACCGTGTCGGGGATCCCGCTGCCCGACCTCGTCAAGATGGGCTGGACCTCCAAGGAGAAGCTCGACCAGATCGTGCAGCGCACCCGCGACGGCGGCGCCGAGATCGTCGGCCTCTTGAAGACCGGCTCAGCCTATTACGCGCCGGCGGCCTCGGCCATCGCGATGGCGGAATCGTACCTGAAAGACAAGAAGCGCGTGCTGCCCTGCGCGGCGCACCTGTCCGGTCAGTACGGCGTCAAGGGGACCTATGTCGGCGTCCCGGTGGTGATCGGCGCCGGCGGTGTCGAGCGCGTCATCGAGATCGACCTCTCCAAGGCCGAGCAGAAGATGTTCGACAATTCGGTGGCGGCCGTGCAGGGCCTCACCGAGGCCTGCACCAAGATCGCCCCGCATCTCGCCGGCAAGTAATCGTCCCTCTCCGGAGACCAAGCGCATGAACATCCATGAATATCAGGCCAAGGCGCTGCTGAAGTCGTTCGGCGCGCCCGTCGCAAGCGGCGTCCCGGTGTTCAAGGCAAGCGAGGCGGAAGCCGCCGCCAAGACGCTGCCCGGCCCGCTCTATGTGGTGAAGAGCCAGATCCATGCCGGCGGTCGCGGCAAGGGCAAGTTCAAGGAACTGCCTGCCGACGCCAAGGGCGGCGTTCGACTGGCGAAGTCGGCGGCGGAAGTGGTCGCCAACGCCAACGAAATGCTCGGTCATACGCTGGTCACCAAGCAGACCGGACCCGCCGGCAAGCAGGTCAATCGCCTCTATATCGAGGACGGCGCCGATATCGACCGTGAGCTCTATCTGTCGGTCCTGGTCGACCGTTCCGTCGGGCGCATCGCCTTCGTCGTCTCGACCGAGGGCGGCATGGATATCGAGGCGGTCGCGCATGATACGCCGGAGAAGATCCTCACCGTCGCCATCGATCCGGAAAAGGGCGTGACGGCCGATGATGTGAAGAAGCTCAACGCCGCGCTGAAGCTCGACGGCGATGCGGCGCAAGACGGCGGCACGCTGTTCCCGCTGCTCTACAGGGCCTTCGTCGAGAAGGACATGAGCCTGCTCGAGGTCAATCCGCTGATCGTCATGAAGAACGGCCGGCTGCGCGTGCTGGACGCCAAGGTGTCGTTCGACAACAACGCTCTCTTCCGCCATCCCGACGTGATGGAGCTGCGCGACACCACCGAAGAGGACGAGAAGGAGATCGAGGCGTCGAAATACGACCTCGCCTATGTCGCGCTCGACGGCAATATCGGCTGCATGGTCAACGGCGCCGGCCTCGCCATGGCGACGATGGACATCATCAAGCTCTACGGCGCCGAGCCGGCCAACTTCCTCGATGTCGGCGGCGGTGCCTCGAAGGAGAAGGTGACGGCGGCCTTCAAGATCATCACCAAGGATCCGGCGGTCGAAGGCATCCTGATCAACATCTTCGGCGGCATCATGAAGTGCGATGTCATCGCCGAGGGCGTGATCGCCGCGGTCAAGGAAGTCGGGCTGAAGGTGCCGCTGGTCGTGCGGCTGGAAGGCACTAATGCCGAGCTCGGCAAGAAGATCATCAACGAAAGCGGCTTGAACGTCGTCTCGGCAGACGATCTCGACGACGCGGCCAAGAAGATCGTCAAGGCGGTGAAGGGCTAAAGCGGATGCCTCCGCGCAAGATAAACTTGGTCGAGGCGGCGGATGCGAAGATCGCCAAGGTCTTCGATCCGCACATCGCCGGCGACGTCAACGACAGCCAAGCCAAGGTCGCCAAGTTCGGCGAGGTTTTCGACTGGCACGCGCATGATGACGAGGACGAGGCCTTCCTCGTGCTGCGCGGCAAGATCGCCATCGATTTCCGCGATGGACCGGTCGAGCTCGGCGAGGGCGATTTCATTGTCGTGCCGCGCGGCGTCGAGCATCGGCCGCGGTCGCTGACGGTCGAGCCGGTGGTGCTTATGTTCGAGCCGGCAACGACTCTGAACACCGGCAATGCCCAAAGCGACCTCACCGTCGCCGATCTGAAGCGGCTCTGAACCAATGAACGCGACGCCTTTCTCATCGCTTTCGGCCGGTCACCAGCGCCTGCAGGCGCTGGTCGGCGCGTGGCGTGGCGAGGAAGATGTCGCGGCGACGCAATGGACCGATGCCGGCGCCGCGACTTCGGAAGTGCTTGCGGACGCGCAGTTCGGCGGCCAGTTCGTGGTCCAGCGCTACCGCCAGCGCCGCGACGGCACGATCTCGTTCGGCGCGCACAATGTGTTCGGCTTCGACCAGCCGAACGACGTCGTCACCATGCATCAGTTCGACTCGATGGGCTTTGTGCCGGCCTCACCGGCTACGGGCACATGGAACGGCAACGAGCTTGTGCTGGAACGGTCGTCGCCGCGCGGCTCGGCTCGCGTGACTTACAGCTTTGACGGCACTGATACTTACCGCATGCGATTGCACTACAAGCCCGCCGGCAGCGACGCCTGGCAAGACATGGTGAGCGGCCTCTACCGGCGCGTTTCGCCTTCCTCGATCAACGGTTTTTAGAAAAGGGCCGCGATGTCCATTCTCGTCGACAAGAATACCAAGGTGCTGGTGCAGGGCCTGACCGGCAAGACCGGCACCTTCCATACCGAGCAGGCGCTGGCCTATCACGGCACCAAGATGGTTGGCGGCGTCCATCCCAAGAAGGGCGGCGAGACCTGGACCGGCGCGAAGGGCGAGACCCTGCCGATCTTCGCCACCGTCGCCGAGGGCAAGAACAAGACCGGCGCCAACGCCTCCGTCATCTATGTGCCGCCGGCAGGCGCGGGCGATGCGATCATCGAGGCGATCGAGGCCGAGATCCCGCTGATCGTTTGCATCACCGAAGGCATCCCGGTTATGGACATGGTCAAGGTCAAGGCGCGGCTCGACCGTTCCTCCTCGCGGCTCATCGGCCCGAACTGTCCGGGCGTGTTGACCCCCAACGAATGCAAGATCGGCATCATGCCCGGCAACATCTTCCGCAAGGGCTCGGTCGGCGTTGTTTCCCGCTCGGGAACGCTTACCTATGAAGCGGTCTTCCAGACCAGCAATGTCGGCCTCGGCCAGACCACTGCTGTCGGCATCGGCGGCGACCCGGTCAAGGGCACCGAGTTCATCGACGTGCTCGAGATGTTCCTCGCCGACGACGAGACCAAGTCGATCATCATGATCGGCGAGATCGGCGGCTCGGCCGAGGAGGACGCCGCGCAGTTCTTGAAGGACGAGGCAAAGCGCGGCCGCAAGAAACCGATGGCGGGCTTCATCGCCGGGCGCACGGCGCCCGCTGGCCGCACCATGGGCCATGCGGGCGCGGTGATCTCCGGCGGCAAGGGCGGCGCGGAAGACAAGATCGCGGCGATGGAATCGGCCGGTATCAAGGTTTCGCCGTCACCGGCGCGGCTCGGCACGACGCTGGTCGAGGCGATCAAGGGTTAAGGGAGTAGGGGAGTAAGGGAATAGGGCAGCAGGGAAGATCAGTGGCAAAAAGGCCCTACTCCCCTACTGCCTTACTCCCCTACTCCCTTCCATAAAAGGAGACGGAGCCAGGCTCCGCAGACGAAAATGGCAAGACAAGATCAGGCCAACGACCAATTCTCGCTCACCTCGTTCCTTTATGGCGGCAATGCCGACTATATCGACGCGCTCTATGTCGCCTATGAGGACAACCCCGGCTCCGTCGATCCGGAATGGCAGGACTTCTTCGCCGCGCTGAAGGACGATGCGGGCGACGTGCGCAAGAACGCCAAGGGCGCTTCCTGGGCGAAGCCTTCCTGGCCGATGCAGGCCAATGGCGAGCTGGTTTCGGCGCTCGACGGCAATTGGGGCCTGGTCGAAAAGCACATCGAAAAGAAGGTGAAGGAAAAGGCGGTCGTCAACGGCGCGGCCCTTTCCGATGCGGACGTTCACCAGGCGACGCGCGATTCCGTGCGTGCCATCATGATGATCCGCGCCTTTCGCATGCGCGGCCACCTGCACGCCAATCTCGACCCGCTGGGCATCGCCAAGCCGCTCGAGGACTATAACGAGCTGTCGCCGGAGAATTACGGCTTCACCGAAGCCGACTACGACCGGCCGATCTTCCTCGACAATGTGCTGGGGCTCGAGTTCGGCACCATCCGGCAGATGCTGGATATCCTCACCCGCACCTATTGCTCGACGCTCGGCGTCGAGTTCATGCACATCTCCGACCCTGAGGAAAAGGCTTGGATCCAGGCGCGCATCGAGGGCGCCGACAAGGAGATCACCTTCACCGCCACCGGCAAGAAGGCGATCCTGTCGAAACTGGTCGAGGCCGAAGGCTTCGAGCAATTTATCGACGTCAAGTACAAGGGCACCAAGCGCTTCGGCCTCGACGGCGGCGAGTCGCTGATCCCGGCGCTGGAGCAGATCATCAAGCGCGGCGGCCAGCTCGGCCTGAAGGAGGCCGTGCTCGGCATGGCCCATCGCGGCCGCCTCAACGTGCTTTCGCAGGTGATGGCCAAGCCGCACCGCGCTATCTTCCACGAGTTCAAGGGCGGCTCGGCCGCTCCCGACGACGTCGAGGGCTCGGGCGACGTGAAATACCATCTCGGCGCCTCGTCGGACCGCGAGTTCGACGGCAACAAGGTGCACCTGTCGCTGACGGCCAACCCCTCGCACCTGGAAATCGTCGACCCGGTGGTGATGGGCAAGGCCCGCGCCAAGCAGGACCAGCTCGCCGGCCGCGAGCGCGGCGAGATCGTGCCGCTGTCCGAGCGCGCCAAGGTGATGCCGCTGCTGCTGCATGGCGACGCAGCGTTCGCCGGCCAGGGCGTGATCGCGGAGATGTTCGGGCTCTCCGGCCTGCGCGGCCACCGCGTCGCCGGCACGCTGCACTTCATCATCAACAACCAGATCGGCTTCACCACCAATCCGCGCTTCTCGCGTTCCTCGCCCTATCCGTCGGATGTGGCCAAGATGATCGAAGCGCCGATCTTCCACGTCAACGGCGACGATCCGGAAGCGGTGGTGCATGCCGCGAAGGTGGCGACGGAATTCCGCATGAAGTTCCACAAGCCGGTGGTGGTGGACATGTTCTGCTACCGCCGCTTCGGCCACAATGAAGGCGACGAGCCGTCCTTCACGCAGCCGATCATGTACCGCAACATCCGCAGCCATAAGACGGTTGTGCAGGTCTATGCCGACCGGCTGATCGCCGAGGGTCACATCACCCAGGCCGAGGTCGACAAGATGCGGGCCGACTGGCGCGCGCATCTGGAACAGGAGTGGGAAGTCGGCCAGTCCTACAAGCCGAACAAGGCCGACTGGCTGGACGGCGCCTGGTCCGGCCTGCGCACGGCCGACAACCAGGACGAACAGCGGCGCGGCAAGACCGCGGTGCCGGTCCGCACGCTGAAGGAAATCGGCAAGAAGCTGACCGAGGTGCCGAAGGATTTCGAGGCGCACAAGACGATCCTGCGCTTCCTCGAAAACCGCCGCCAGGCGATCGAATCCGGCGACGGCATCGACTGGTCGACCGCCGAGGCGCTGGCATTCGGCGCCATCCTGCTCGACGGCAATCCGATCCGGCTCTCCGGCCAGGATTCGGAGCGCGGCACCTTCTCGCAGCGCCATTCCGTGCTCTACGACCAGCGCGACGAGACGCGCTACATTCCACTCAACAATCTGTCGGCGGCGCAGGCCGGCTACGAAGTCATCAACTCGATGCTCTCGGAAGAGGCGGTGCTCGGCTTCGAATATGGCTACAGCCTCGCCGAGCCCAAGGCGTTGACTCTTTGGGAAGCGCAGTTCGGCGATTTCGCCAACGGCGCCCAGGTGGTGTTCGACCAATTCATCTCGTCCGGCGAGCGCAAGTGGTTGAGAATGTCGGGCCTCGTCTGCCTCCTGCCGCACGGCTATGAAGGCCAGGGGCCGGAGCATTCCTCGGCCCGTCTCGAACGCTTCCTGCAGCTCTGCGCCGAGGACAACATGCAGGTGGCGAACGTCACGACGCCGGCTAACTATTTCCACATCCTGCGCCGGCAGTTGAAGCGCGACTTCCGCAAGCCGCTGATCCTGATGACACCGAAGTCGCTGCTGCGCCACAAGCGGGCGGTCTCGACGCTGTCGGAGATGGCGGGCGAAAGCTCGTTCCACCGGCTGTTGTGGGACGATGCGCAGCTCTTGGCCGACCAGCCGATCAAGCTGGTGAAGGATTCCAAGATCCGCCGCGTCGTGCTCTGCTCCGGCAAGGTCTATTACGACCTCTATGAGGAGCGCGAGAAGCGCGGCATCACCGACATCTACCTGCTGCGCGTCGAGCAGCTCTACCCGTTCCCGGCCAAGGCGCTGATCACCGAGCTGTCGCGTTTCCGCAACGCCGAGATGGTGTGGTGCCAGGAGGAGCCCAAGAATATGGGCGCCTGGTCGTTCATCGATCCTTATCTCGAATGGGTGCTGGCGCATATCGACGCCAAGCATCAGCGGGTGCGCTATACCGGCCGGCCGGCCTCGGCCTCGCCGGCCACCGGGCTGATGTCGAAGCATCTCAGCCAGCTTTCCGCCCTGCTCGACGACGCGCTGGGCGAATAAGCAGACCCGGACCAAACTGACCTCAAGAAGACAAGAGAACGGACAGGCACAATGGCTACCGAAATCCGCGTCCCCACTCTCGGCGAATCCGTCACCGAGGCGACCGTCGGCAAGTGGTTCAAGAAGGTCGGCGACGCGATCGCCGCCGACGAACCGCTGGTCGAGCTCGAAACCGACAAGGTGACGGTGGAGGTGCCCGCCGCGGGCGCCGGGACGCTCTCCGAGATCACCGTCAAGGAAGGCGAGACGGTCAATGTCGGGGCGCTGCTCGGCTCGATTTCGGCCGGCGGCGCAGCCGCCGCTCCCGCCACCAAGCCGCAGGCGGTGGCGCAGGCCTCAAGTCCGGACGCCGCATCCACGACCAAGCAGGCCGCCGCCGAAACCGCCAAGATGGCCGGCGACGCGGGCCCGGTCGAGCCGCGCACCATGCCGCCGGCGCCGGCCGCGGCCAAACTGATCGCCGAGCACAATCTCTCGGTCGAGCAACTGACGGGCTCCGGCAAGCGCGGCCAGGTGCTGAAGGGCGACGTGCTCGATGCCATCGCCAAGGGCGCGCCATCGCAGCCGGCCGAGACGCCGAAAGCGGCTCCTGCTCCTGCTCTCGCACCGGTCGCGGCCCGCGCGCCGTCGACGGCCGACGATGCTTCGCGCGAGGAGCGCGTGCGCATGACCAAGCTGCGCCAGACCATCGCGCGCCGGCTCAAGGAGGCGCAGTCGACGGCCGCCATGCTCACCACCTTCAACGAGGTCGACATGAGCGCGGTGATGGCGCTGAGGGCCAAGTACAAGGACGTGTTCGAAAAGAAGCATGGCGTGAAGCTCGGCTTCATGGGCTTCTTCACCAAGGCCGTCACGCATGCGCTTAAGGAGATCCCGGCGGTCAACGCCGAGATCGACGGCGCCGACATCATCTATAAGAACTTTGCCCATGTCGGCGTCGCCGTCGGCACCGACAAGGGCCTGGTGGTCCCGGTCGTGCGCGATGCCGACCAGATGTCCATCGCCGAGATCGAGAAGGAGATCGGCCGGCTGGGCCTCGCCGCGCGCGACGGCAAGCTTTCGGTTGCCGACATGCAGGGCGGCACCTTTACGATCTCCAACGGCGGCGTCTACGGATCGCTGATGTCGACGCCGATCCTGAATGCGCCGCAGTCCGGTATCCTCGGCATGCACAAGATCCAGGAGCGGCCGGTGGTGGTCGGCGGCCAGATCGTCATCCGGCCGATGATGTATCTGGCGCTGAGCTACGACCACCGCATCGTCGACGGCAAGGAAGCGGTGACCTTCCTGGTGCGCGTCAAGGAAAGCCTGGAGGATCCCGAGCGGCTGGTGCTCGATCTCTGAGGTGGAGCATGAAGGCTCGCGGGCGGGGCGGCGAGTGAAGGCCCGTTGGCTCAGCACCGCGAGGCCGGTCGCGCTTGCCGCCGGTGCGGCTCTCGTAGCAGCCGATGCCCAGGCCGCCTGCCCGATCCAGCTCGCCGTCTATGGCGAGGCGAAAAGCGGGGCCGAGATCGATTTCAGCCCGACGGCTACCTCGGCGACGATCGCCAACACATTCCGCATGATACTCGACAACAATACCGTGCTCGATGGCATCGCCATGTGGACCGAGGGCTCCGCCGGGCGGCCGCATGGCTCGCTGATGTACAAATGCCCGACCGGCGACGTCACCGGCGAGGAGCTCGCCGCCTGCACGGTCTGGGAAGGCGTGATCTATAGCGCCGATGAGAAGGGCGTCGTGGGTCTGCTGCCGTCCGAGGGCGCGGATGCGCCGAAGAGCCTGATCTTTCCCGATCTCGGACCGTCCCTCGAAATGTCAGCCGCTTACGGTCCGGCGGGCTTCTCAAAAGTACCGTGGGACGTCTTTGCCCTGAAAGGCTGCCAGGAATGAATGCCGACAAGAAGACGCTGCTGGTCACCGGCGGCAGCCGCGGCATCGGCGCCGCGATCTGCCGGCAGGCCAGTCGGGCCGGCTATGGGGTGGCGATCAACTATGTCTCCAACCGGGCCGCCGCCGATGCGCTCGCCGCCGAGCTCGAAGCCGCGGGCGGCGAGGCCTTCGCGGTCAGGGGCGATGTCGGCAACGAGGCCGATGTCATCGCGATGTTCGAAGCGGTGGATCGGGCCTTCGGCCGGCTCGACGCCTTCGTCAACAATGCCGGCATCGTCGACGTCAAGGCGCGTGTCGACGAGATGAGCGCCGAGCGGGTCGAGCGCATGATGCGCATCAACGTCGTCGGCTCCTTCCTCTGCGCCCGCGAGGCTGTCAAGCGCATGTCGACCCGTCACGGCGGCAAGGGCGGCGCCATCGTCAATCTGTCCTCGGCGGCGGCACGACTGGGCTCGCCCGGCGAATATATCGACTACGCCGCTTCCAAGGGCGGGATCGACACGCTGACCGTTGGTCTGGCGCGCGAGGTGGCGCTGGAAGGCATCCGCGTCAATGCCGTCAGCCCAGGCATCACCGAAACCGACATCCATGCCTCCGGCGGCCAGCCCGAGCGCGTGGCGCGGATGCAGGATCTGCTGCCGATGAAGCGCGCGGGCACGGCCGACGAGGTCGCGAGCGCGGTTCTCTACCTTTTGTCGGACGCGGCCTCCTATATAACGGGCGCGATCCTGAATGTGAGCGGCGGCCGCTGAAGGCCAGACCAGAAGGACACCATCATGGCTTATGACGTCGTAATCATCGGATCGGGACCGGGCGGCTATGTCTGCGCCATCAAGGCGGCACAGCTCGGCCTGAAGACGGCGGTGGTCGAGAAGAACGCCACCTTCGGCGGCACCTGCCTCAATATCGGCTGCATCCCGTCGAAAGCCCTGCTCCACGCCTCCGAGATGTTCGCCGAAGCCGGTCATGCCTTCGGTATGCTCGGCATCGAGGTCGGCGCGCCAAAACTCAATCTGAAGAAGATGCTGGCGCATAAGGATGCGACCGTGGCCTCCAACGTCAACGGCGTCGCTTTTCTCTTCAAGAAGAACAAGATCGACTCTTTCCGCGGCACCGGCAAGGTGATCGGCGCCGGTAAGGTGTCGGTCACCGGCGAGGACGGCAAGGTCGAGGAGATCGAGACCAAGAACATCGTCATCGCCACCGGTTCCGACGTCGCCGGCATTCCGGGTGTCAAGGTCGACTTCGACGAGAAGGTGATCGTATCTTCGACCGGCGCGCTGTCGCTTGCCAAGGTGCCGGGCAGTCTTGTGGTGGTCGGCGGCGGCGTCATCGGGCTCGAGCTCGGCTCGGTCTGGGCCAGGCTCGGCGCCAAGGTCACCGTCGTCGAGTTCCTCGACACCATCCTCGGCGGCATGGATGGCGAGGTCTCGAAGCAATTCCAGCGGCTGCTGTCCAAGCAAGGGTTCGAATTCAAGCTCGGCGCCAAGGTCACCGGCGTCGCCAAATCCAAGAAGGGCGCCAGCGTGACGTTCGAGCCGGTCAAGGCCGGCGCGGCGGAAACGATCGAGGCCGATGTCGTGCTGGTCGCGACCGGACGCCGCCCCTATGTCGACAGCCTTGGATTGAAAGAAGCCGGCGTCGAGATGGACGAGCGCGGCCGGGTCAAGACCGACGGGCATCTGAGGACCAACGTGCCCGGCATCTATGCCATCGGCGACGTCATTGCCGGGCCGATGCTGGCGCACAAGGCCGAGGACGAGGGCGTGGCGGTGGCCGAGACGATCGCCGGCCAGGCCGGTCATGTGAACTACGACGTTATCCCGAGCGTCGTCTACACCAGTCCCGAAATCGCCTCGGTCGGCAAGACCGAAGAGGAGCTGAAAAAGGCCGGCATCGACTACAAGGTCGGCAAGTTCCCTTTCAGCGCCAATGGCCGCGCGCGGGCCATGCTGCACACCGACGGCTTCGTGAAGATCCTCGCCGACAAGGCGAGCGACCGCGTGCTCGGCGTTCATATCGTCGGCTTCGGCGCCGGCGAGATGATCCACGAGGCGGCGGTGCTGATGGAGTTCGGCGGCTCCTCGGAAGACCTCGCCCGCACCTGCCACGCCCACCCGACCATGTCGGAGGCGGTCAAGGAAGCGGCATTGGCCACGTTCTTCAAGCCGATCCATATTTAGGTGCTCGTCACGGCCGGCGCCGAACGCCCGAGGATGGCGAAGGTGTAGTTGCTACCAAAACAAAACGGCCCGCCTTTCGGCGGGCCGTTGGTCGTGGAGCTATAGCCTGATCACGGAGACGGCGCAGGTGCCGGAGCCGGGGCAGGCGTCGGAGTCGGCGCGGGCGCCGGGGCTGGCGTCGGAGCTGGAGCAGGCGTTGCGGGCGCAGGTTCAGGCGTTGCAGGCGCCGGGGCCGGCGTCGTCGCGGCCGGCGGCTCGGAAGTCGCCGGGGCGTGCTCGCCGCCGGTTCTGCCAAAAACATAATACGCAACAATGGCCAGGATAATGACAACTAGGGCGATCAGCCACCCGCTGCCGCCACCACCGCCCCTCGAGGGCGGCGTGCTCGACGGGGTGTAGGGGTCGTTAGGGTTCGCCATGAAACGTGTCCTCCTTGGAATGAAAGGCATCAAATAGCAGCCATCAACGCGCGGATCCCCTAATGGGTTTCACGCAGGCGGACGGAAAGCGCTGAAAAACCGGCATTTTCCGCTCCCCAGCCGCCAGACGACTCAGTTGACGGCGGTAACACTATACCCCGCTTTGCGGAAATCTTCGACCAGTCCGTCAGGGCCGGGCAGATGCAGCGCGCCGACCGCCATGAAGGCATTGCCCCTGGCCAGGATAGGCATGGCATGAGCGACCATGACCTTGTTGCGGCTGGTGATCATGGTCTGCTCGAAGGCGGCGTAGCCGGCCTGGTCATCCGCCGTGTCGGGCAGCACGGCGCGAAACAGCGGCCAGAACATGCCGACCTCGCCGCGTTGGTAGAGCACGATCATGGTTTCGTTGACGTCGTTCACCTTGTCGCCGAGCTTCAGCGTCTCGACCAATCCCTTCATGTGGTAGGCGAGCGGCAGCGAAGCCATGGCGCGCAGTTGGTCGACGGCGGTTTCCAACCCCTCGACGTCCTTGCCGGATGCTTTGGCGTCGGCGGCCAGCTTGACGTCCAGCACCGGCGCGCCGGCGCTCTGGCGCGCCACCTCGCAGGCCGGCAGCGCCACCAGGGCCGACAGAATCCACGGCTTCATCTTGGCCACCGTCAGAGGCGGAATGCCGCGTGCGTCAAGCCCCTTGTTCAGCACCGCTGCATCCTGGGGCGACAGCAGCGAGGATAGCGTCGTGTTGTCCGTGAACATCATCAGGCCAGGCTCGGCGGCCATGGCGGCCATCATCTTGGCCTTGTCGAGGGCGTCGGTGGTTTCGATGATGATGGTGTCGGCGCCGTCATAGGCTTTTTGGGCCGCGGCAGGCAGCGTGGTGACGCGCGCGTCCGTCATGTGCATGGTGCCGAAGAGATAGGACGGCTTCTCGCCCGGTTTCTCGAGCTTCCACAACAGCCCCCGGCCGTTCGGAACGGCTGCGGCTTCGGTCTGGACCTTCTTGAAGGCGGCGGGATCGCTCTTTGCAAGACCTGCCAGCAGGTCGCTGCCGCCGCAGGCGGGCGCTTCGGCATGCGCGCGGCCGGCCAGCAGCAGCACAAGCAGAAACGAAAGGAAAAACAGCACGTTGAGCGCTGCGAGCAGCTTCAACGAGACGAGGGCCGCGCGGTCGGCGATGGCGATAACGCGTTTCATGGCAAGCGTCTTACGCGCAAAAAGCGGCAAAACGGTTAATCGAGAGCCGAAATTGTTGTCGACCGGCTCGGATTCCCGGCAGCAGCGTTAGACGAGTCGCCCTGCACCGATGGAAGGCCGTGGCTGATCTGCCGGCAGTTTCGATGATCCCTGAGGTCGAAGCGGCCCAACTGGTTGCTGGATCTGACGGGAGCGATTGCGCCGAAAACGCCGATCCCCTAGATCATGCGACCGGAAAAGCGCTCGGCAGGGGACCCCGTGTGATCATCGACAACGCCGCCTTCGAGCGCTACCGGCGCTCGCCGAACGAAAAAACCACCCTGCTCCGGCTCCTGCTCGGAACGGCGATCGTCGTTCTCTTCTGGCTCGCCGTGACGCTGGTCGTGCTCGTCGCCGGCACCGCCGCCTTCATCGTCTTGCGCCTCCCGGGCCCGGCGACCGGACAGCCGATTCAGGATTTCCTTGCCTCTCCCGCCGGCATCCTCACCGCGCTGGCGTCCTTTCTCGGCATCTGGATCGGTCTTTGGGCCGCGATGCGCTTCGTTCATGGCGAGCCGCTCTCGGCGCTGATCGGCCCAGACCGCCGCATCTCGCGCGGCGGGTTCCTCAAAGGCCTGATCGCGGTTCTGATCACCTCCTTGTTCTCCGAGGTGCTGCTCTATTGGCTGCAGCCGGAGATCGTCCGCGGATCGATCGCCTTCTCGTCCTGGCTGCTCTCGCTTCTCGCGATCGTGCCGCTCGCCTTTCTGCAGACCTCATCGGAGGAGGCTCTGTTCCGTGGCTATCTGCTGCGTGGCCTCGCCAGCCGCTTTGGCAGCCCGCTGATCTGGGCCGCGCCGCCGGGCCTTCTGTTCACCGCCTTGCATTGGAGCCCGGCCTCGACGCTTGCCATCAATGCCTGCGTGCTGGTCTCGATCGCCGCCTTCGCGCTGCTGCTGACGCTGCTGGTCTATGTGACCGGCAATCTCGGCGCTGCATTCGGCGCCCATCTCGGCAACAACCTGACCGGCTTCCTGCTGATCTCGCACCAGCAGAGCTACAATTCCTTCGCCCTGTTCAACGCCAAGCCGCTGGAAGGCCCCGGCTGGACCAATTGGGACGCCGTTCTCATCGCCGCGATCGGCATCGTAAGCACGCTGCTGACGATGCTCCTGCTTCTGCATCGCCGCTCCCCCCTGACGGTCGGGCCGGACGAGCCATGATCCAAAAAAGCGGAAACCGGTTTCTTGATCGGATCGTGGTCAGGCGGGAAACCGACGGGCTCGCCTGATGCGCATCACGCTGGTGGCGGAACGCACCATTCCCTGCGAAGGCTATGGCGGCACTGAGCGGCAGGTCGACTGGCTGGCAACAGAGCTTTCGCGTCTCGGCCACAAGGTGGTCCTGATCGCCGGTCGCGGCTCGAGCCATCCGCTGTGCGAAGTGCGGCAGGCCTCTTCGGCCGCCGAATGCCGCGCTGCGATCCCGGCCGACACCGACATCGTGCATTTCAATGGCTGGTACATCGAGATTTCGCGGCCGGCGCTCTATACGATGCACGGCTTCGACCCGGAATTCACGCAAAACAGGCCAAACTGGAACTTCGTCAGCGCCAGCCATGCGCGCAACCACGGGCGGGAAACCTTCGTCCACAACGGCTTTCCGGTCGACGCCTATCGGCTGTCCGTCGGCAAGACGGACAGGCTTCTGTTTCTGGCCGGCATCGCCCGCGCCGGCAAGAACCTCAACCGGGCTGTCGATCTCGCCCGTGCCTTCGATTTCCAGCTCGATATCGCCGGCGGCTCGCGCTGGCAGCTCCTGCAGCGCACCAAGGTTCGCCGCCAGGGTGTCTTCTTCAAGAGCCTCGGCCGCCGCTTCCGCTACCACGGCATCGTCGACGGCGACGAGAAGCTGCGCCTGCTGGGAGAGGCCAGAGCTTTTCTCAACCCGATCGCCTGGGAAGAGCCGTTCGGCATGGCGCCGGTCGAAGCGATGCTCTGCGGCACGCCGGTGTTGACGACACGGCGCGGCGCGCTGCCCGAAATCGTCGACGACGCCACCGGACGCCTCTTCGACACCGATGCCGAGTTCGCCAAGGCCTTGGCCGACATCGCCGGCTTGTCGCCTGAGCAGTGCCGCGCATCCGCCGCCGCGCGATTTCCCATCGCGAGGACGGCAAACGGCTATCTCGATCTCTATACGCGCATCCTGGATGGCGAAAAGCTGCCCTGAACCGCCTCTTTTGCTCTTGAAAACCGCCCCAGCCTTGACTCTGCCGCCGATTTGCTGTCTAGACGCGCACGAATTCCGCGACGAGACCCTCTCCGCGAAAGCCGACCAGGACGCCGAAGCCTCTTTGAGGCGAGAGCTGTAAACCGATCCTGGAGGCCAACACCCGGCAGCGCGATGCGCCCCCGGGTGCTTTTTGGCTTTGCGCTTTGGCTTGGCGACCCGGCGCGAACACACTACCTCTCGGTCGAATGAACCGAGATCGAAGGAAGCAAGATGTTTGAATCACTGCAGGAGCGCACAAGAGGCGTGGAGGGCCGCAGGGCCGACAGGGATCGGCATGAATCCAAGGCGCTCTCGCACGGCGGTTTGATCAATGTTTGAGTCCTTACAAGAGCGCCTTGGCTCCATCCTGAACGGCCTGACCGGCCGCGGTGCGCTGTCGGAGGCGGACGTCTCTGCGGCGTTGCGCGAGGTGCGCCGGGCACTGCTTGAGGCCGATGTGGCGCTCGAGGTGGTTCGCTCTTTCACCGACAAGGTGCGCGAGAAGGCGGTCGGCGCCGCGGTGCTGAAGTCGATCAAGCCCGGACAGATGGTCGTCAAGATCGTCCATGACGAGCTGGTCGATATGCTCGGTGCCGAGGGCGTCGCTATCGACCTCAACGCGCCCGCGCCCGTCGTCGTCATGATGGTCGGCCTGCAGGGTTCCGGCAAGACGACGACCTCGGCCAAAATCGCCAAGCGCCTTACGGAGCGTCAGAACAAGAAAATTTTGATGGCCTCGCTCGACACGCGGCGTCCGGCCGCGCAGGAGCAGCTGCGCCAGCTCGGCGAGCAGACCAAGGTCGCCACGCTGCCGATCATCGCCGGCCAAAGCCCGGTCGATATCGCCAAGCGCGCCGTGCAGGCGGCAAAGCTTGGCGGCCACGACGTCGTCATCCTCGACACCGCCGGCCGCACCCATATCGACGAGCCGCTGATGGTCGAGATGGCCGACATCAAAAAGGTGTCGTCGCCGCACGAAATCCTGCTGGTAGCCGACTCGCTGACCGGCCAGGACGCGGTCAACCTGGCGAAAAGCTTCGACGAGCGCGTCGGCATCACCGGCCTGGTGCTGACCCGCATGGACGGCGACGGCCGCGGCGGCGCCGCGCTTTCGATGCGCGCCGTCACCGGCAAGCCGATCAAGCTGATCGGCACCGGCGAAAAGATGGACGGGCTGGAGGAATTCCACCCCAAGCGCATCGCCGACCGCATCCTCGGCATGGGCGACATCGTCAGCCTAGTCGAGAAGGCCGCCGAGACCATCGACGCCGAGCAGGCGGCGGCGATGGCCAAGAAGATGCAGTCGGGCAAGTTCGACCTGAACGACCTTGCCGCGCAGCTTCAGCAGATGTCGAAAATGGGCGGCATGGGCGGCATCATGGGCATGATGCCCGGCATGGGCAAGATGAAGGACCAGTTCGCCGCGGCCGGCTTCGACGACAAGATGTTCCGCCGGCAGCTCGCCATCATCTCCTCGATGACCAAGGCCGAGCGCGCTAACCCCGATATCTTGAAGCACTCGCGCAAGAAGCGCATCGCCGCCGGCTCCGGCACCGACGCGGCCGAGATCAACAAGCTCTTGAAGATGCATCGCGGCATGGCCGACATGATGAAGGCGATGGGCGGCAAGGGCAAAGGCGGCGGCATGATGCGCGGCATGATGGGCGGCCTTGCCTCGAAGATGGGCCTTGGCGGCATGATGCCCGGCGGCGGCATGGCCGACCTTTCCAAGATGGACCCGAAGCAGCTCGAGGCCTTGCAGAAGCAGGCCCAGGCTGCCGGTCTCGGCAAAGGCCTGCCGAGCGGGCTGCCCGGCGGACTTCCCGGGGGCGGGTTGCCGGGCCTGCCCGGCGGCATGAAACTGCCGGGCCTTCCCGGTCTCGGCGGCGGCGGCCTGCCTGGCCTTGGCAAGAAGAAGTGAGGGGGCGATGAACGAGGAGAAGGATATGGCCGAGGCACGCGCCGTTCTGGCGGGCTACCGCGCTTCGATCGACAACATCGACGCCGCCCTCATTCATATGCTGGCCGAGCGCTTCCGCTGCACCAAGGCGGTCGGCGTGCTGAAGGCCGAGCATGGCCTGCCGCCAGCCGACCCGGCGCGCGAGCAGCAGCAGATCGCCCGCCTGCGCCAACTGGCGAAGGATGCGCATCTCGATCCGGATTTCGCGGAGAAATTTCTGAACTTCGTCATCCGCGAAGTCATCCGGCATCACGAACAGATCGCCGCTAACAACGGCGTGACGAAAACCGGCTGAAGCTGGTGCATGTCGCCCAAACTGCGCAGCGGTCTTGGGATTACGACTTGCACAAGGCCAAAGCCGCAACCCAATCAACGAACTCAGAGCTTGTTAGGAGATAAAGAATGGCACTGAAGATCAGACTGGCCCGTGCGGGCTCGAAGAAGCGTCCCTATTACCACGTCGTCGTCGCCGACGCCCGTTCGCCGCGCGACGGCCGTTTCATCGAGGCGCTCGGCTCGTGGAACCCGCTGCTGCCGAAGGACGGCGAACGCGTGAAGGTCGATGCCGACCGCGTCAAGCACTGGCTCTCGCACGGCGCCCAGCCGACCGACCGCGTGCTGCGCTTCCTCGACGAGGCCGGCATCGCCAAGCGTCCGGCCCGCTCGAACCCGAACAAGGCCCTGCCGGGCAAGAAGGCGCAGGAGCGCGCAGCCCTGCTGAAGAAGGCCCAGGAAGACGCCGCCGCTGCCGTTGCGGCCGCGTCCGCAGCACCCGCCGAGGCGGAAGCCGCGACCGCCGAGTAATCTCGGCCTCGGTCAAAACAGGTCAAAAGAACGGCGGGCCAACCCCGCCGTTCTTTTGGTCAGGCCCGTCGATACCTCAATATCCCGACGGGCAACGAGCAATATAAACGCGCCCGTAGCGGTCCCGATAACGGCACTTGCCGCTTTCGCTGGCACGGCCGATCAACGCGCCTGCCACGGCGCCGACAGCGCCACCGACCACTGCGCCCTCGACCGGGTCATTGGCGACGGCCGCTCCGACCGCAGCACCGCCCAAGCCGCCGATCGCCGCTCCTTTTTCCGTCTGCGAACAGGCGCCCAGCGCCACCGTCAGCACCAGAATGGTAATCGCTTTCTTCATTTCAGTTCCTCTCTCACGGGATCGCCGTCCTCGCCGCCAAGCTTTAACTCGCAAACGGCTAATTTGATCCCGAAGGGAACGAATATTGCTGTTTCGAAGGCAGGCGCGGGTTGCGCCAGCCCGCCTCGACAGCATTGAGAGTGCTCACGAATTAGCGTTCGGTAACGCAGCTTGGCAACCCGGCTTCGAAGCCTTGCGGTCGCCGCAGCCGGTGGAATCACCAGAACGAACCGCCTCAGCGGCTGAACGGGATCAGCGCGCGCACTCTGGGGTCGCGCAGATAGAGCCCGCCCCACAGGACAACAGCGAGATAGACGCCGAACAGCGTGTGCGAGAGCAGCGGGTTACCGATGCGCACATGCGTGGAAATGGCGCCGCCCATATAGGCGGTGAGCAGGATGGCGCCGAGCACGGACGTGCGCGGCAGCGCATAAAGCACAGTCGAGATCAGGCCGACGATGCCGAGCAGCCGCGCGGTGTTTGGGTCATCTGGCCAGCCGAGCTGCGTCATCGTCTCGGTGACGATCTGCAGCGGCGGCAGCTTGATGACGCCGTCGAAGATCATGAAAAGGATGACAATGGCGCTAAGCGCGCGCCCGGTCCACAAGGCGCCGTTCGAGACGGGAGCGGCTTCTGAAATGCTCATTGGTGTTCCCTCCTTGGCTGGAGCCTGGCTGTTTTGCCAGCTTCGAGCCAAGGACGGGGGGCAGGGCGGCGATCCGACAAGGGTCGGTGCGCTTTTTTCGAACGCATGATTGAGTGAGAATGCATGACCGAAGGAGAGAGAATGACCGGCGAGACCAATCTCCAAAGACTACTGGCGTCGATGACGCCGCAACTGCTCCCCGATGTCCATGTTTTCGCGACGCTGGCGCCCGGTACAGCCGTACCGGACGGTCTTGATCCGGTCATGCAGTTTCGCGAGCGGGAAGGTCTGACGTTGATCGTGTCGGAGGACCAAGCGAAGCTAGCCGGCCTCGCCGGCACGTTCCGCTGCCGGATGATCACGCTCGACATCCATTCGTCGCTCGACGCCGTCGGCTTTCTGGCCGCGATCACGACGCGGCTCGCCGCTGCCGGCATGGGCGTCAATCCGGTCTCGGCCTTTTACCATGACCATCTGTTCGTCCCGGCGGAGCGGGCGGACGAGGCGCTCGGCCTCCTGCGGCAGCTGGCTGCGGAGAGCAGTGGCTAGCGCCTCAGCACATGGAAGCAGCGGGCATCGCTCGTCACACCTGGATATTCCGGCGCCACCCTCATCCTCCTGCCGCGACCTCTCCCGTGAACGGGGAAAAGAGAGCTATCGGCGGAAGGCCGCCCGCGACGCGCGGCCCGTGAGCGAGAGCCCAACGGCCGAAGGCCGAGCCCGCGACGGCGGGCCGCCGGTCGTCCGGCGCCCTCGCGGAGGGCCAGCCGCGAAGCGGCGGTGCGGCCCGTGAGCGGAACTAAGCCGCCTTCTTCTTCGGCTGGATCAGGCCCCGCTCGACCAACAGCTCGGCGATCTGGACGGCGTTGAGCGCCGCGCCCTTGCGCAGATTGTCGGAGACGACCCACATCGACAGGCCGTTATCGACGGTCGAATCCTCGCGGATGCGCGAGATGAAGGTGGCGTCCTCGCCGGCCGACTCGAGCGGCGTGATGTAGCCGCCGTTCTCGCGCTTGTCCAAGACCTGGCAGCCGGGAGCCTCGCGCAGGATCTCGCGCGCCTCGTCGGCGGTGATCGGCTTCTCGAACTCGATGTTGACGGCTTCCGAGTGGCCGATGAACACCGGCACGCGCACGCAGGTCGCCGTCAGCTTGATCTTGGGATCGAGCATCTTCTTCGTCTCGGCGACCATCTTCCACTCTTCCTTGGTGAAGCCGTCGTCGAGGAAGACGTCGATATGCGGGATGACGTTGAAGGCGATGCGCTTGGTGAACTTCTTGACGTCGACCTGGTCGGCGACGAAAACCGCGCGGGTTTGCGTGAACAGCTCGTCCATGCCTTCCTTGCCGGCGCCGGAGACCGACTGGTAGGTGGCGACGACGACGCGCTTGATGGTGGCGACATCGTGCAGCGGCTTCAGCGCCACGACGAGCTGCGCCGTCGAGCAGTTCGGATTGGCGATGATGTTCTTGCGCGAGAAGAGTTCGACCGCGTCCGGATTCACTTCCGGCACGATCAGCGGCACGTCCGGGTCGTAGCGGAAGGCCGACGAATTATCGATGACGACGCAGCCCTGCTTGCCGATCTTGGGCGACCACTCCTTGGAGACATTGCCGCCGGCCGACATGACGCAGATGTCGGTGTCGGAAAAATCGAAGGTGTCGAGCGCCTTGACCTTCAGCGTGCGGTCGCCGAAGGACACTTCGGTGCCCTGGCTGCGCCGCGAGGCCAACGCCACCACTTCGCTCGCCGGGAAGCCGCGCTCGTCCAGAATGTTGAGCATTTCGCGACCCACATTGCCCGTGGCGCCGACTACCGCAACCTTGAAACTCATCGAAATCTCCTGTCCCTCTCCGCTTGGTTGTTGGAGAAAACCCGCCGGCCTCATGCGGGTTCTGTCCCCCGGGCCGAACCCGGGAGAGGGTGGTTAGGCCAAGGGAATCACACCGTTTTGGTGGTGGTTTTGGCCGTAGTTTTGCGAGAACGGACGGACGCGTCGAAACGCCCGGCCCGATGCTGTGCATCGTGGCTGGGGGCATCGAATGCCAGAAGAGCCAAATGGCCGCGCATTGAAGACGATCCCGTTCGCTGCCGGCTTTTACGCGCTTTGCGTAAAGAGTCAATTGGCGCAGGCTGCTGCCGCCTTGAGCCCGGCCTTTATCGCCGCCCAGCTTTCGGCAGGCGATGTCGGCCTGTGCTCTTCGGCGATACGCCCGGCCAGCAAATCGCGCCAGGCATCGTCGTCTGTCATCCGTCGGATTGCGCCATACCAGCCGATCTGGTCGGTCGAACCGACCGCGGGCATCAGGCCGCCGGTCGCTTCGATCAGCGACGGCGTGGTCGAGACGATGACCGGGACCCCGAAATCCAGACACTCCGAAGCGGCATAGCCCCAGCCCTCGATATGCGAGGGGAAAACGCCGAAGCTGGCACTTCGATAATAGCCGATAAGCTCCTCGTCGCTGACCGGACCCGCGAAGACGATCTTTTCTTTCAGCCCCGCATGAGCCTTGAGATAGGCGCTGAGCTCCTCGACCATCCAGCCCCAGCGGCCGACGCAGACGAGCTTCGGCAACCGAACGCCTTCGTCGAGCGCCTGCTGCCAGATGCGGGCGAGCATGATGTGGTTCTTCCGGATCTCGACGGTCGAGCAATAAAGGATGTAGGGCTCGCCGGCCTCGAGCCGGGACGTCATCCTCAGCCGCGCGGCCTTCTCATGCAGCAGCGACGGCATCGGGAAGCGATGGACGGCCGGCAGATCTATGCCGGCCTTGCGCATGTGATCGCCAAGCATCGTCGCCGCGGTGTCGGAGGTGCAGAAGGCCGCCGCGCCGGACCGCACCAGCCGTTCGAGATTGGGCCCGAAGGCGGCCTGCCATCTGTTCTTGGCGACAAGGTCGGGCCGCATGGTCGGGATCATGTCGTGGCAAAGAAAGGCTATATTGTCGGGGCCGGCGCAAACCGCCGCTAACTTTTCGCCGACCAGCAGTTGGTTGCTGATCAGCACCGTTCGAGGCCCGACATCCTTCGTCGGCTGCGCCGCATCGCCGCGAAGCAAACCCGCCCGGAGACCGGCTCGCCTAGAGAAGCGATAGGCCCGCAGCAGCAGCTTCGACACCGTGAAGGTGAAGCCGGGACGGCCGTTCGTCACCATTCCCGCAAGCTGGCGATCGGCTTCACTCTTGACCATTGGATGGCGCCGCACCGCTTCGAACCCCTGCCGCAGCGCGGCAGCGGCTTGCAGTCGTGGCCGCTGCCGGAACGGCGCGATCTCGCTGACACCCAACTGCTCCATCTCGAATTTTTCGAGCGCCCGGAAACGATGGCTGGAGAGATCGAGCGTCACCACCTCGACATCCGGGTCGGGATCGGCGAGCGCTGCCCTGACCATGAAGTCTTCCAGCCGCTGGATGCCGGCCAGCGCGCCGCGCCAGGCGAGCAGGCCGGTCGCGTCGATGCAGATTTTCCGTCTTTGGCCGCCGGGAGCGTCGGCCGCTTCTGGCAGCAGTGTCGAGTCCTTCTGGGCCATTGCTTCGCGGTCTGTGAGGCGACTTGCGGCTTCTATCCCGATTTGCCGCCTCTACGATAGCCGGCTGAACGCCATCGCTCTTGCCCGCCGGCCGGCGCTCATGTCAAATCGAGCAAAGGGAAAGAATTCGACGCTCGGGGGGATCTGATGCGCGGCGAAGTTCTTCACTATGACGAGCACCAGGGCTTCGGCTTCATCAGCGGCGCCGACGGCAGGCGCTACAGTTTCGCGCGCGAGGACCTGCGTCGCGAGACAACGCTTGCCAGGGGAGCCCAGGTCGAGTTCCAGCCGAACGGCGAACGTGCCGGCAATGTCTTCTCGGTCCGCGGCCGGATGATCGATCCGGTTGACAACGCCGTTCCAGTTCCTGCCCGTCCGCTGCCGGGCAGCTCGCCTGCGGGGCAGCCGCATTTCGGCCGCAACGCCGAGGCCGAAACGGTGGAATCGACCGGCCTCTGGAGCTATTTCTGGCGTGGCGTGACGACGAACTACGTCAACTTCTCCGGCCGCGCCCGGCGCAAGGAGTTCTGGGGCTTTTGCCTGTTCTGGACGATCGGTCTTGTCGTCGCCATCGGCGTCGGCTTCTCCGCAGACCTGTCGCGCGGCAACGTCGAGGGCGGCGGCGATGAGCCGGTCGTCATGTTCAGCCTGCTCGGTCTTTACGTCCTGCTCACGTTCCTGCCGTGGGTCGCGCTCATCGTGCGCCGCTTGCATGATCTCGGCCTGACCGGCTGGCTCGCCATCCTCTGCTTCGTGCCTTATGTCGGCTGGCTCGCCACCCTGGTCTTCGGCCTGATCCCGACCCAGGCCGGCGACAACAAGTGGGGGCCGGTGCCGGGCGGAGTTAGATTCTGACGGCCGCCGTCCTTAGTGCCTCGCCCGACAGCCTGAGGAAGATCTTCTGGCCATGGCGTTCGGCGCCGAGCCGCTCGTAGAAGCGCAGCGCACCCTCGTTCCAGTCCTCGGCGGTGAGGTCGATGCGGCCAATGCGCTTGTCGAGGCAATAGCCGGCGAGAAAGCCGATCAGCGCCTCACCCACTCCCGCGTTTCGAGCCTCTTGACGCACGAACAGGTCTTTCAAGAACATCAGCCGGTCGAGATCAATGCCCGGATGCGCGATCGCGACCGAGGCCAGGCCGGCCACCTCGCCACCGGCGAAGGCCAGCGCGAAATGCGGATAGGCCGGGCTTTCCTCGCCGAGCCACTGCTTTGCCGTGGCCGTCGCCCGGGCATGGTCGAGCGGTGACTGCCGGTAATGCGCCGCCATTGCGCAAAGCACGGTGGCGAGCGCCTCGGCGTCTTCGGTCGTCGCCCAGCGGACGTCAACCGCCGCCTCTGCCATGGGGATCAGCCCAGGAACTTGGCGATGATGGCATCGCCCATTTCGGTGGTGCCGACCTCGGTCATGCCCTCGGACATGATGTCCTTGGTGCGCAGGCCGTCGTCGAGCACGGCGGCGATCGCCGCTTCGAGCTTGTCGGCTTCCACCGTCATGCCGAAGGAATAGCGCAGGCACATGGCGAAGGAGGCGATCATGGCGATCGGATTGGCGACGCCCTTGCCGGCGATGTCGGGCGCCGAGCCGTGCACCGGCTCGTAGAGCGCCTTGCGCTGCTTGGTCTTGACGTCCGGCGCGCCGAGCGAGGCCGACGGCAGCATGCCGATCGAGCCGGTGAGCATGGCGGCGATGTCCGAGAGCATGTCGCCGAACAGATTGTCGGTGACGATGACGTCGAACTGTTTTGGCCAGCGCACCAGCTGCATGCCGCCGGCATCGGCCAGCATGTGGTCGAGCTTGACGTCGGCATATTTCGCCTGATGCGTCTGGGTGACCACCTCGCTCCACAGCACGCCCGACTTCATGACGTTGCGCTTTTCCATCGAGGTGACATGGTTCTTGCGCGTGCGTGCCAGCTCGAAAGCGACGCCGGAGATACGCTCGATCTCGAACGTGTCGTAGACCTGGGTGTCGATGCCGCGCTTCTGGCCGTTGCCGAGGTCGATGATCTGCTTCGGCTCGCCGAAATAGACGCCGCCGGTCAGCTCGCGCACGATCAAGATGTCGAGGCCCTCGACCACCTCCTGCTTGAGCGAGGAGGAGGCGGCCAAAGCCGGATAGCAGATCGCCGGACGCAGGTTGGCGAACAGCTCCATGTCCTTGCGCAGGCGCAGCAGGCCGGCCTCGGGGCGCACCTCGTAGGGCACCTTGTCCCATTTCGGCCCGCCGACGGCGCCGAACAGCACGGCATCCGCCACCATCGCCTTTTCCATGTCGGCATCGGAGATCGCCGCGCCATGCGCGTCGTAAGCGCATCCGCCGACCAGCCCCTCGTCGGTGGCAAAGCCGCTGCCGAGCTTCGCGTTCATGGCCGCGATCAACTTCTTCACTTCGGCCATGGCCTCGGGGCCGATGCCGTCGCCGGCGAGCAGGAAGAGATTTTTCGAAGCCATGGAGAACCGTCCTGGGGAGAGAATTGAACCGCGGCCTTGCTAAACGCCGGGCGGGCTGTGCGCAAGGGGACGAGCCTCGAGATCCTTCACACCCCCTCTGCCCTGCCAGCATCTCGCAAGAGGCCGGTAGGCGCGCCATCACCGATGCGACAGGATATTCACCAGCCGCCCGAACGGATCGCGCACATAGAAGCGCCGCACGCCCCAGGGCTCGTCGGCCGGGCCGTATTCGACGGCAAAGCCAGCCTTGCGCATGCGGTCCAGCGCATCATCGACATCGTCGACCTCGATCGAGAGGTCCGGCACCGGCGTGCCCGAGCCGCCTTGCGACATGAAGCTGATCTGGACGGCCATGGTCTGCTGGGAGCCGTACGTGGCGATCCAGCCCATATCCATGAGCTGATCGAGGCCAAGCACGCCCTGATAGAAGCGCTTTGCCGCCGCAATGTCGGGCGTTTCGATATTCGCGACGATGCGTCTGACCTTGACCATGGGCCGCTCCTCGCTCCACGCCGTCGTTGTGCCCAGCCGCTTCGCAGCCTGGGCGACAGGCATCAGACAGTGCGCCTGAGCGCCGTCACCTCGATCTCGATCTTCATCTCCGGCTTGTTGAGCTGGCAGACGATCATCGTCGCCGCCGGGCGGATGTCCCCGAACGCCTCGCCGAGGATCGGGAAGACCACGTCAACATAGGCCTGGTCGGTAATATAGTAATGCGCCCGCACCACATCGGCCATGTCGAAGCCGCCGTCGGCAAGGGCCTTGGCGATGGTGGCAAGACAATTGTGCGTCTGCGCCTCGACCGTGTCGGGCATCGTCATCGTGGCATAGTCGTAGCCGGTCGTTCCGGAGACGAAACACCAGTCGCCCTGCACCACCGCGCGCGAATAGCCGGCGGTTTTCTCGAAGGGGGAACCGGTGGAGATCAGCTTGCGCATGGGGGCCTCGCAGGATTTGTTCGGTAATTCTGAAACGCATCCACAGCCCAGTCGTGAGCCAGACAACGCGATGCTGGCGGGACAGAGGGGAGGCGCGAAGGACGCAACCTGGCAATTGACGCTCGGGCTAATTCCCCTGCGTGTCGTCATAGGCCTTCTTGATATCCGCCGGCCAGTCCTTTACCGGCGGCCAGGCATCCGGCTCGCCATTTTGGCCGCGGCGGGCGAAATAGACCTTGTGCTCGACCGGGTCGACCGCCATGAAGCCGTCATTGCCGCCGCAGTCATGCGGCACGCAGCCGGTGGCATAGAAGGCGCCGGAAGCGGTCTTTTCGGTGCCGCCGCCGACCAGCAGGCTGGTCGCCATGTCGGGCATATCGTCGCCCAGCAGCGCCTGCGCCGCCTTGTAAACCGCTTCGTTGTGGAACGCGTCGATGATGTTGTCGTATTTCGACGAATCGACGTCCTTCCAGTCGGTGCCGGGTTCCGGCGTGTAGGTCAGGTTTCCGGAGGTCGTCAGCCCTTCGGTCGGCGACCATTGCAAGGCCGGCTTGGTTGCTCCGGGCAGCAAGAAAGGCACAAAATAGATGGCGTCGTCGGAAACCGCGGCCGGCGGCGCGCCGCATTCGTCCTGCTCGACCGTCGTGGTCCGGATCTCGCCGTCCTTCGGTTTCCAGACGATGACCTTGGCCGGGCCGCACTGGTTGCCGCCGTCGCCGACATCGACCAGCGCCACGTTGATGTCGCCGATCTTGACGATCCTGTCGAAGGAGACGTCGTAGTTGCTGGCCAGCTGCTTGCCGTCATAGGCCAGCACCTTCTCGCCGTCCTGCTCCGGCTGCGTGATGGTGAGCTGGCCGTCCTCGAACGGGATCGGCGCCTGTTTGTCAGCGTCGGCGGGAGCGGCGTCGGAAGTGCTCGATGCGCCTTGATCGGCCGCCCCTTGATCGGCGGCGGGCTGGTCGGAAGGCGCGGGCGCCTGCGGCGCCGTCTGGCTCTGCGCCGTCGCCCCGGACACCGCCAGAAGGATCGCCGCCAAGGCGCAGGCGCCGGCCAGAAGCGGGCGTGTCATGACTGTCCCTCCGTTCAGCCACCACGAACCCGGCCGCTTGCAGCCGGGCTATCTATCACCGTGCTTCAGCCGTTCAGGCCCAGGGGCGCAGCTCGGCGTTCTTCTTCTCGAAGGACGCGATAGCGCCGGCCTTCTCCATGGTCAGTCCGATGTCGTCGAGGCCGTTCAAGAGGCAATGGCGCTTGAAGTCGTCGAGATCGAACTTGACCACGCCGCCATCCGGGCCGCGGATCTCCTTGGCTTCGAGGTCGATTGACAGCGTGGCGTTGGAACCGCGCGAGGCGTCGTCCATCAGCTTGTCCAGGTCTTCCGGGCTGACCGTGATCGGCAGGATGCCGTTCTTGAAGCAGTTGTTGTAGAAAATATCGGCGAACGACGTCGAGATGACGCAGCGAATGCCGAAATCGAGCAGCGCCCAGGGCGCGTGCTCGCGGCTCGAGCCGCAGCCGAAATTGTCGCCGGCGACCAGGATTTGCGCCTTGCGATAGGCCGGCTTGTTGAGCACGAAATCCGGGTTCTCCGAGCCGTCGTCCTTGTAGCGCATCTCGGCGAACAGGCCGGTGCCAAGCCCGGTCCGCTTGATCGTCTTCAGATAATCCTTCGGGATGATCATGTCGGTATCGACGTTGACGATCGGCATGGGCGCCGCGACGCCGGTGAGCTTGGTGAATTTGTCCATGGTCCTTACCCGTCTTCTCTCCGCGGGGAATTTTGCGCACGCTTTACACAAAGCCGGCGGCAAATGAAAGGCAACTGTTGTCGCGTGGCTTGGGCGATCGAACACAAGATCGGGATCGGCTGCTTTCAAAATCCCGGCCGATCGGGCACCTTGGCCGCATGGCGCCGACTTCGAAGGTCCTTTACGCAAGCGAACCCACGCTCGATGTCGGCGAATTCCGCCGCGTGCTGGTGGAATCCGGCCTCGGCGAAACACGGCCGGTCGACGACGAAGCTCGGCTGAAGGCAATGCTCGGCAATGCCAATCTGGTGCTGACGGCACGACTCGATGTCGACGGCAGTCCGCTTGTCGGCGTCGCGCGCGGCGTCACGGACTTCTCCTGGGTGTGCTACATCTCCGAGCTCGCCGTATCGGCTTCGGCGCAAGGGCTCGGCATCGGCAAAGGCCTGATGGACGAGGCACGCCGCCAGCTCGGCACGTCCGTCGCCATCAGCCTGATCTCGATGCCTGACGCGGTCGGCTTCTACGAGCGCATCGGCATGAAACGCATGCCCGACGCCTTCTGGTTCTCCCGCAAGCGCTGATGCCATTCACTGGCAAGTGATCGGTCGATCTGTCGCGACGCTTGACATGCAACCAAATGGTTGCATATTAAGGCCATGACCATGGATGCCGTCTTTCGCGCTTTGGCCGACCCGACCCGCCGCCAATTGCTGGACAGCCTCTATGCCAGGAACGGACAGACGCTGAACGCGCTCTGCGAGCGGATGGACATGACGCGCCAGGCGGTGACCAAGCACCTGGCAATTCTCGAGGAGGCGAACCTCGTCGCCACCGTTCGCCGTGGCCGCGAGAAGGAGCATTACCTCAACCCCGTTCCGATCAACGAGATCGCCGAGCGCTGGATCGGCAAATTCGAGCGCCATCGGCTGGATGCCTTGAGCGACCTGAAGAAACGACTTGAAAGGGAAGAGCCGTGAGCGACAACACTTTCGTCTACGTCACCTACATCCGCACCACGCCCGAAAAGCTTTGGACGGCGCTGACCGATCCGGAGTTCAACCGGCAGTTCTTCCTCTGCTCCTACCAGGAGAGCGACTGGAAGGTGGGTTCGAGCTGGAAGCTGATCTTCCCGGACGGCCGCGTGGCCGACTCTGGCGAGATCCTCGAGATCGATCCGCCCCGGCGTCTGGTCATCAAATGGCGCAACGAATGGCTGCCCGAAGTGAAGGAAGACGGCTACACGCGCTGTACCTTCACCATCGAAAAGGACGGCGAGCTGATGAAGCTTGCCGTCACCCACGAGGCCGACGGCCCGCACCGGCTGATTCCGAACGTGTCCAAGGGCTGGCCGCTGGTGCTGGCGAGCCTCAAGAGCCTGCTGGAGACCGGCAAGGGTTTCGAGCGCCCGCCATCGAAGGTCTGAACCAGGTATTGAACGGCCGCGGAGGAGGTTGGCAATGATACTGCCGCATGGCTGGCCGCGCGCCATGGCGAACACCGAGACGGTCATGGCTTCGGCGGAACTTCCCGCTTCGCCGCAACAAGTCGTCACCGCGCTTCTTACCAGCGACGTCGAGCGCTGGTGGGGGTCGGCCGAGACCTACCGGATGATCGGCTGGGCCGCCGATCTGCGCGTCGGTGGATCGTGGCGCGTCATCGTGAGGACGGCCGACGGCAGGACCCTGCCCGCCAGCGGCAGCTTCCTCGAGATCGAGACGGGGCGCAGGGTCGTGCAGACGAGGCGCTACGATTGGGATCACCCGACGCTCGGCCGTCACGAAACGACGGTTGCCTATCTGCTGGAACTGACCTCTGCCGGCACGCGGCTCACCGTGTGCCATGGCGGCTTCGCCGGCTTCCCGGACGCCGCGGCGGAGCACGCCGAAGGCTGGGCGCGCGTGCTCGGCTGGCTACAGGCACATCTGGGCTGCCGCCTCGCCGCCCGAGCCCCGCCTTGACCTGCAGGCGCGCCTGTCCAGATTGTCGACATGGCCGAAAGCAAATATTTTATCGGAACAGCCGGATGGACCATACCGGCAGCGCACAGGTCCTCTGTTCCGGCGACGGGCTCGCAATTGGAGCGTTACGCTTCGCGTCTTCCTGTCGTGGAGATCAACTCCTCCTTCTACAAACCGCATCAGCGCGAAACCTATGAGCGCTGGGCGTGCTCGGTCCCGGATCGTTTTCGGTTCTCTGTCAAAATCCCCAAAGCCGCGACCCATGAGCGCCGCCTGGTAGATTGCCATGATCTTCTGGATGCTTTCATGGGTGAGGTCGGAGGTCTCGGTGAAAGGCTGTCCGCCCTCTTGGTCCAGCTGCCGCCCAGTCTGCAGTTCGACAGGCAGATAGCCAAAAAGTTCTTCGCCTTGTTGCACGACAAGACCGACTGCCGCTTGGTCTGCGAACCGCGTCACGCCAGTTGGTTCGAGCCGGGGGCGGATGCTTTGCTGAGCCGCCTCCGTGTCGGGCGCGTGGCGGCCGACCCCGCCCCAGTTGCCGCCGCTTCCGCGCCCGGCGGCTGGCATGAGCTCGCCTATTTCCGCTTTCATGGCGCGCCGCATGTCTATTTCTCGGACTACCACGCCGGCCGACTGTTGGAGATCAGCGCCCAGCTCGCCGACGCGGGCGCCTCAGCCACCGAGGTGTGGTGCATTTTCGACAACACGGCGCGCGGGCATGCGCTTGGCAACGCCTTGTCGGTCGATGCGATTATGCGTCAGATGACGTTCAATTCCCTGAACGCCCGCCCCGCCGCGACGCGCTCATATCCGAACGCCGTGCAATCGATTGTCCGATAGCCGCCATGCACGATGAGTTCCGAGAGCGCCTTGCCCACCGCCGGCGCCTGCTGCAGGCCATGGCCGGAGAAGCCGTTGGCGAAGAGGAAGTTTTCCACCTCCGGATGCGGCCCGATCACCGCGTTCTGGTCGAGCGTGTTGTAATCATAGTGCCCGACCCAGGCGCGTGTCGGCTTGATTGCCTCGAAGGCCGGGACGCGGGTGGCTAAAGTCGGCCAGATCACGTCCTCGAACAGCGGCCACTCGACCTCGAAATCGTTGGGATCGGGTGCATGGTCGCCTTCCTCCGGCTCGGCGCCGCCGGTGAGGTAGACCGAGCCTTCCGGCCGCACATAGATGCCGGAGGGATCGACCAGCAGCGGCATGTCGGCATATTTTTCCCGCGCCTCGAAGACGAAGACGTTGCGCTTGCGCGGCTCGACCGGCAGCGCGAGCCCCGCAAGGGCCGCCACCTTGCCGGCGTTCGGGCCGGCGGCATTGACGATGATGCCCGCTTCCAGCGTCTCGCCATTGTCGAGGGCGACGCCGGTGACGCGACTGCCCTGGCGCGTGATACCGGTGGCCGACGCGGTGATGAAGTCGATCCTCCTCTCGCGCAGCGCTTTGCGGAACAGCATCAGCAGCGCATGCGCGTCGAAGCAGCCCTCGCCGCCGCGGCCATAGGCGCCGGCGGAAATGCCTTCGGTCGAAAGCCAGGAGAAGCGGCGGGCGAGCTGGCCTGCATCCTCCAGCACGATATCGGCGCCCTCGGCGATCTGCGCCTCGTGATTGGCCTTGAGGATCGGCAGCCCCGCCTCGCCGGCGAGGATCAGATAACCGCCCTCGCGAAAGCCGATGTCGGCATCGGCGCCGAAAGTCTCTTTCAGCCGCCGGAACAGCTTCAGCGTGAATTGCGACAGGCGGATGTTTTCAGGAATGGAAAATTGCTGGCGGATCGAGGCCAGGGACAGCGTCGTCGCCGCTTGCGAGAATTGCGGATCGCGCTCGATCAGCGCGATGGAACCGGTAAAACCCTCTTCGCGCAGATAGTAGGCGACCGAGGACCCGACGATGGCGCCGCCGATGATGACGATGTCGTAACGCACTTTGTTCTCCGATTCACCGGTCCTCACGCGACCGGCAAATTGATCTCGAAGCGCGCGCCGCGTTCGGAGTCAACCAGCGTTATCGTGCCATCATGCGCTTTCAGGAGGGCCAGCAGGATGCCGAGGCCCATGCCGGTGCCGCCGGCCTCGCGCCTTGTGGTGAAGAACGGCTCGAAGATTTTCGCGCGATTGGCCGCCGAAATGCCGCCGCCGTCGTCGCCGACATGGAGAGCCACCCTTTCGCCCGCCTTTTCGGCGCCGACCGTCACCTGCTTCGCGCCGTGCCGTGCGGAATTGTCGATGAGGTTGGCGAGCACGATCGCGAGATTCTCGCCCGAGATGCCGAGGCCGATATCGCTGCCCGATTCGACGCGTACCTCCAGCCTGGCGTCGACCGGCAGCAGCGCCAGCGCCGCGCCGATTGTCGTGCTTTCGCCGCTCGGCGCCAGGTTTTCCGCGCGCGCCAGTTCGAGCAGCCGGCGCACCAAGAGATTGAGCCGCCCGGCATCGGTGACGATGTTGTTGGAAAAACGCCGTCGCTCGTCCTCGTCCATCGTCCCGCCGGAATCCCTGAGCAGCTCGGCCGCGCCCTGTATCGCCGTCAGCGGCGATTTCAGTTCATGCGAGACATGGGTGGCGAAGGTCTGGATGCTGTCGGAGCGCGCCTGGAGTTTTTGCGCCATGTCGAGGAAGGCGGCCGACAGCGCCGCCATCTCGCGCGTGCCGTGATGGGCGAGCGGCCGCATTGCCTCGCGGTCGCCGGCGGCGATGCGTTTGGTGCGCTCGATCAGCGCATAGATCGGCCGGCTGACGGTGCGGATGAACACCAGCGCGATCAGCAGCGTGCCGCCGAGAATCGCGATCGCCGCGAGCGTGACCTTGCCGCGCTCGCCATAGAGATGTTTCACGATGTTGTTCGGCGTCCGCGACATATAGACCACGCCGGCGACCCTGCCGTCGAGCTCGACCGGCAAGGCGACGAAGACGCGCACCTTGGTGCCGCGGCTCACCGAATAGAGCGGCGGCGGCGGCTGGTCGGGGATCCGCAGGCGAAGCTCGCTTGCATAGACGCCTGCGAGCGCCTGCCGTACCTCCTCGACCTCACCGAACGACTGTCCGACCTCAGCGCCGCCGGCAATCACCACGCCATGCGGATCGAGCAGCCGGAAGCCGGCAAGCGTCGTCTTCTGCGCCTCGTCCAGAATGCCGTCGAGCTTTGCGCCTATGGCCGCGAAGTCCGGATCGGCGGTGGCGGGAACGGCCGCCGGCCGCGACGGCATGACATTGTCGGAGGCAAGGTCGAGCTGCGGCTCGATCGGCTGATAGGGGTAATTATTGTCCCTTGCCGGATCCGCCGAGATCGGCGTTCCCAACCGTTCCGGTGCAATGCCGGCCGCGCGCACCGCATCGGCATAGACGGCGGCAATCACCGCGCCCTGTGCGATGAGCTCGCCCTCGGTCTGGCGGATCAGCTGGTTTTCATAGAGACGGAAGAAGAACAGCCCGACCAGCGGCAGCGCCATCACCACGATCAGGATGGCGACGACCACGCTGGCGAGCCTGGGCCGCCATTTCTCCTTGCTCAGCCACCGCATCGGCCGAGCCGGAAGCCGACGCCATGCACGGTCGCGATCGCATCCGAACAGCCGACCGCCGCCAGCTTGGCGCGGATGTTTCGGATATGGCTGTCGACGGTGCGTTCCGAGACATGGATGTTGGATTGGTAAGCATTGGCCATCACCGCATCGCGGCCAAGCACATGCTGCGGGCGGCCAAGAAAACCTTTCAGAATCGCGAACTCGATCGCTGTTAGGGTGAGCGGTTTGCCTTCAAAGCTCGCAGCATGGCTTGCCGGAACCAGCACCAGCTTGCCATGCGCGAACCGACGGTCGTCAGCGTCTTCCTCCACCACCGCCGGGCGCGCCCGCCGCAGGATGACGTTGACGCGGGCAACCAGCTCGCGTGGGCTGAACGGTTTCGTCACATAGTCGTCGCCGCCCATTTCAAGGCCGAGGATGCGGTCGATTTCTTCATCGCGGGCCGACAGGAACAGCACCGGCACGTCGGAGCGCTGCCGCAGCCTGCGGCAGACCTCCAGCCCGTCCATTTCCGGCATGCCGATGTCCAGCACGATGAGGTCGGGCGCGCGGCGCTCGACCGCTTGCAGCGCGGCGGCGCCGTCAGCGACGGCGGCCGTCTTCATGCCGGCCTTTTCCAGCGCGAAGCAAATGATCTCGCGGATATGCGGATCGTCGTCGGCGACGAGGATGTTGTGCGGCATGGAATCGGCAGCTCGCTGAATACGGTTTTGTCATGACAGGATTAGCAAGCGGGCCGTGCTTGTCGAGAGCGCGCAAAGGCCGCCAGTCGTGAAAGCTGGCGTCAAGACCGAACCGTCCCGAGCGCCGCCGCTCGCATGGCATGCCGCAGCCGTGATCTTGGGATGAAAGGAAGCATGACCGCCGTTATGCGCGGCCTCTGCGGCTCGACCAACCACCAGCCTTCGTTGCGGAGGCGCCGGGGCAGGGACCAGCGGGATCTGTGATGTGTTCGCATGCCGCCTGTTTCGCCGGCGGCTGCGGAAAGCGCGCGGCGGATTGGAGGAGGTTTTCCGCAAGGATTTGCAGATTTCGTGCAGGAGCAAAGTCGTTTCAGGCTGGCGCCGCCCCTCACCTGCCTGCCGGCATCCTCTCCCCGTATAGTGACGGGGAGAGGGGCGCTGCCATCGCCGGCTTCGACAATTAGCCAGAACGCAAATGAGTTCTATGGTGCCGCGCCTTGCCTCACTCGTCTCCAGCCTGCATAGATCGGCCATGACCTCTGACACCTACCGCCCGCGCCGCTCCGTGCTCTATATGCCCGCTTCGAACGACAAGGCGCTGGCCAAGATCGCCTCGCTCGCCTGCGATACCGTCATCTTCGACCTCGAGGATGGCGTGGCACTGGCCGACAAGGTTTCCGCCCGCGACAAGCTGACCGGCATCCTCGCCGCGCGGCCGGCGCGCCGCTGCGAGATGGTGGTGCGCATCAATCCGCTCGGCAGTGAATGGGGCATCGACGACCTGTTGACCGTCGCCAAGGCAGAGCCCGACGGCATTCTTTTGCCCAAGATCGGCACGCCGCGCGACATCCTCGAGGCCGGCGACCTGCTCGACGACAATTTCGCCCCAGATACCGTGAAACTCTGGGCGATGATCGAGACGCCCAAGGCCCTGCTCAACGTCGGCGCCATCGCCGAGCTTGGCCGCGATCAGGCGTCTCGCCTGGCTTGTTTCGTTGCCGGAACGAACGATCTGGTGAAAGCGACCGGGATTCTGGCAACGCCCGACCGACGCTATCTCACGCCCTGGCTGCTGCAGCTTGTGCTCGCCGCCCGCGCCGGCGGCCTCGACGTGATCGACGGCGTCGCCAACGACTTTCGCGACCTGTACGCCCTGGCGCGGGAATGCGCCGAGGCGGCCGCCATGGGTTTCGACGGCAAATCGCTGATCCACCCCGCCCAGATCGAGCCCGCGAACCGCGCCTTTGCGCCGGCGCCGGAGGCGCTGGCCAGGGCGCGCGCGATCAGGGAGGCGTTCTCACGGCCCGAAAATGCAGGCAAAAGCGTCATTGCGCTGGACGGCCGCATGGTCGAGCGGCTGCATCTGGCGGAAGCCGAGAAACTTCTGGCGAAGGCCGCAATCATCGGCGCATGATGCGCTCGAGCGATTCCAGGAAAGATAGACAAGCATTGGTCACGACAGGGTCGAAAATGAAACTCTACCGCTTTCTGTCCGGTCCGGACGATTCCACTTTCTGCCATAAGGTGACTTCGGCTCTGAACAAAGGCTGGCACCTGTTCGGCTCGCCGACCTATGCCTATGACAAGACGACCAAGTCGATGCGCTGCGGCCAGGCCGTGGTGAAGGATATCGAGGGCCAGGAATATACGCCCGACACCAAGCTCAGCGATTGGTAGGAAAGGGCGGCAGCCCTCTCATTCGTCACCCCGCCGCTGCCTGCTCCGCCGCTTCCTCGATCCGCTCCATGTCGTCGTCCGACAGGCCGAAATGGTGGCCGATTTCGTGGATCAGAACGTGGGTGACGATGTCGCCCAGCGTCTCCTCGTTCTCGGCCCAATAGTCGAGGATGGCGCGGCGGTAGAGCGTGATGCGGTTCGGCCCCTCGCCGGTCTGCGGGTTCCAGCGCTCGGCGATGCCCCGCCCCTCGAACAGGCCAAGCAGATCGAAGGGCGTCTCCAGCGACAGGTCGTCCATGATCTCGTCGGTCGGAAAATCGGCGATCTGGATGATGATCTCGCCGGTGAGCTTGCGGAACTCCTCCGGCAGATGGGCGTAGGCCTCCAGCGCCAGAAGTTCCATCTCATCCATCGATGGCGAGAGTTGGTCGTGCCAGATGCGGGTCTTGTAGATGCGGGCCATGAGGTTTCCTTTGACCTCGGCATATAGGCTTTCGCGCCGGTCGAGGCAAATGGGCCCGGCTGGCTGGGCCTTGGAAGCTGAAAGCCGAAGGAATAAATTCCTTGCGACTCCGCTTGACTCTTCCAGGCCCCTCTGGAATCTATAAGAACATAACAGGAACAACTGCTGCCGGAAGTGAACGTCATGGCGATAAGCGCCGTGGCGCGGGAAACTGTTTTTGCCCTGCGCCGACAGATCGCGAAGATCGAGGGAACGCTGCCCGAGCGCCTGGAAGCGCCGGCTTCCGGCGCGCCAAAAGCCATTCCAGGAACAGTGCGAAGCGGTTTTCCGTCCGGACTTGCAAAAAAACAAATAGCTGGCGATGCCGCGGGATCGGACGTCACCCCCGAAATCACTATCGTCCGGCGCGGCCTAGCTGTGGCCTCGCCGGATGCCTTCCTGCATACCGGCATAGAACGCCTCGACACCGCCCTCGGCGGCGGCGTGCCCAAGGCGGCGCTCAGTGAAATCCATGGGCTGGAGACCCGCGATGCCGGCGCCGTGGCCGGCTTTGCGCTGTCGCTCGCCAGCCTGATCCTCAAACAGAAGCAGGGCTTGCCGGTCCTCTGGATCGGCACGGCGGAGATTTTCCGCGAGGCCGGCTTTCCCTATGCCAGGGGCCTCCACGCCTTCTTCGGCATCGAGCCCGAACAATTGCTGTTTTCCGAAGCGCCGAAACTGGTCGACGCGCTGTGGATCGCCGAGGAGGCCGCCCGCATGACGGCCTTCGCCGCCGTCCTCCTCGAGATCCGCGGCAGCCCGCGGCTTCTCGACCTTACCGCGACGCGGCGGCTGCACGCCCGCGCCCAGAGCGCCGGCCGGCCGGTGTTTTTGCTGCGTCAGGCCGGCCAGGCCGAGCCCACCGCGGCGCCCGTGCGCCTCATTGTTTCGGCAGCGCCCGCGGCGAGCCGCGAAACGCTCGCCGGCGCGCTGGCCGGCTCGATCGGCCGCCCCGCCTTCACCGTCGATATCGGCAAGAGCCGCACGGCCCTGCCCGGACAATTCACACTGGAGTGGAACCCCGATGAGCACGCTTTTGCCGAAAGAAGGCCCGAGGAAGAGCGGGCAACGAATTCTGTCGCTGTGGTTCCCCTATCTTTGCGCGGAGCGGATCCTGCGCCAGCGTCTGGGGCGGTCCTGGCGTTCCCGGCCCTCGCATCACCTGCCCCCATCTTGCCCACCGCTTGTGATCAGCCATCGGGACAGCAACGCCCAGCGCATCGCAGCCCTCGACGAGCGGGCTGAGGCGCTGAAGCTGAAGCGCGGCATGGGCATTGCCGACGCGCGCGCCATGCATCCGTCGATCGATGTGGTGGAGGCCGACCCGGAGGCCGACCGCCGCCTGCTCGAAGGCCTCGCCGACTGGTGCGACCGCTACACGCCGCTGGTGGCGATCGACGGCGAGGACGGGCTGTTTCTCGACGTCACCGGCTGCACGCACCTGTTTGGTGGCGAGCGGGCCATGCAGGACGAGATCCTCACCCGTTTCTTCCAGCAGGGTTTCGATGTTCGCGCCGGCCTCGCCTCGACGCCGGGCGCCGCCTGGGCGGCGGCGCGCTTCCACGGCGACCGCATCGTTGCCGGCGGCGAGGAGGCGGCGCTGCTTTCGCCCCTGCCGCTTTCGGCGCTGCGCATCGCGCCGGAAACCCGCGCCAGCCTGGAAAGCGTCGGCCTGCGCACGGCGGGGGCGGTGATGGCCGCACCCCGCGCGCCGCTCGCCCGCCGCTTCGGCGCCACCTTGCTTCTGCGCCTCGACCAGGCGCTCGGCCGGCTCGACGAGGCGGTGTCGCCGCGCCTTCCCGTGGCGCCGCTCTCGGTCGAGCGCCATCTTGCCGAGCCGATCGTGCTCACCGACGACATCGAGCGGCTGGTGAGTCGGCTTGCCGTGGCCTTGAAGGCCGACCTCGAGCGCCGCGGCGAAGGCGCGCGGGCGCTCGCCCTTCTCCTCTTTCGTGTCGACGGCCTCGTCAGCCGCATCGCGGTCGGCACCTCGCGCCCCATGCGCGAACCGCAGCTGATCCGAAAACTGTTCCACGAACGGCTGACCGCGCTGGAACAGACCATCGATGCCGGCTTCGGCTTCGACCTCGTGCGGCTGTCGGTGCTTTCGGTCGCCGCCTTCGACATGCTGCAGGGCGACCTTGCCGGCGAGACAAGCGACGATAACGCCGACATCGCTTTATTCGCCGATCGCGTGCGTGCCCGCCTCGGCGAAGCCGCCGTGCTGAAGCCGGTCGTCGTCGATAGCCACCTGCCGGAGCGCGCCGTTACCACGGTTCCTTTCGCGGAGGCGCCGCAAAGGCGCAGGCCGCCGAAGCCCGACCGGACAGCACCGCCGATGACCATCTTCCCGCCGGAGCGGCCGGTACGGCTGTTCCGCTCGCCCGAGCCGATCGAGGTGCCGGCGACCGAGATCCCCGAGGGCCCGCCGATGAATTTCCGCTGGCGGCGCGCGCTTTATCGCGTCGCCCGCGCCGAAGGGCCGGAGCGCATCGCCGCCGAATGGTGGCGGCAGCTGCCCGGTGAGGAAGAGGCGCCGACACGCGACTATTACCGCATCGAGGACAGCGAGGGGCGCCGCTACTGGCTCTACCGCCAAGGCCTCTACAGCAGCGCCTCGCATGCCGCGCCGCGCTGGTTCATGCACGGGGTCTTCGCATGAACGCGCTGACCGCCATCCCCTATGCCGAGTTCGGCATCCAGTCGAACTTTTCCTTCCTGCGCGGCGCCTCCAAGCCCGAGGAGCTGGTGGTCACGGCGAAATTCTACGGCTTTTCCTCGATCGGCCTTGCCGACCGCAACACGGTCGCCGGCGTCGTGCGGGCCTGGCAGCAGGCCAGGGTCGAGAAGCTGGCCTATCATCCCGGTTGCCGCCTGGTTTTCTGCGACGGCACGCCGGACATTGTGGCTTACCCCCGCGACCGCAAGGGCTGGGGGCATCTCTGCCGCATGCTGACGCAGGCCAATCTGCGCGACGAGAACGAGAAGGGCGCGACGCTGCTCGAACTCAGCGACCTTCTCGAATGGGGCGATCTGATGTCGTTGGCCATCCTGCCCAACCTGTCGGGAGGCGCGGAAGACAATCTGACGCTCATTAGCCGGCTTAAGGATCGTTTCGGCGCCGCGCTTCGGCTTGCCGTGGCGCCTGATTACGGCGGCAACGACCGCTTCCGTATCGAGCAGGCGGCGGCGATGGCCCACCATCTGCACATCCCGCTGATGGCGACCAACGACGTGCTCTATCATGCCGCCGACCGCCGCCCGCTGCAGGACGTGCTGACCGCGATCCGCCTCAACACGCCGGTTTCCGAGGTCGGGCTGGAGCTGACGGCAAATGCCGAGCGTCATCTGAAGACGCCGCTGGAGATGGCGCGGCTTTTCCGCCGACACCCTAAAGCGCTGGCGGAGACGCTGCGCTTCGCCGACGAGCTCACCTTCTCGCTCAGCGACCTCGAATACAATTATCCGGACGAGCCGACGGAATCCGGCCTCGGACCGCAGGCCGAGCTCGAACGCCTAGCGCGGGAAGGAGCGGCCGTGCGCTATCCGGCCGGAATCCCGGAAGAAGTGCTGCGGCGCATCGGCAGCGAGCTCGCTCTGATCGAGCGGCTGAACTATGCGCGCTATTTCCTGACCGTCTATGACATCGTGAAATTCGCCCGCAGCAAGGGTATCCTTTGCCAGGGGCGCGGCTCGGCCGCCAATTCGGTCATTTGCTTCTGCATCGGCATCACCGAGGTCGGCCCTGACCGGATCGATGCCCTCTTCGAGCGCTTCATCTCCGAGAAACGTAACGAGCCTCCCGACATCGACGTCGACTTCGAGCATGAACGGCGCGACGAGGTCATCGCTTATATTTACGAGAAATACAGCGCCAAGCGCACGGCGCTGGCCGCCGCCGTCATCAGCTATCGCGGCCGCTCCGCCCTGCGCGAGGTGGCGAAGGCCATGGGCTTGTCCGAAGACGTCAGGAGCGCCCTGTCGAGCACCATCTGGGGCTGGTCGACCTCGGAGCTCGGCGAAAGGGAAGCCAATGCCGGCGGCCTCGACCGCGCCGATCCGCTGTCGCGGCAGGTGCTGGAACGCGCCAACGAGATCATCGGCTTCCCCCGCCATCTCTCCCAGCATGTCGGCGGCTTCGTCATCACCCGCGACCGGCTCGACGAGGTCGTGCCCATCGTCAAGACGGCGATGGAAGAGCGCAAGATGGTCGAGTGGGACAAGGACGATCTCGACGCGGTCAAGATCCTCAAGGTGGATGTGCTGGCGCTCGGCATGCTGACCTGCCTGAAGCGAGCCCTGACCTTGCTCACGCATCATTATCCGCAGGCGCGTGACAAATACGGCCGGCCGCATCAGTTGAGCTCGCTGCCGCCGGAGGACCCTCGCGTCTACGACATGATCTGCCGGGCCGACACGCTGGGCGTCTTCCAGATCGAATCGCGCGCCCAGATGTCGATGCTGCCGCGGCTTCAACCGCGTGAATTCTACGATCTCGTCATCGAGGTGGCGATCGTGCGGCCCGGCCCGATCCAGGGCGACATGGTGCACCCCTATCTGCGTAGACGGCAGGGCAAGGAGAAAGCCGAATACCCGAAGCCGGAATTGAAGGAGATTCTCGGCAAGACGCTGGGCGTGCCGCTGTTCCAGGAGCAGGCGATGAAGATCGCCATCGTTGCCGGCGGCTTCCAGCCGGGCGAGGCCGATGAGCTGCGGCGCGCAATGGCCACCTTCAAGCGCACCGGCACGATCGGCAACTACCGCCAGCGCATGATCGACGGCATGGTCGACAAGGGCTACCAAAAGGAATTCGCCGAGCGTTGCTTCAAGCAGATCGAAGGCTTTGGCGAATATGGCTTTCCGGAAAGCCATGCCGCCTCCTTCGCGCTGCTGGTCTATGCCTCCTGCTGGTTCAAGACCTTCTATCCCGACGTGTTCTGCGCCGCGATTTTGAACTCGCAGCCGATGGGGTTCTATCAGCCGGCCCAGCTTGTTCGCGACGCGCGCGACCATGGCGTGGAGGTGCGCGAGGTCGATATCAACCATTCCGTCTGGGATTGCACGCTGGAGGAGTCCGGTTTCGATCCTTCGCGCATCCTCGAACGCCATGCCTCGATGCGCGGCGTCATCGAGACGGCTCATACGGTGCGGCTCGGCTTCCGTCAGATCAAGGGGCTTTCGGAGGAACGGATGGAGGCCGCCGTCGCCCGGCGCGGCAACGGCTATCGATCGGTCAGGGATGTCTGGCTGCGTTCGGGCCTCGATGTCGGCGAGATCGAAAGGCTGGCCCAGGCAGACGCCTTCCGCTCGCTCGGCCTCGACCGACGCGCGGCGCTCTGGGAGGTGCGCGCGCTGGACGGCAGGAGCGCTGCCGAGAAACTGCCGCTGTTCGACCAGCCCACGCTCCGCCTGCGCGAGCTGGAGCCCGAGACGAAGCTGCCGAAAATGCCGCTCGGCGAGCATGTCGTCCACGACTATCGCTCGCTCGGCCTGTCGCTGAAGGAACATCCCGTCGCCTTCCTGCGCGAGCGGCTTGACCGCGCCGGCATCACCCCTAATGTCCGCCTGCCGTCGGTGCGCGACGGCCGCCGCGTCACCGTCGCCGGCCTGGTGCTGGTGCGCCAGCGCCCCGGCAAGGGCAATGCGATCTTCCTAACCCTGGAGGACGAAAAGGCGATCGCCAATGTCATCATCTGGCCGCGCGTCTTCGACCGCTTCCGCTCTATCGTGATGGGCGCACGCTTCATCCGCGTCACCGGCAAGCTGCAGCAGGAATCGGATGTCATCCACATCGTCGCCGACAGGATCGAGGATTTGACGCCCTGGCTGAGCGTCCTCCTGCAGGAGCCGCCCACCACCGAGCATCAGCCCGCCGGATCATCGAATGGACCGGAGCGCTCCGCGAACCGCAGCCTGCCGGTGGAGCGGCAGGATGTCGACGCCCTGTCGGGCGCGGCGCAACAAGTCATGCCCAAGGGGCGCAATTTCCAGTAGCGGCAACCGGCCCGCCGGCGCGATTCACGACGGCCCTCCGAGCCGGGGCGGCGGCTTGAGCGCGTCCTCGGCCGAGATGGTGCGCGCTTCCGAAGGCAGCATGATCGGGATGCCGTCACGCACAGGATAGGCAAGCTTCGCCACGCGCGAGATCAGTTCGCTGCGCTCGGCGTCCCAGGTCAGCGGTCCTTTGGTCAGCGGGCAGGCGAGCAGTTCCAGCAATTTCGGGTCGACCGTGGCTTTGCGCCCGTCACGTCCGTCCGCCGCCATCGCGCTTTTCCATGTCCAACTGCCGCCGGCCTAAGTGTTGAGATTCAGGTCAGGCCGATTTCACCCGAATCATTACGTTTACTGCAGGCTCGAGCCAAAATCCTCATCTTCGCGCGCCAGCGTAATTTCGGTGATGGCGATCAGCGTCTCGGCGCGCGTCTTCAGATCCGCCGCCTCGAGCAGGGCCTGCTTCTCGGCCGGCCCATAGGGCGCCATCATCGACAGCGCGTTGACCAGCATGGCGTTCTCGGCGCGGCTCACGCTTTCCCAGTCGGCTTCGAGGTCGTTGGCCTGCAGATAGGCGCGGAACGCCTTGAGCAGGGCCGGGCGGTCGACCTCGGCACCGGCCGGGTCCTCCTCGAGATCGGCGAGGAAGGGCGCCATCCGGCATTGCCGGAACGGCGTCTTGACCGCCAGCTCATCCGTGACGCGGAAGCGGCAGACGCCTTGCAGCGAGATCAGGTAGCGCCCGTCGCCGGTCTCGGCAAGCGAGATGATGCGCCCGGCACAGCCGACGCTGCAAAGCTCGGGCTCGCCGTCGTCGCGCAACGCGCCGTCGAGGCTGGGCTGGATCATGCCGATCAACCGCGGCCCGGCCATCGCCTCATCGACCATCTCCAGGTAGCGCGGCTCGAAAATGTTGAGCGGCATGCGGCCGCCGGGCAGCAGCAGCGCCCCGGCGAGCGGAAACACCGGGATCCTCGACGGCAGATCCTTGGCGAGCCGGTAGCGGGCGTTTCCGACCTGCACCTCAACCCTCCGCCTGCACTTCAACTCTCGAAAGCGTCGCTGGGCAGCGTATCACTCTGCGATCTCCTCTTACGCAACCCAGCCTGTTTAAACCCTTAACCGGCAGGGCAAGCCGCTGCCGCCTATCTGGCGCAGTTGCCGCCTTGCGCAAGACCCTCTTGGCAAAAGGGGCCGGCAGCAAAGCCGGCAAAAAGCTCAGGAGAACAACAGCGACGACAGCTTACGCCGCGCCGACAGCGTCGCCTCGTCGGTCATCCCCCATGCCTCGAAGAACTTCAAGAGCTGCGCACGCGCGCCATCGTCGTTCCACGTCCGGTCGGCCCTGACGATCGCCAGCAGGTTGTCGGCGGCCTGCATCCGCTCGCCGCGCGCATTCTGCACCATCGCCAGGTCGAACCGCGCCTGGTGATCGTTCGGGTTGGCGGCGAGCCGGCGTTCGAACTCGGCCGGATTGCCGAGCGCGGCGGCTTCCGCCGCGAGCGTCATCTTGGCGCGCAGCGCGGCAAGCGCCGGCGCGTCCTTCTTGTCCTCCGGCGCCTTGGCAAGCACCGCCTCGGCGCCTTGGCTGTCGCCGGCCTCGAACAGGATCTCGCCGAGCCCGGCGATGGCCTCGATGGTTTCGGGCAACTGCTCGAGGATCGCATCATAGATGTCGGCCGCGGTCTGGGTGTCGCCTGCCTCGCGCGCCTCGGCGGCCGCGGCCAGCGCTTCGGTGATCTGCGGCGCGCCGCCGCCGCCCTTGCCGCCGACCTTCTGGATGAACTGCGTGATCTGGCTTTCCGGAATGGCGCCCATGAAGCCGTCGACCGGCTGGCCGTCCTTGAAGGCGATGACCGCGGGAATCGACTGGATGCCGAGCTGGCCGGCGACTGAGGGATGGTCGTCGATGTTCATCTTGACCAGCTTGACCTTGCCGCCGGCAGCCTTGACCGCCTTTTCGAGCTGCGGCGTCAGCTGCTTGCACGGGCCGCACCAGGGCGCCCAGAAGTCGACCAGCACCGGCTGGCGGCGCGATTCCTGGATGACGTCGGCCGCGAACGTCGCGGTCGTCGTGTCCTTGACGAGATCCGTGGCCGCAGGCGCCTCGCCGAGCGAGGCCTTGCCGCGGTCCGCCCCGCCATATTGCACGGATTGGGCGTACTGGCCGGCATTGCCGCCAAATGAGCCGCTGAACGGATTGTTGTCACTCATGTCGTCGCCCTTTCGGTCGCGTCGTCGCCCGCTTCGGGAGTGCGGCGCGTTATTGTCGGATTTCGGTTTCGCCATCCATGTGGCGATCAGCCCGAGACTTTCAAGATAACAGGATCGTGGCCCGTTGCCTCGACGAATTTGACGAGATCGGCAGCGGCGATGGCCGTCGTCGCCTCATTGGTCAGCGGATGGCCGTTGATGACCTCGTGGCTCATCAATTCCTGGTCCAGAACCACCTTGATCCGCCCGGCCGTGTCGTTGATCAGGCCGAAGATGGTAACCGCGCCGGGAATGACGCCGAGCAGCTCCATCAGCATTTCCGGCTTGCCGAAGGAGACGCGGCTGGCGGCGCCGATCAGATGGTGGATCTGCTTGAGATCCACCACGGCCTCCTCGCCGACGGTGACGAGAAAGTAGTTGTCCTTCTTGTCCTTGAGAAAGAGGTTCTTGGTGTGGCCGCCCGGGATCTCTCCGCGCAGCGCCTGCGAATCGGCGACCGTGAACAAGGGCGGGTGGCGCACCGTCGAGACGGAAATGCCGAGATCGGCAAGAAAGGCATAAAGCTCGGCTTCGGTCTTCGGCATCGGTCCTCGCATCATCTGGAAAGCTTGTGCCGTTTACGGCCAACGATGCCCTTGGGGCAAGATCGCCCGGTTGAGCCAACCGAATTCGCCGGGTCGAAACGCACCCCTCGCCATACGAAGAGCTAGCTCGAAAAAGACCGTCATTTCCCTGTTGCAATCGCCGCGCTCTTCGGCCATATAGGCGCGGCTTGCGGCCCAAGGCCGCGCGAGCGGGTGTAGCTCAGGGGTAGAGCACAACCTTGCCAAGGTTGGGGTCGGGCGTTCGAATCGCCTCACCCGCTCCAGTTTCCTTCAGGGAATCAAGCAAACGAAAAGCCGCGGTTCGCCGCGGCTTTTTCGCGTTTGTAGCCTTCAGAACAAGATTCCGTTCCCGCCATCCCCCATACCGTGGCGACGCAGTGAACGATCCCGATCGGCAGCGCCAGCAACGGCTTGGAGCGGATCAGAAGGATATAGATCGTGAATTGGGCGCATGCGGCGAGCAGCCCAGGCAAAGCGCCAACGCCTGCCATCATCAGCAGCATCATCCAGGGGACCACGATGAAACCGGGAACGTTCGTTCCGTGCCCTGCGCCCATCGTGAAAATCGCGATGAGGAACCCGACAAAGCCCAGGCCAACCCCGGCCGCGATCGTCTTCAGCATTGCGCTGCTCTCCGATTTGTGGCTCGGCTCATGCCGATCGGGCAAAATAGGTCGCGATGGAAAGGAAGCGCCCTGCCACCCACTCCTGACGGGTTGGCGCCTTTGCTGGAACAATTCCAGGAAAGTCCCTAACGGCTCGTCCTCCTCGCCGAAGCCTTCAGTCCGGAATTGCGCAAAAAAGGAAGTCGAGCGGTTCGGCGTTTCCATAAAACGAACCGCTCTACCCAAGCCTCGCCCTCGTCGTCCTCGGCGTCGCCAACAGCAGGCTCGTCTCGCTGCCGGTGATCCCGGGGATCAGCCGGATGCGACGCAGCACGGCGTCGAAGTCCGTGAGTGAGGCGGTGCCGAGCTCGACCACCAGGTCCCAGCGGCCGTTGGTGGTGTGGATGGTCGACACCTCGGGAAAGCCGCCGAGCGCCCTGATCACGCGGTCCGCGGCATGGCCCTCGATCTCGATCATCATCACGCCGCGTATCCTCTGGTCGACCGCGTCGGCGCGCAGCACCACCGTGTAGCCGATGATCTCGCCGGACTTTTCCAGCCGCTCCATCCGCGCCCTGACCGTCGCGCGAGAGACGCCGAGATCGAGCGCGAGATCGGAGACGCTGCGCCGCGCATCGTGCCTCAGAAGCGTCACCAGTCTCTCGTCGAGCGCGTCCATTTTGACCATTTCGAGCAACCAATATGCCCACTATGATAAATCGACCTTTTCGAAATGCCAATTTACCCTGTTCAAACCGCCAGGCAGCGGTGGTTCACTTGGGCAAATCAAACGCAAAAGCGGAAAGAAGTGATGCGCTGCAGGATCGTCGGCGCGCCAGTGCAGGACGGCGCGGGCAGGATGGGATGCGAGATGGGGCCGAGCGCGCTGCGCACAGCGGGGCTTGTCGCGGTGCTGTCGGAGCTCGGCCATGAGGTCGAGGACTGGGGCGCGGTTGAGAAGGCGGCGGCGCGCCCTGTCGCTCATGGCAATCTCGCCCTGAAGGCGCTGCCCGAAATCTCCGCCTGGACGGCGGCGATTTCCGAGACCGCCTACGCGGCTTCGAGGGATGCCATGCCGATCTTCCTCGGCGGCGACCACTCGATCTCCGCCGGCACGGTCTCCGGCGTGGCGCGCCGCGCCGCCGAACGCGGCCGGCCGCTCTTCGTGCTGTGGCTCGACGCCCACCCGGATTTCCACACGCTCGACACGACCACCAGCGGCAATCTGCACGGCGTGCCGCTCGCCTATGCCAGCGGCCGTCCCGGCTTCAACGGCTATTTCCCCGACCTGCCCGCCGCAGTCGACCCGGCCCGTGTCTGCACCATGGGCCTGCGCAGCGTCGATCCGGCCGAGCGCCGCGCGCTGAAGGAAGCGGGTGTGACCGTGCATGACATGCGCGCCATCGACGAGCACGGCATCGCCCCGCTTCTGCGGGCTTTCCTGGCCAGGATCGAAGAGGCAAACGGGCTGCTGCATGTCAGCCTCGACGTCGACTTCCTCGACCCCTCGATCGCGCCGGCCGTCGGCACCACGGTGCCCGGCGGCGCCACCTTCCGCGAGGCGCATCTGGTGATGGAGATGCTCTCCGACAGCGGCCTGGTCTCCAGCCTCGACCTGGTCGAACTGAACCCGTTCCTCGACGAACGCGGCCGTACCGCGACCCTGATGGTCGACCTTACCGCCAGCCTGATGGGCCGCCGCATCATGGACCGCCCGACCCGCAGCCATTCCGGAAGCCTCTGATCATGACCCAGCCGTCCCGCCTTGCCATCGTCCCCTTCGTCAGCGTCGACCGCATGATGAAGCTTGTGCTCGCCATCGGCCTCGAGCGCTTCCTCACCGAGCTTGCCGGCTATATCGAGGAGGATTTCCGCCGCTGGGAGCTGTTTGACAAGACGCCGCGCGTCGCGTCGCACAGCCATGACGGCGTCATCGAGCTGATGCCGACCAGCGACGGCCGCCTCTACGGCTTCAAATATGTCAACGGCCACCCGAAGAACATGCGCGAAGGCCGCCAGACCGTCACCGCCTTCGGTGTGCTCGCCGATGTCGGCTCCGGCTATCCGATGCTCTTGACCGAGATGACGATCCTGACGGCGCTGCGCACCGCCGCGACCTCGGCGGTTGCCGCCAAATATCTGGCACCGAAAGGGTCGCGCGCCATGGCCATCATCGGCAACGGCGCCCAGTCCGAGTTCCAGGCCGTCGCGTTCAAGGCGCTGCTCGGCATCGACCGGCTGCGGCTCTACGACATCGACCGCTCTGCTTCCGAAAAATGCGCCCGCAACCTCGCCGGCAAGGGCTTCGACATCACCATCTGTTCGACCGGGCAGGACGCGGTGGAAGGCGTCGACATCATCACCACGGTGACCGCCGACAAGCAGTACGCCACCATCCTCACCGACAACATGGTCGGTTCCGGCATCCACATCAACGCCGTCGGCGGCGACTGTCCCGGCAAGACCGAGCTGCACCGCGATATCCTTTTGCGCTCCGACATCTTCGTCGAGTTTCCGCCGCAAACGCGCATCGAGGGCGAGATCCAGCAGCTCGACGCCGATCATCCGGTGACCGAGCTGTGGCAGGTCATGACCGGCCAGGCCGAGGGCCGCAAGGCGAAGGAGCAGATCACGCTGTTCGATTCCGTCGGCTTCGCCACGGAGGATTTTTCCGCGCTGCGCTATGTTCGCGACCAGCTTCAGGCGACCGGCCTCTATGAGGAGCTCGACCTGCTCGCCGACCCCGACGAGCCGCGCGACCTGTTCGGCATGCTGCTGAGGGCCGCCATGCAACCGGCGGCGTGAGGGAATGAGCGCGTGATTTCCCCCCTTGCGGGGGAGATGGCCGGCAGGCCAGAGGGGGTCGGTCCGACTGGGCTCGGCTTGCTTCTGCAGATGGAGGTTGGCGCTTCATGCGTAGCGACCCCCTCTGTCGCCTTCGGCGACATCTCCCCCTCAAGGGGGTAGATTACACGCTACTTCTGCAAAGCCGCGCAGCTTTCCCTCTCCACCAGCACTGGCGCCAGCACCTCGCGGCGCGACGGCGCCTCGGGCTCGCCGACGCGCTCGAGCAGCAGGCTGACCGCCCGCGTTCCGATCTTTTCGACCGGCTGCGCGATCGTCGTCAGCGGCGGCCATGTGGTGACCGCATAGGGGATGTCGTCGAAACCGATCAGCGACATGTCGTCGGGCACCCGCAAGCCGCGCGTGCGCAGCGCGGTGATGGCGCCCATGGCCATCAAATCGTTGCAGGCGAACACCGCCGTGATCTCCGGCGCCTGCGTCATCAGCCGCTCCATCGCCAGGCGTCCGCCGGCGAAATGATAGTCGGAATCGACCACCGACGAAGCAGGCAGGTCGATACCTGCCTCCGCGAGTGCCCGGGTAAAACCGCGCAGGCGGGCCGGGCTGGAGCTCGAATCGCGCGGACCGCCGATGACGCCGATTTTGCTGTGGCCGAGCCCGACCAGATGGCGCCCGGCGAGATAGCCGCCGTGATCGTGGTCGACCAGTACGGAATCGACATGGACAGAATGGATCTCGCGGTCGAGCAGCACCGCCGGCAGGGCGGCGGACAGGTGCGAGAACACCCGCGCATGGTCTGACGAACCGGCGAAGATCAGTCCGTCGATCTGCTTTGCCATCAACACCGACAGATAGCGCTCTTCCTTCTCGGCGCTGCCATCCGAGTTGCACAGGATCACCGTATAGCCGGCCACGAAGCCGGCATCCTCGATCTGGCGCGCCACGCTGGCGAAGAACGGGTTGGAATTGTCCGGGAGCAGCAGGCCGATGGTCTTGGTCTCCCCGCGCCTCAGACTCCGCGCCAGCGAGTTCGGGCTGTAGCGCAGGGCGGTGATCGCCGCGCGCACGCGCTCGGCCGTCTCCGGCTCGACATGGCGCGTGCGGTTCATCACATGCGAGACCGTTGCGACGGACACCCCCGCATAGCGCGCGACATCGGCAATTGTGGTCATGGTTCCCTCTGACCGTTTAGCGGATCCTCCGCAACAGCCTCTCCCGATAAGCGTCTAGGATGACGGCGAGCACGATGACAAGGCCAATCACGATCGGTTTGAAATTGTCGCCGACGCCGAGCAGCTGCAGCCCGGTGCTGAGCACCTGCAGGATGCAGGCGCCGACCAGCGTGCCGATGATCGAGCCCTTGCCGCCGCTGAGGCTGGTGCCGCCGATGATGACGGCGGCGATTGCATTGAGCTCGTAGCCGACGCCGGCGATCGGGCTGCCGATGTTCAAGCGCAGCAGATAGACTATGGCCGCGATGCCGGCCGTCAGCCCGCTGATGGTGAAGGCCGCGACCTTGTAGAAATCCGGATTGTGGCCGGAGAGGCGCACCGCCTCGTCATTGGTGCCGACGGCGAAGATCATGCGGCCGAACACGGTGAAGCGCAGCACGAACCAGCCCGCCGCGATCACCAGCACCGCGACCAGGAAGATCGACGGCAGGAAGCCGCCGATGATCAGATTGCCGAAATCGACGAAACTCTGCGGCAGCCCGGTGATGGTCGAATTGTCGCTGACCACGCGCGCGGCGCCCGCCGCCATGTTGAGCATGCCGAGCGTGACGATGAAGGACGGGATCTTCCAGCGCGTCGAGATCCAGCCGTTGAGGAAGCCGCAGGCAGCACCGGTCGCCATGCAGGCGAGCAGCGCCAAAGTGATCGCGACGGCCGGCGACAGGCTTTCGTCGATCATGACGGTGGCGCCGACCACGGTGCAGAGCGCCAGCACCGAGCCGACCGAAAGGTCGATGCCGCCGGTGAGAATGACGAAGGTCATGCCGGCGGCGAGCACCGTGTTGATGGCGATCTGCACGAAGATCTTCAGCGCGTTGCCGGGCGTGGCGAAGTAAGGCGCTGTGAGCGAGAAGAACAGCGTGATCAGCACCAGCGCCAGAAGCACGCCGGCGTCGCGGATCAGGAAGCGCAGGAACTTCGCCCTGCCGGGAGAAACAGGCGCCGACACGAGGGTTTCGGACGTCTCGCTCATGGTCGCACATACTCCTGGTAGGCGAGCGACAGGATACGCTCCTGGTCGAATTCGGCTCGCGGCACCTCGCCGACGATCTTGTTCTTGGAAAAGACGATGATGCGATGGCACATGCCCATCAGCTCCGGCAGGTCGGAAGACACCATGACAATGCCTTTTTGAGCCGCCGCCAGCATCCACAGAAGCTGGTAGATCTCGCGCCGCGCGCCGATGTCGACGCCGCGCGTCGGCTCGTCGAGGATCAGCGTCGAGGTGCCGCGGAACAGCCATTTGGCCAGCACCACCTTCTGCTGGTTGCCGCCCGAGAGATTGCGCACCGCCTGCTCGATCGAGCTTGCCTTGACGCGCAGCTGGCCGATGAGATCGTTCGCTGCCGCGGCTTCGGCCCGGCGGTTGACCAGCCCGTGGCGCGACACCTTGCCGAGATCGGTGATGGTGATGTTCTTGTCCACGGCCAGATCGAGCAGCAGGCCCTGGCCTTTGCGGTCCTCGGTAAGCAGGCTGAGCCCATGCCGCACGGCATCCTTGGGCGCCGTGATCGCCACCGGCTTGCCGTTGATCTCGACGACGCCGTCGAGCCTCGGATCGGCGCCGAACAGGGCCCGCATGGCTTCGGTCCGGCCGCTGCCGACCAGACCGGCCACGCCCAAGATCTCGCCGTGGCGGACGTTGAAGGAAATCTCGGGCGTCACGGCGCTGCGCTTCAGATTGGTGACGCTGAGCGCGACCTTGCCCGGCACGATCGAGGCGTCGAAGCCGAATTCGTCGGCGATGTCGCGGCCGATCATCATGCGCACGACATCCGGCACGCTGAGGCCGTGGAGGTCGCGGGTCGCGACCAGCCTGCCGTTGCGCAGGATGGTCACCCAGTCGCCGATCTCGAACACCTCGTGCAGCCGGTGCGAGATGTAGATGATGGTGACGCCCCTGGCCTTCAGCCGCTTGATGATGGAGAACAGCCGCCCGATCTCCGGCGGCGTCAGCGTCGCCGTCGGCTCGTCGAGCACCAGAAGCTTGCTGTCGTAGCTCAGCGCCTTGGCGATCTCGACCAGCTGCATCTGCGCGACGCCGAGCGCTTCGACCCGCGTCCTCGGATCGACGTCGAGCCCGACCTCCTTGAGCAGCGCGACGGCGCGCCGGTTGAGCGCCTTGCGGTCGACGATGCCGAAGGCGCGGCGCGGCAGGTTTTCCAGCATCAGGTTCTCGGCGATGCTGAGATAGGGCAGAAGGTTCAGCTCCTGGTGCACGATGCGGATGCCGCTTAGCTGCGCATCATGCGGCGTCTTCGGCTGATAGGGCTGGCCGTTGAAGGCGATCGTCCCGCTGTCCGGCTGGTAAATGCCGGCCAAGAGCTTGATCAGCGTCGATTTGCCGGCGCCGTTCTCGCCGAGGACGATATGCGTCTCGCCGCGCGCGAACGACAGCGAGACGTCGCTCAGCGCGACCACGCCGGGAAAGATCTTTCCTACCCCTTCAAGGGAAAGAACCACATCGTCCATGCAGCAATCCTGAACGGCGCTCATCGCCGCCGGCTGCTTGCCGGCGGCGATGATGAGACAAGCGAATGGATGGCGCCAGAGGGAGTCCCGGCGCCTCTGCTCGCCTCAGGCGGTGATCAGCTTGACGTCGGTCTTGACCCAGCCCGAGAACTTCTCGCCGGCAAGCTCGCGCAGGCCGTAGTCGATGCCCATGGCCGCCATCTGCGCGCCATACTGCTCGACCGTGGCGAGCATTTTGCCTTCCTTGAGCAGCGGGCCGACGGCCGGAATGTTGTCGAAGCCGACCACCTTGATCTGACCCGACTTGCCGGCCGCGTCGATCGCCTTGACCACGCCGAGCGCCATCGAGTCGTTCGCCGCCATCACGCCCTGGATGTCCGGGTGCTGGGTCAGGAAGTTGGTCATCAGCGTGTTGGCTTCCTCGGTCTCCCAATGCGCGGTCTTCGAATCGAGCAGGTCGAGGCCGTGCTCCTTCACCGAATCGTCGAAGCCGAGCTTGCGCTGCTTGGCGTTGTCGGCTTCCGGATTGCCTTCGAGGATGACGACCTTGCCGCCCTTGCCCAGCGCCTTGCCGAGCGCGTCGCCGGCGAGCTTGGCGCCGGCGCGGTTGTCCGGCCCGAAGAAGGCAAGGTCGATGCCGGCCTTCTTCTTGGCCTCATCGTCGAGCGCGACGTCGATGTTGATGACCTTGATGCCGGCCTTCAGCGCCTTGGCGATCGGCGTGACCATCGCCTTCGAATCGGCCGGCGCCACGACGATGATGTTGTAGTTCTGGGTGATGAAGTTCTCGATCGCATCGACCTGCGCGGCGAAATCGCGCTCGTCCTTCATGCCGACGGCGGCGAAATCGAACTTGTCCTTGTTCTTGGCCGCATAGTCCTCCGCGCCGGCCTGCATCTGCTTGAAAAACTCGTTGGCCAAAGACTTCATGACCAGGCCGACCTTCGGCTTGTCGGCCGCAAACGCCGGACCGAACGGCAGCGCAAGCGCGCCGGCCGCCAGCGCGCTTGTCTTGAGGAACCGACGACGCGAGAACGATCCCCGGTCGAGCCCGCGGGTATTTGAAACCTTGCTCATGCCTTCCTCCTCCTGAATGGGCGTAATCGGTTACGTAACCGATTACGCCAAAAAACTACTGCTTGTCTTCGTCGGATGTCAACACGCTCGCGGAGGAAGCGTACCCGAGTAGCCTGCCGGGCGGATATCGCAGCGTCGGCCCGGCTTAGGTCTGCCGCTGGCTATTTCCCAGCCGGAGTTCGACGCTCTCGTCGGGCAAATGCCTTTGCGCATAGGCGGGGATCTTGAACCGCTTGCGGTATGCGCCGGGCGCCAGCCCCGTCACACGTTTGAACAAGCGACGGAAGAACGCAGGCTCTTCGTACCCGACCTGCCAGCTCACGTCGTCGATTGACGCGTCGGTGCGCTCCAGTCGGCGCTTGGCGTCCTCGATCCTCAAGCGCTGTACATAGGCGATCGGGCTCAGGCCGGTCGCGCTCGTGAAACGGCGTTTGAAGGTGCGCTCTGTGAGCTGGGCGCAGCGGATCATCTCTTCTATGGGATTGGCGACCGAAAATCGGGTGGCGATCAAGTCCTGCGCCGCCTGAACGGCAAGATCGCCATGATCCTTGCGGCCCTCAAAGATGATGTAGGGCGCAAGACCGTCCTGATGCCACTGCAGCGCGAATGAGCGCGCCACGGCCTGGGCTGCGGTCGCGCCGGCGTGTCGGGCGATCAGGTACAACACCAGATCATGCCAGGTCATGGAAGCACCCGAGGAGATGAGCTCCTCTCGCTTGCCCGACACCACCAGCACACGATCCGGGTGGATAGGCACTTGTGGAAACGTCCGGCCGAAGTCGCCGGCGTAGCCATAATGCACGGTCGCGTCCACGCCATCGAACAGACCGGTTTCGGCAAGCAGGAAGATGCCTGAGCACGCCGAGCATAAGAGCGCGCCGCGGCCATGCATGGCGCGGAACCACTCGATCAGTTCCGGATGCAGGTCCTTTCGCCAGCCGTTCGGCCCAAGCAGGATCGAAGGAACAATGACGATGTCGGTCATATCCACCTCCGCCACGCTTCGCTGAACCATGACCGGCACGCGGCTGGCCAGTTCCAGAGCGCCCGTTTCGAGGCCGACGATCTCAATCTCGAAGGGCGGAGCCTGGCGCGGCTCGCTGCCCGGCAGCGGCATTATTTTGAAAGCATTCATCACGTCGAAGATGCCCGACAACGTGGACACCACGGCCTCTGGAATGGCCACCAGACTCACGTGAAGCGGCTCGGATGCGGCAGTGGTGAAGTGACGATGCATGTCGGCTAATCCATGTCGCAGGCGCCGCAACCATAGCGCCCGGCGCGCGCGGCCGCCAGTTCCTCTCCTGACGACGGGCCAGTGGCACAAATGGCCCGATTCTGGAGAGTCGCGCTCTCCCGTTTCTTCCCTGTTCCTGCGATTCAGCCGCTGCCTCGGGGGTTGCCCGAGCGCTTGGACAGGAGACTTGGACATGGAGCATACCCACAACCATAAGATCGATCCGGCAAAACTCGATGCGCTCGTCGCGCGAGCGATCGGTGATATTTCGGCCGGCTACGGCGGAGTCATGATCAGCCTCGGCCACCGTCTCGGTCTTTACAAGGCCATGGCGGGCCTCGGACCCCTCAGTGCCCGCGCGCTCGCGGGGCGGGCCGGCTGTGCCGAACGCTATGTACGCGAATGGCTCAATTCCCAAGTGGCGGGCGGCTATATCGTCTACCACCCGGTCAGCGACACCTACGAGTTGACAGCCGAACAGGAAGTCGTGCTCGCCGACGAGGACAGCGCCGTCTTCATTCCCAACGCTTGGGCAGTGCCCGCTTCGATGTGGGCCGACGAAGAGAAGGCCGTAGAGGCTTTCCGCACCGGCAAGGGCATCGCCTGGGGAGATCATGACGGACGCCTGGCCTGCGGCGTGGCCGCCTTTTACCGGAACGGCTACAAGGCCAGTCTCGTCAGCGAATGGCTGCCATCCCTGGAGGGCGTCGTCGAGAAGCTCAGGACTGGTGCGCTTGTCGCCGATATCGGGTGCGGCCACGGCCATTCGACGGCGCTCATGGCAAAGGCCTTTCCGGCTTCCCGCTTCCATGGCTTCGACAATCACGACGACTCGCTGGTGGAGGCCCGTCGCGGCGCCGCCAAGCAGAGCTTGGAAGGGCGCGTGGCGTTCGAAAAGGCGCGGGCCGACGACTACCCGGGCAGCGGCTACGATCTGATCTGCTTCTTTGATGCCCTGCATGACATGGGCGATCCTGTCGCCGCGGCAGTGCATGCATCAAAGGCGCTGGCGCCGGACGGGACGGTGATGCTGGTCGAGCCTTTCGCCAATGACCGGGTCGAAGACAACATCTCGCCGGTGGCGAGAATGTATTACGCGGCCTCCACCACCATCTGCTGCGCCCACGCTATTTCGGACGGCGGCCGCCTCGTGCTGGGCGCCCAGGCCGGCGAGGCACGGCTGGCGGAAGTGTTCCGCAAGGCCGGGTTCACCCGTTTCCGTCGTGCCTTCGAGACGCCGTTCAACTTGGTCCTCGAGGCCCGGCTCTGACCTTCGAAAGCTAACACCGGTCGGTCGCAGCGGACGACTTCCGGCCTCGCGGCGCAAAGGGGGCGCGGGGCGGGCGGCAATCCCTTCGATCCCAACAAACAGGAGACTGATCATGAAAAACATTCTCACAGGCATAGGCCTCGCCATCGCTACCGTACTTGCCGCACCGCTCGCCGTTGCGCAGGAACTGCCGGCGGCCGAGCAGACCTACAAGGAAATCGAGGCGACGCTCGGCATCGTGCCGAGCCATATCAAGGCCTATCCAAAGTCGGCAGTCGCCGGCGCTTGGACGATGTTCAAGGGTCTCGAGCTTCAACCCGAGAACAACGCTCTCGAACCGAAGGTAAAGTCGCTCATCAACGTCGCGGTGGCGGCGCAGATTCCGTGCCGTTACTGCATCTGGCTGGAAACCAAGATGGCCAAGGACCGCGGCGCCACCGACGAGGAGGTCGCCGAAGCCGTGGCCCATGCCGGCTACGTCCGGCACTGGAGCGCCGTGCTGAATGGCCTGCAGATCGACTTCGAAACCTTCAAGACCGAATTTGGCGGCGACTGACGGCAGGCGGTGCCCGGCGTTTCAACCGGGCACCGCCCCTTCCTGCACGCCCCACCACATGGGAACTCTCATGGAACTGCTCATCAACGCGGCGAACATTCTTTACGTGATTGCCTACTTCACGATGGACATGCTGCGCCTGCGAATACTCACCCTGACGGCGGCAACCTGCCTGGCAGTATACTTCTACGGCCAGCCCGTCCCGATGTTGAACGTCGTGGCATGGAACGTCTTCTTCATCGGCCTGAACGTGGTCCACATCACCCGGATCGTGCGCGCGCGGTACACTGGCGCAGCGACCTGATTGCCGGTGGCAGTGCCTCAAAGCATCGGGTGCACCGATTCGATCATGGCCCCGAAATCGAGTTTGGTCTCGCCTCGCGGCCGTCGAATCGCTCGATTGATCACCGCCAGCCAAGTGCCGGCGCGACGTGCTTCAGGATCGCCTCGATGACATGGGCGTTGTAGTCGACGCCGAGCTGGTTGGGCACGGTGAGCAGCAGCGTGTCGGCCTCGGCGATCGCCTGGTCTTGCCTGAGCTGCTCAACCAGCACATCCGGCTCGGCGGCGTAGGTACGGCCGAACACGGCGCGCTTCTCCGGCTCGATATAGCCGAAATGGTCCTCGCCCTCGCTGCCGCCGAAATAGGCGCGGTCCATGTCGTTGACCAAGACGAAGATGCTGCGGCTGACCGACACGCGCGGCTCCCTTGCGTGGCCGGCTTCCTTCCAGGCGGCGCGGTAGGCGCGGATCTGCTCGGCCTGCTGGATGTGCAGCGGCTGTCCGCCCTCGTCGAATTTCAGCGTCGAGCTCTGCAGGTTCATGCCGAGCTTGGCCGCCCATTCGGCGGTGGCGTTGGTGGCCGCGCCCCACCAGATCCGTTCGCGCAGGCCGGCCGAGAACGGCTCGAGCCTGAGCAATCCAGGCGGATTGGGAAACATAGGCCGCGGATTGGGCTGGGCAAAGCCTTCGCCGCGCAACAGATCGAGGAAGATCTCGGCGTGGCGGCGCGCCATCTCGGCATCGGTCTTGCCCTCTTCCGGCACGTAGCCGAAATAGCGCCAGCCATCGATCACCTGCTCGGGCGAGCCGCGGCTGATACCGAGCTGCAGCCGGCCGCCGGCGATGAGGTCGGCCGCACCCGCATCTTCGGCCATGTAGAGCGGGTTCTCGTAGCGCATGTCGATGACGGCGGTGCCGAGCTCGATACGCTTGGTCTTCGCGCCGGCCGCGGCAAGCAGCGGAAACGGCGAGGCGAGCTGGCGGGCGAAATGGTGGACGCGGAAATAGGCGCCGTCGGCGCCGAGCTCCTCGGCCGCGACGGCAAGGTCGATCGACTGCAGCAACGCGTCGGCGCCCGAGCGCGTGCCCGATTGCGGGGCGGGCGACCAGTGCCCGAACGATAGAAACCCGATCTTCTTCATGCGCTCCGTTCCGAGTCAGGCGGCCCGCTGAACCGCTCGTGTTCTTGTGTTGCTCCAGCGCAATACCAGCAAAAAACGTGCGACCGCTTTCTGCTTCGGAATTGGCGCAACGCAAATAGTTGAAGCCGTGCGGCTATTCAACGAAACGCGACCGGATACAGACCGTCAATCGATCCGGATCCAGACGCCCTTGGTGTTGAGATATTCGTCGAGATGCTCGGCGCCGCCCTCGCGGCCGTAACCGCTCATCTTGTAGCCGCCGAAGGGCACGGCCGGGTCGATCGCGTGATAGGTGTTGACCCAGACCGAGCCGGCGCGCAGTCGGTTGGCGAGCTGGTGCGCCTTGCCGACATCCTTGGTGAACACGCCGGCGCCGAGACCGTAGGGCGTGTCGTTGCCGCGCCGCGCCGCTTCCTCCAGCGTGTCGAAGGGCAGCGCCGAGATGATCGGCCCGAAGATTTCCTCGCGCGCGATGCGCATGCCGTCGGTGACGCCGGAAAACACGCCGGGCGTCATGAAATTGCCTGCGGCCAGCGCGCCCTTGGTGATGCGCTCACCACCTGTCACCAGCCGCGCGCCCTCGCGCGCGCCGTCCGCGATGAAGCCTGAGACGCGCTCGAGCTGTCTTGGCGAGATCAGCGGTCCGATCTCGGTCTCGGGGTCGGCGCCGTCGCCGATCCGCAGCTTTGCCGCGAAGGCCGCGACGCGTTCGACGAATTCGTCATAGATCGGCCGTTCGACGAAGAGCCGGGAGCCGGCGATGCAGACCTGGCCGGAATTGGCGAAGACCGACATGGCCGCCACCGGCACGGCGCGCTCGATGTCGGCATCGGCGAGCACGATCACCGGCGATTTGCCGCCCAGCTCCAGCGACACGCGCTTCATGTTGGCGGCCGAGGCGCGCAGAATCGCCTGGCCGGTGGCGGTCGAGCCGGTGAAGACCACCTTGTCGACATCCATATGCGCCGCGAGCGGCGCACCGGCTTCCGCGCCCGTGCCGGTCACGACGTTGACGACGCCCGGCGGCACGCCGGCCTCCTGCATCAGGTCGGCGATCAGGAGCGGCGTCAGCGGTGCCTCTTCCGACGGTTTCAGCACGATGGTGCAGCCGGTGGCCAAGGCCGGGCCGATCTTCCAGATCGAGGCGGCGGTGGGCGCATTCCACGGAATGATCGCGCCGACCACGCCGACCGGCTCCTTGCGCGTGTAGGAGACGATCTCGCCGGGCAGCGAATTGCCGATCGTCTGGCCGTGGATCGACGTCGCCATGCCGGCATAGAAGCGCAGCATGCCGAGCACGCGGTTGCGGTTGGCCAAAGTGCGGGTGATCGGCATGCCCATGTCGGTGGTGTCGGAAAGCGCCAACTCTTCCCAATGCCGTTCCATGAGATCGGCGATCTTCAACAGCAGCAGCTGGCGCTCATAGGGCTTGAAGCGGCTCCACGGTCCCTCGAAGGCGCGCCGCGCGGCGGCCACCGCCAGGTCGACGTCCTTGGAATCCGCAAGCGGCACGGTGCCCAGCACCGCGCCGGTGGCGGGGTTGCGCGTCTCGAAAGTCCGGCCGCTCACCGCATCGCGCCACTCACCGTCGATCATCATCTGCCGGTGCCGGCCGTCGATCGGCGTGCGCAGGGGAAGGTCTCTCACCGATAACGTCATCTGAAGCCGCTTTCTCTGATGAGCATGGCCTTATGCCACCGGCCTGCGCACGGGCGCAAGTTCGCCGCGGCGGTGGAGAATGTGCAGCCGGCGACGGCTGATTTGTCCATCCGCCATACTTTGTGCGTCATCGCCTGTTGAACAAGGCTGGACCGGCCCCGCCTTCCCAAAAGCGCGGCGAAACACGGACCTCGGTGCCCATTGATGCACGAACTGACGCCCGTTCTCTCCACCGTGGCCGCTTCCTTCCTGGCGTCCTTTGTCGAGGTGGTCGAAGCCTTCACCATCGTGCTGGCCGTCGGCGTGACGCGCGGCTGGCGGCCGGCGCTGACAGGCGCCGTCTCGGCGCTCGCCGTGCTGGCGGCGCTGGTGCTGGCTTTCGGACCGCTGCTGCAGCTGATCCCGATCACGCTCCTGCAATTCGCAGTCGGCGTGCTACTTATCCTGTTCGGCATGCGCTGGCTGCGCAAGGCGATCCTGCGCAGCGCCGGGATCATCGCGCTCCGCGACGAAGAGGCAGCCTTTTCCAGGGAAACCGACGCGCTGACCCGCCATGCCAACGACCGTCGCGCCGGCTATCTTGCCGGCGTGGCGGCCTTCAAGGCGGTGCTGCTCGAAGGGGTCGAGGTGGTGTTCATCGTTATTGCGGTCGGGACCGCGCACGGCCAGACGCTCTATGCCGGTCTCGGAGCGCTGGCCGCATTCGTGCTTGTGATGCTGATCGGCCTCGCCGTGCACCGGCCGCTGGCGCGCGTGCCGGAAAACGCGCTCAAATTCGTCGTCGGCCTGATGCTGACCAGTTTCGGCGTGTTCTGGACAGGCGAAGGCCTCGGCGCCGAATGGCCGGGCGAGGATTTTGCGCTGCTTGCCATCTTCGTCGTCATCGCCGCGGCATCCTTCGCCATGGTGCGCTGGCTGCGCAACGCCCACGCCGCGGCTGCCAAAGCAATTCCGGGAAAAGCGTGAAGCGGTTTCCCGTGCGGAATTGCGGTCAAAGAAGAAACAGAGCGGTTTGCCGTTTCCGTGAAATGGTGAACCGCTCGAAGGGAATTGCCCGATGAAAATCGTCCGCCTCGTCCTGAAGGAGCTCGTCGGCATGTTCGTTGACGACGGCAGCCTTGCGCTTCTGGCACTGCTTCTGATCGCTTTGGTCGCCGGCGCCGTGAAGCTTCTGGCGCTGCCGCCGCTCCTCGGCGCTGTCCTGATCCTGATCGGCTGCCTGGCAATCCTTTTGGAAAGCACGAGGCGCGGCGCGCGCGGCGGAGGCAAAGGCTAAGCCGGCCTGATGGATGGCGCGGCCAATTCGACGCGACGCGCTTTAGGCTCGGAGGGCGCGACTTTTCTTGCCGATCGCGCGTTTGACGAAAAGCTCGGCGTGCTCGGCCCACCGGATTTCCGTGACGTTGTTCTCGCGAACCGATCGCTTGAAAGCTTCTCGCAACGCGTCGAGTTCAAACACCGACAACCGTCCGAGCGTATCGTGTTTCGATCTGCGAACGTCCATCACGCAGCCCCCAACTCATAAAGAGGTATATGCTTCGCCAGCTCGGACTCAAGGCGTTGCCCCTGACTTCTTTTGGGTGCAATCGCCGGGCTTTTTAGATCGGTCAGCGAAATGCCCAATCGCAATCAGTAAATTGTGAACAAGGTCGGCAGCATGCCGATCATACGAAAATGCTCGACCGCCTCGATAAGCGGAAAGAACGCCAGAAAATATAAACCGTCCCGGAACGTGCTTTTCAGCGCGCTGGTGGAAAAGATCCATTCCTCCTCGTCGCGGTAGAGCATCGGATTCGGCCAGAAACGCGGCGTCCGCTCGGCATAGGCCGTGTAGGCGGCGCCGAACTTGCCGGACAGGAACTCGGCCTCCCGGCCGGCGGTGAACCGGAAGACGAGGAAGCTTGCAAGACCAAGCATCGCGGCGGCCAGCACCGATCCGAACATCAGTCCGATACCGACCGCTCCGATGATCGAGAAGAAATAGAGCGGATTGCGGCTCATCGAGAACGGACCGGAGACGACCAGCTCGTCGTTCTTCCTGCCGCCGACATAAAGAATGCTCCACAGCCGGCCGAGAAAGCAGACGAGCACGAAGCCGAAGCCGGCCGTCTCCATCAGCTCGTGTCCGCTCGAGCCCTCGCTGAGGAACGGCTTGGCAAACAGCAGCAGGGCGATGGCCGTCACGGCGGCGACCTGGACGACGATCAGGCGCTTGTGCTGGTCGAAGGCCTTTGGCGCTGACTTGAGCGATGTGTAAGCCATTCGATTTGAGTCACTCCGGCCGGGCCAGCGCTCCCCTAACCTTTCTCGCGCCCGGCGGCGAGGTCTTCCCATTATTTTCGATCATTCTTACGAATTTGTAAGGACCCGGACAGGCCTGCGTAAGTCCGGCTTGTGGGAATGGGGCCTCGCCGATGCTACCGTGCCGCTTGAACTCGACACCGGACGATAGGCCAAGATGCGACTGCTGCTGGTTGAGGATGACCCAAGGACTGCCGACTACATCGTCAGGGGACTGAGCGAGGCCGGGCACGCCTGCGATCTCCTGCGCAATGGCCATGAAGCGCTCGCCGCGGCAACCCGCAATGCCTATGACGTCATCGTGGCCGACCGTATGGTTCCCGGTCTCGACGGCCTGTCGATGATCAAGGCGGTGCGAGCGGCGGGCATCAAGACGCCGGCCATATTCCTGACCTCGATCGGCGGCGTCGACGACCGGGTGGAAGGGCTGGAGGCCGGCGGCGACGACTATCTGGTCAAGCCCTTCGCCTTTTCCGAACTGCTTGCCCGCATCAACGCGCTCGGCCGGAGGCCGGCGGCGCAGGAGCAGAAGACCAGCCTTCGCGTCGCCGACCTCGAAATGGACCTGATCATGCGGCGCGTGACCAGGCAGGGCAGGACCATAGACCTGCAGCCCCGGGAGTTCAGCCTGCTCGAAGTGCTGATGCGCGGCGAGGGCCGGGTGATTACCCGCACCATGCTTCTGGAGCGCGTCTGGGACTTCCATTTCGACCCCAAGACCAGCGTCGTCGAGACCCATATCAGCCGGCTCAGGGCCAAGGTCGACAGGCCGTTCGACGTGCCGCTCATCCATACCGTGCGCAACACCGGCTACAGCCTGCACGCGCAGGGTTGACGATCCATGCCTGATCGCATCTCGCGCCTCCAGCCGGCTCTCCGTATATAGGCGACATGGCGATGCTGGACTCCGCAAGGCAATGGGCGCTTCGCATGAAGCGCGACGTCGTGGCGCTCTGGCTTGCCGCCCGCGATCCACGCGTCCCGTGGTACGCGAAGGTCGTGGCCGGCGCGGTCGCGGCCTATGCGCTGAGCCCCGTCGACCTCATTCCGGATTTCATTCCGATCATCGGCTATCTGGACGATCTTGTGATCGTTCCGCTCGGCATCCTGCTTGCGGTAAAGCTGGTTCCGGCCGGGCTCATGCGGGAATTCCGCGACACCGCCACGCGCAGCACCAGGCCGGTCAGCCTGGCCGGTCTGATCTTCATGATTGCCGTCTGGATCGTGGCGGCCCTGGCCCTGCTATGGCTGTTCTGGCCGAACCCCGCCTGAAACGATGAAGGACGCACGCCCAAGCCTGCTGCGCAGCACGCCGTTCCGCCTGGCACTGACCTTTGCCTTCCTGTTCGTGCTCGCCTTCATCCTGTCCGGGGCGGTCGTCTACCAGCTGATGAGCGCCGATCTGGCGAGACGTCTCGATAAGTCCATCAAGGAGACCTATTCGGTCGTTGCCCTGACCTATGCCGCCAACGACAAGGAAGATCTTGTCACCTCGGTCAACAACAACGCCGACCTCAGCCCCGACAAGGACCAGCTTTTCTCGCTGACCGACCCCGCCGGCAACCGTCTGGCAGGCAATTTCACCGCCTCCGGCCTGCCCGACGGTTTCTCGATGTTCGCCGCCAGATTGCCGGGTGTGCCGCCCGACACGATGTACCGCGCCTATACCGGCGAGGTCGGCGGCAACAATCTGACGGTCGCCTTCTCGCTTGCCGAGACGGACGAGCTGAAGACCATCGTGCTGATGAGCTTCGGCTGGGGCACGCTGTTCATCACCGGGCTCGCCATTGCCGGCGGCGCCCTGCTCGCCTCGCGCGTCCAGCGGCGGCTCGACGGCATTGCCGCCACCATGGTCGACGTCTCGCACGGACGGCTCGACGCGCGCATCCCGTTGACCGGCAATGGCGACGACATCGACGCCGTGTCCATCCAGGTGAACGCAGCGCTCGACCGCTTGTCGGCCCTGGTCGACGGCATGCGGGAGGTGAGCGCCAACATCGCGCACGACCTGAAGACGCCGCTCAACCGCCTGCAGATGATCCTGGAGCAGGCTGCCGACAAGACCGCCTCCGGCGAGACCGTTTCGGCCGAGCTGGCCGACGCGCGCAGCGAAAGCCGGCAGATCAACGACACCTTCAATGCGCTGCTGCGCATCGCCCAGATTGAGGCCGGCGCGCGCAAGGCGCGCTTCGTCGATCTCGACGTCGGCAGTGTCGTCGACACCATCGGCGAGGTCTATGCCGACGTCGCCGAGGACGACGGAAAATCGTTGTCGACGACGCTCGTTCCGGAGACGAAATGGTACATTCACGGCGACCGCGACCTGCTGATGCAGATGCTCGCCAACCTGGTCGAGAACGCGCTCAGGCACTGTCCGCCGGGCACGGCGATCGAGCTGTCGGTGACAAGGCAGGGCGAGCGCGTCCTCGTCCATGTCCGCGACGATGGGCCCGGCATTCCACCCGGCGAGCGCGAAAAGGTCTTTCAGCGGCTCTACCGGCTGGATTCCAGCCGCACGACGCCGGGCAGCGGCCTCGGCTTGAGCCTCGTCAAGGCGGTCGCCGACCTGCATGGCGCGTCGATCACGCTGGAGGACAATCATCCAGGGCTCGCCGTCATCGTCGACTTCCCTGCGGTGACGGAGCCCGCCGCCTGACGGGTGGGTTCAGCGCACGCCCGCCCTGCGGAAGTCGGAGGGCGACATGCCGGCAAGCTTGCGGAACGACTTGTTGAAGGCGCTGAGCGAGCCGAAGCCCGAGTCCATGGCGACCTTCAGCACATTGGCGCCCTCATGCATCAAAAGCGCCTGCGCGTAGCTCAGCCGCAGCAGATTGACATATTCGTTGAGCGTCATGCCGGTCGATTTCTTGAACAGGCTCATGGCGTATTTCGGATGGATGTCGGCCGCCGCCGCGATGTTCACGCAGTCGATGTCGTAGAGGAAATTCTCGGCGATGAAATCGCACATGCGCCCGACATTGCGCGAGGACTGCTGGTCGAAGGCGCTGCCGGCCCCGTGGCCGGACGCGGTTGCCGGCACCAGCCGGTACGGCTCGAAGCGCACCCGCTCCAACCGCAAGAGCAGCTCGTTGACGGCGTGTTCGGCCTTGGCCGCATCGCCCGAGCGCGCATACTCGTTCCAGCGCTTGAAATTGTCGTTGTCGGACTGGTCGGTGGCATTCGTCACCAGCGTCGCGCCCGCCATCAGCCGATGCCGGACATCGGCCGGCAGATGCAGCCTGAAGAAATGCACCAGCGGCAGATGCGCGCCGGCATAGATGGCGTCATCGGTGAGATCATCCATCTGGTGCGGCAGCCCGCCCCAGAACAGGCACATGTCGCCGGCAGAGAGCGCGATCTCATGCTCGGCCATGCGGTAATGCACGCTACCGCGCACGATGAAGTTGACCTCGACCTGGGCGTGCCAATGCGGCTTCAGCATCACCAACGGCTGGTTGTGGAACATCTGCAAGGCCAGCGGCAGGCCTTCGACGCTGCTCGCGCCTGGCTGGTAGAACGGACGCTCCGGCATCTTACTTTCCGCCAATTTCTTATTCCCTTTGTCGGGGACAAGCCTTCCGCGCCGCATAATCTAGCCAGGCTCACGGTGAGAGAGCAAACGAAATGGGAGGATTTCAATGCGCACCACACTGACCTGCGCCGCGCTTTTGCTTGCCCTGGGCTCCGGCCCCGCTTTGGCGCAATCCGGCGAACTCACGATCTGGAGCTGGAACATCGCCGCTTCGTCGCTGAAGGCCACCGTCGAGGGCTTCAACAAGAAGTACCCCGACATCAAGGTCACCGTTCAGGACCTCGGCAACCAGCCGACCTATGACAAGTCGATCGCCGGCTGCGCCGCCGGTGGCGTCGGCCTGCCCGACATCGTCTCGATCGAGAACGGCGAGGCCGAGAACTATTGGAGCCAGTTCCCGGACTGCTTCGTCGACCTGCACACGCTGGGCTACAGCGCGGAAGACCAGAAGAAATTCCCCGATTTCAAGCGCACTGAGCTCGAAGTCGGCGACAAGGCCTATGCCATGCCCTGGGATTCCGGCCCGGTCGCCGTCTTCTACCGCCGCGACTTCTACGAGAAGGCCGGTGTCGACCCCGCATCGATCAAGACCTGGGATGATTTCATCGCCGCCGGCAAGAAGATCCAGGCCGCCAACCCCGGCGTCATAATGACCAACGCCGACTTCAACGGCGATACCGAATTCTTCCGCATGATCTCCAACGAGCAGGGATGCGCCTATTTCGCCGAGGACGGCCAGTCGATCACGGTCAACCAGCCGAAATGCGTCGACGCCATGACCAAGGTCAAGGAAATGAAGGACGCCGGCATCGTTTCGTCGGCCGACTGGTCGACCAAGATCACCAACAACACCGCCGGCACGGTCGCCACCCAGGTCTATGGCGGCTGGTATGAGGGCACGATACGCACCGAATCGCCGAAGGAAAGCGGCAAATGGGGCGTCTACCTGATGCCGAGCCTGACCGCCGACGGCCCGCGCGCCGCCAATCTCGGCGGCTCCTCTTTGGCCATCACCTCGGCCAGCAAGAACAAGGAAGCGGCCTATGCCTACCTGAAATACACGCTGGAGACCAATGAAGGCCAGATCACCATGCTGAAGGATTTCGGCCTGGTGCCGTCGCTGATTTCCGCGCTCGACGATCCTTACGTCGCGCAGGGCCAGCCCTATTGGGGCGGCCAGGCGGTCTGGAAGGATATCCTCGCCACGCTGCCGAAGGTCGTGCCGAGCCGCGGCACGCAGTTCCAGAGCGATGCTGAGATCATCGTGCGAGCCGTGCAGACCAAGTATCTTGCCGGCGGCTATCCCGATGCCAAGGCCGCGCTCGACGACGCCGCCAGCCAGATCGCCTCTGCGACGGGCCTGCCGGTCAAGTGAGCGTCGCTTTTCCTTCTCCCCTTGTGGGAGAAGGTGGATTGGCGCGTAGCGCCAAGACGGATGAGGGGTGTTGGACGGATCCCCGTCGTCGCCAAGCTGGAACACCCCTCATCCGGCCGCTTCGCGGCCACCTTCTCCCACAGGGGAGAAGGCAAGACAGGGCAGCGCCTGCATCGACCATTGGCACTGCTCCAGCAATTCAACACACATGATCAACACCGCGCCCGCTAGGAAGGCGCGACCCGAAACTGGAAGGAGGAGGAACACGATGCGCTACCGCAACGCCACCGCGTATCGCTTCCTCACGCCTTATCTCCTGATCTTCGCCATCTTCTGGATCTGGCCGATCATCAGCTCCTTCCTGATCTCCTTCCAGGCAACCCGCACCGTGCCGTGGCGCTTCGCGCCGGCCTTCAACTGGGGCCGCCTGATCGGCGACCCCGCCTTTTTCAACGCGCTGAAGAACACGCTGCTGATTCTCGTCATCCAGGTGCCGGTGATGATCTCGCTGGCGGTCGTGATGGCGGTGCTTTTGAATTCGCCGCTGCTCAAGGCGCGCGGCCTCTATCGGTTTGCGTTCTTCGCCCCGGTCGTGGTCGGCGAGGTCGCCTATTCGGCGGTGTTCCGGCTGATGTTCAGCCTCGATTTCGGCATCGTCAACAAGCTGTTGAACAGCGTCGGCCTGGAGAAGATCGACTGGTTCTCCAACGTCACGCCGGCCATGGCGCTGATCATGATCGCGGTGACCTGGCGCTGGGCCGGCTATAACGCCATCATCATTCTTGCCGGCCTGCAATCCATTCCCGATGACGTCTACGAGGCGGCGACGCTCGACCGCGTCAGCAAGCTGAAGCAGTTCTTCTACATCACCCTGCCGCTGCTGAAGCCGGTCATCGTCTTTTGCGCCGTGCTGTCGATCATCGGCACGATGCAGCTCTTCACCGAACCCTTCCTGATCACCGAACGCGGCGGGCCGGGCGGCGGCACCGAAACTCTTGGCCTTCTGCTTTACCGCCAGGGCTTCCGCTCGCTCAATTTCGGCTATGCCTCGGCCATCGCCTACACCATGGCGGGCCTCGCCATCGCCATCACGCTGGTTCAGCTCTGGCTGACGAGGGAGCCGAAATGACCTCGCGCTCGCAAAGGCGACTCGGACGCAGCATCCTGCTGCATCTCGTCCTGACGCCGCTGGCGCTGATCTGGCTGTTCCCGCTGTGGATGATGGTGGTGTTCTCCACCATGCCCGACAACGGCATCTTCAGCCCCGGCATCGAGATTCTGCCGCATGACAGCTTCCTCGACAATTTCAACAATCTGCAGCGCGACACCAATTTCGTCGGCGCGATCGGCATCTCGGTCTCGGTGGCGGTGACCTACACGTTTCTTTCGGTGCTGCTCACCTCGATGGCGGGCTGGGCGCTGGCGCGCTACGACTTCCTCGGCAAGGGCGTGGTGGTGGCGATCATCTTCGGCACCATCACGCTTCCCTACGCCGTGGTGCTGATCCCGCAATTCATCATGGTGGCGCGCGACTTCCAGCTCGCCAACACCTGGATCGCGCTGATCGTGCCGCCGCTGTTCAATTCGCTCGGCGTGCTCTTCATGCGCCAGGCCTTTTCGATGATGCCGGCCGAGCTGTTCGACGTGGCGAGGGTCGAAGGCGTGAAGGAATGGCGCATCTTTCTGTTCGTGGCGCTGCCTTTGGCGCGGCCGATGCTGGCGGCCCTCGCCATCATTCTCTTCCTCGCCTCGTGGAATAACTATCTCTGGCCGCTTTTGATCAACAGCCAGCCCGGCGCGATGACGGCGCCGGTGGCGCTCGGCACCCTGATCGGCCTGACCAAAGTGTCCTGGGGCGGCATCATGGCCGGCGCCGTCATGCTGACCGTGCCGATGCTGATCGTCTTCGTGCTGCTGCAGCGCCATTTCATCGCCGGCATCGCCGCCGGCGCGGTCAAATAGGATAGGAACGAGATGGCGGCCGTCACCCTCACCAATGTCGTCAAGCGTTTCGGCACCTTCGAGGTCGTCCATGGCGCCAATATCGACATTGCCGATGGCGAGTTCGTCGTCTTCGTCGGCCCGTCGGGATGCGGCAAGTCCACGCTTCTTCGCATGGTCGCCGGACTGGAGGACATCAGCGGCGGCGAGATCGCCATCGGCGGCAAGGTGGTGAACGATGTCGAGCCGGCCGACCGCGGCATCGCCATGGTGTTCCAGTCTTACGCGCTCTATCCGCACATGACGGTGGAGCAGAATCTAAGCTTCGGCCTGCGCATGAACGGCAATCCGAAGGCCGACACCGAACGGCGGGTCAAGCGCGCCGCCGAAATCCTTTGCATAGACGAGCTGATGCAGCGCCGGCCGAAGCAATTGTCCGGCGGCCAGCGCCAGCGCGTCGCCATCGGCCGCGCCATCGTGCGCGAGCCGCAGGTGTTCCTGTTCGACGAGCCGCTTTCGAATCTCGACGCCGAGCTGCGGGTGCAGATGCGTGTCGAGATCTCGCGCCTGCACAAGGAGCTCGGTGTCACCATGATCTATGTGACGCACGACCAGACCGAGGCGATGACGCTCGCCGACCGCATCGTCGTGCTCAAGGCCGGCAATGTCGAGCAGATCGGCGCCCCGCTCGACCTTTACGACGATCCGGCCAACCGTTTCGTCGCCGGCTTCATCGGTTCCCCGAAAATGAATTTCATCGCGGCGAAGGTCGTCGATTTGTCCAACAGCGCCGCGACCATCGAGCTCGTCAATCATGGCGGCGCCAGGCTGCGCAAGCCGCTCTGCGGCCCCTTGCCGGCGCCCGGCGCGGAAGTCGTGCTCGGCGTCAGGCCGGAGCATTTCTTCGAGGCCGGCGAGGGCGACTGCGACATTCCGGTGAAGGCCGACGTCGCCGAGCATCTGGGCTCGGTCAGCTATGTCTACGCCGATGCCGGGCCGGAGGAGCTGATCATCGAGCGCGAGGCCAGGCGCCAGCGCGCCGGCAGCGACCACTTCACCGTCTCGATCAAGGCCGAGCGCTCGCTGCTCTTCGACAAGACAGGCGCCAGGATTCGCTGACTTTCCTTTCTGCCCGATCGCGAAGGCGTGGCGGCGACCGCATGGAGAATTCGACATGACTTTGGGAAAAATTCGCTGGGGCATTCTCGGACCCGGCAGCATCGCCAAATCCTTTGCCGGCGGCCTGGCGCAGTCGCGCACCGGCGAACTGGTCGCGCTCGGCGCCCGCGACCCCGGCAAGCCGGGTCTTGCCGAGACGTTTCCGGGCGCGCGCATCCTCGATGGCTATGACGCGCTGCTTGCCGACGAGGACGTCGATGCGGTCTATATTTCGATCCCGCATCCTGGCCATGCCGAATGGGCGATCAAGGCGGCAGAGGCCGGCAAGCATGTGCTGTGCGAAAAGCCGCTGGCGCTCACCGCCTTCGAGGCCGACGCCATGATGCATGCGGCGCGAAAAGCGGGCACCTTCCTGGGCGAAGCTTTCATGTACCGGCTGCATCCGCAGACGCTGCAGCTGGTCGAGCTGATCAAATCGGGCGCCATCGGCGAGGTCCGCATGATCAAGTCGTGCTTCGGCTTCGCCATGCCGGGCTTCATGCCCGAGCACCGGCTCTACGCCAACGAGCTGGCCGGCGGCGGCATCCTCGACGTCGGCGGCTATCCGGTCTCGATGGCGCGGCTGATTGCCGGCGCCGCGGCGGGAAAACCTTTCCTCGAGCCGGACAAGGTCGTCGGTGCGGCCCATCTCGGCCAGTCCGGCGTCGATGAATGGGCCTCGGCGCTGCTCCATTTCCCCGGCGGCATCGTCGCCGAGGTCTCGTGCAGCATCTCGCTCAACCAGGACAATGTCCTGCGCATTTTCGGCACCAACGGCCAAATCGAGGTGCCCGACTTCTGGTTCGCCGGTGGCAACCGCGATGTCGGACCGGGCCGGATCGAACTGATCCGGTCCGGCGGCACGCGCGAGGTGATCAGTGTCAACGAGACCCGCCACCTCTATTCCTTCGAGGTTGACGCCGCCGGCGAGGCGATCCTGGCCGGCCGCCACGAATTCGCCTGGCCGGGCATGGGCTGGGCCGACAGCCTGGGCACGTTGCGCGTTCTCGACAAATGGCGCGCCGCCGTTGGGCTGGAATACGAGATCGAAAAGCCGGCTAAGCGCGTCAACACCGTCTCCGGCCGGCCGCTCGGCCCCAACGGCACAGCCATCGGCAAACGCGCGATCCCGGGCCTATCGAAGCCCGTCTCGCGCCTGGCGCTCGGCTTCGAGGATTTCCGCACCTTCTCCTCGGGCTCGATCCTGCTCGACGCTTATTTCGAAGCTGGCGGCAACCTGTTCGACACCGGCTTCGTCTATGGCGCCGGCTACACCGAGACGCTGCTTGGGCAATGGCTGAGCAATCGCGGCGTGCGCCAGCAGTCGGTCATCATCGCCAAGGGCGCGCACACGCCGCTCTGCTACCCCGACGTGATCGGCAAGCAGCTTGCCCAGTCGCTCGACCGGCTGCAGACCGACCATGTCGACATTTATTTCATGCATCGCGACAATCCGGACGTGCCGGTCGGCGAGTTCGTCGATGCCATGGACCGCGAGGTCAAGGCCGGCCGCATCCGCGGCCTGTTCGGCGGCTCCAACTGGACGATGGAGCGTATGGACGCGGCGATCGCCTATGCCGAACGCACCGGCAAGCAGAAGCCCGGCGCGCTTTCCAACAATTTTTCGCTGGCCGAGATGCTGGAGCCGATCTGGGCCGGCTGCATCACCTCTTCCACCGACGATTGGAAAGCTTGGCTGACGGCGCGGCAGATGCCCAACTTCGCCTGGTCGAGCCAGGGCCGCGGCTTCTTCACCGACCGCGCTGGTCGCGACCGCACCGACAATGAAGAGCTGGTGCGGGTCTGGTACTCGGAAAAGAACTTCGGCCGCCGCGACCGCGCCATCGAACTTGCAAGCAGGCTCGGCAAAAGCCCGATCCATGTCGCGCTCGCCTATGTCCTGGCGCAGCCCTTCCCGTCCGTTCCCCTGATCGGCCCGCGCACGCTGGATGAGCTGGAGGACAGCCTCAAGGCGCTGGATATTGCGCTGTCGCCGGACGATCTGGAGTGGCTGGACAACGGGCCGGAGAGACGGAGGGCGTAGCGCCAGAGGGGGTCGGTCCGACTGGGCTCGGCCTGCTGCGGCAGATGGAGTTGGCGCTCCGCGAGGCGACCTCCTCTGGCCTGCCGGCCATCTCCCCCGCTTGGGGGGAGATCACCAGTTTCGCTGCCCTCAGCGATCAACCCGCGTCGACAAAATAATCGACGACGACGTCCGCTCCACTCCCTCCATTGCCCCGATCTGGTCGAGCAGCGCGTCGAGATCCCGGATCGACGGCGCGTCGACGATGACGATCATGTCGAAATTGCCGCTCACCGAATGCACCGTCCGGACCGGCGGCATTGCCTCCAGGCTACGCACCACCTTGTCGGCGAGTTTCGGCGTGACGGTGAGCAGCACATGCGCCTTGACCAGACCCTGCTCATAGTCGGGCGACAGCCTGACGCCGTAGCCTGCGATGATGCCGCGCTGCTCCAGCCGCTCGATCCGGCTCTGCACCGTGGTGCGCGACACGCCGAGCTTTCTCGCCAGCTCGGCGGTGGAGGCGCGCGCGTTGGCGCGCAGCAGCGTCAGCAGGGCCTGTTCAGCTTCACTGATCATTTCGACGAAACCCTTCGGCAAATTGCACTATGTTCAGCTTCACTTTGCCAGATTCCGAGCTTCCTTTCGACAGGCAAGCTGCGATGATTCCTGCCAACTCGAACTGGCAGGGGTATCGTCATGAAAAACATTGTTGTCGTCGGTGCCGGCAAGATCGGCTCGACCATCGCTGAAATGCTTACCACCACGGGCGACTACCGCGTCACGGTGGTCGACCGTTCGGCGGCCCAGCTCGCCGCAGCCGAATTGCCGGCCGGCGTCGAGAGCAAGGAACTCGACATCGCCCTGCCCGGAGCGCTTGAGGCAGCGCTTGCCGGCAAATTCGCTGTGCTGAGCGCCGCGCCCTTCCACCTCACCACCCGCATCGCGGAGGCTGCGGCGAAGGCGGGCGTGCATTATCTCGACCTCACCGAGGACGTCGCCAGCACCCGCCGGGTCAAGGAACTGGCCCGTGAAGGCAAGAGCGCCTTCATCCCGCAATGCGGCCTGGCGCCGGGCTTCATCTCGATCGTCGCCAACGATCTGGCCAGCCGCTTCGACACGCTCGAAAGCGTGCGCATGCGCGTCGGCGCGCTGCCGCAATATCCGTCGAATGCGTTGAACTACAATCTCACCTGGAGCACCGACGGCGTCATCAACGAATATTGCGAGCCTTGCGAGGCGATCGTCGAGGGCGAGCTGGTCGAGGTGCCGCCGCTGGAGGAGCGCGAGGAATTCTCGCTCGACGGCGTCACTTATGAGGCTTTCAATACCTCCGGCGGTCTCGGCACTCTGGCCGAGACGCTGAAGGGCAAGGTGCGGACCCTGAACTACCGCACCATCCGCTATCCCGGCCATGCCGCGATCATGAAGGCGCTGCTCAACGACCTCGGGCTGCGCCACCGCCGCGACGTGCTGAAGGACATTTTCGAGAGCGCCCTGCCGGCGACGCTGCAGGATGTCGTCATCGTCTTCGTCACCGTCTCGGGCCGCCGCAATGGCCGCCTGCTGCAGGAGACCTACGCCAACAAGATCTATTCGCACCGCGTCGGCAACGTCGTTCGCAGCGCCATCCAGATCACCACCGCCTCCGGCATCTGCGCCGTGCTCGACATGCTGGCCGACGGCACGCTGCCGGCGAAAGGTTTCGTCCGGCAGGAAGACATCGCGCTCGACGCATTTCTGGCCAATCGCTTCGGCCGAGCCTACGCCCAGCACGAGACGGCGAGCCGCCTGGCGGGCTGAGCTGTGTGATCTCCCCCCTTGAGGGGGAGACGTCGCCGAAGGCGACAGAGGGGGTCCTCTCAGCCAGTGCAGCGCATGTAAAAGCCAAAGAGGGAAGTCGGCGCTTCACGCGCGGCGACCCCCTCTGGCCTGTCGGCCATCTCCCCCTCAAGAGGGGAGATCACGCTCCCTCTAAACATGCAGCGCGTGCCCGAGCGCCTTCAGCGCCGCTTCCTGGAAGCCCTCGCCCTGGGTCGGATGCGCATGAATGGTGCCGGCGATGTCTTCAAGCCGCGCGCCCATTTCGAGCGCCAAGCCAAAGGCCGCGGCCAGTTCCGAAACGCCCTGCCCGACCGCCTGGATGCCCAGCACCAGATGATTGTCCGCGCGGGCGACGATGCGCACGAACCCATCCTCGCCTTGCTTGGTCATGGCGCGGCCGTTGGCTGCGAACGGAAAATGTCCGATCTTGATCTCGCCGGCGAGCGCCTTCGCCTCGTCCGGCGACAGGCCGGCGGTGACCAGCTCGGGATCGGTGAAGCAGATCGCCGGGATCGCGCGCTTGTCCCAGCCTCGTTTGTGGCCGGCGACGATCTCGGCCACCATCTCGCCCTGCGCCATCGCCCGGTGCGCCAGCATCGGCTCTCCGGTGACATCGCCGATAGCGTAGATGCCCCGCATCGAGGTGCGGCACTGGTCGTCGATGCGGATGAATCTTCCGACCATGTCGAGGTCGATCTGCTCCAGCCCCCAGCCCTCGGTGAGCGGCTTGCGCCCCACCGTCACCAGGACCCTGTCGGCGGTGATCTTGGCGTTCTTGCCATCTGCCGTCTCGACCAGCAGCGCATCGCCCTTGGTCGACAGCCCCTTGGCCTTGGCACCCAGCATCACCTCGATGCCGAGCTCGCCGAGCCGCTTCAGCACCGGCCGCGTCAGCTCGGCATCATATTGCGCAAGCACGCGCGGCAGGGCTTCGACCACGGCGACCTTGGCGCCCATCTTGGCGAAGGCCATGCCGAGCTCGAGCCCGATATAGCCGCCGCCGACGACGGCGAGCTTGTCCGGCACCTCGCTCAGCGCCAGCGCTTCGGTCGACGAGATGACCGGGCCGCCGAAGGGCAGGAACGGCAGTTCGGCCGGCACCGAGCCGCTTGCGATCACCACCGCCTCGGCGCGGATCACCTGGCTTCCCGTCTCGGTCTCGACCTCGACGGTCTTGCCGTCACGGAACGTCGCCCAGCCCTGCACGGTCTTGACCTTGGCCTTCTTCAGCAGGCCAGCGACGCCGCTGTTCAGCCGGCTAACGATGCCGTCCTTCCATGCGACCGTCTTGGTCAGGTCGAGCGTCGGCGGGGCGACCGCGATGCCGAGCGGCCCCTTGCCGCCGGCCATGTGCGCGATCTTCTCGAACTCTTCCGCCGCGTGAATGAGCGCCTTGGACGGGATGCAGCCGACATTGAGGCAGGTGCCGCCCGGCTTGCCGAACTCGACGATCACCGTGTCGATACCGAGTTGCCCGGCGCGGATGGCGCAGACATAGCCGCCCGGACCGGCGCCGATGACGAGCAGCTTGCAGGAGATCTCTTTCATGGGCTTCTCGTTGCTGAGTACGGGGATTTTGGCAGAGGGTTAGGGCCTGGCGAACGCAGACCGTGGCGATTGGCCGATATCCTTGGAATCTCGTCATCCTGGGGCGGAGCAAGGAGCGTAGCGACGCGCGTAGACCCCAGGATCCATGCCGTGACGTGAAGGCGTTGCAACGGTCCAGAATTCTGGTCCGCCGCGCCCTTCGGGCGAGGTCGCGGCATGGATCCTCGGGTCAAGCCCGAGGATGACGAGGGGACAACGTCGTCCGTATCCATACGACTAATCCACGAAGATCAGCGCCGGCGTCTCAAGCAACGTCTTGATCCGCTGCACAAACACCGCGGCATCCCAGCCGTCGATGACGCGATGGTCGAAGCTGGACGACAGGTTCATCATCTTGCGCGGGATGAACTGCGTGCCGTCCCACACCGGCCGCACCATGATCTTGTTGACGCCGACGATTGCCACTTCCGGATAATTGATGACCGGCGTGGTCGCCACGCCGCCCATCGCCCCGAGCGAGGTGATGGTGATGGTCGAGCCGGAAAGCTCATCGCGCGTCGCCGTGCCGGACTTGGCCGCGTCGGCAAGCCGGTTGATCTCGGCCGCGCTTTCCCAGAGGTCGCGGGCCTCGGCATGCTTGACCACCGGCACGACGAGCCCGGTCGGTGTCTGGGCGGCGATGCCGACATGGATGCCCGCGTGCTGGTGGATAACGCCGGCCTCGTCGTCGAACAGCGCGTTGAGGTTCGGCTGGTCGGCGATCGCCTTGACCATTGCCCGCATCAGGAACGGCAGCAGCGTCAGCTTCGGCCGGTCTTGCCGCTTCTCTTTGTTGAGCGCGGCGCGCAGTTCTTCCAGCGCCGTGACGTCGACCTCCTCGACATAGGTGATATGGGGAATGTGCGACTTTGCCAGCGCCATCTTCTCGGCGATCTTGCGCCGCAGCCCGACGACCTTGATGTCCTCGACGCCCTCCTTGCGGGCAAGGCCGGTCGCGCGCGCAAGCTGCGGGCCGCGCGCCAGGAAGGCCTCGAAGTCCTCATGGCTGATGCGCCCGGCCGGGCCGCTGCCCGCAACCTGGCGCAGATCGATGCCGGCTTCCTTGGCGCGCAGCCGGACGGCGGGCGAAGCCAGCGGCTTTTCGCCTTCCGCGCGCGGCGCGCCGATGACGGACGCCAGGCGCCCAGCCTTCGGTGCCGCGACGGAAGGCTGAGCCGGGACCTGGGCCGGCCTCGGCGCCGCTTTCGGGGCCTCCGACACCGGTTGATGCTTTGCCTCCACGGGGTCGGCCGGTGCTTCTGCCTTCGGCGCGGCCTTGGCACCGCTGCCCGCTTTCACATTCCCTTCGCCGGCTATTTTAAGCCGCACGATCGGCGAGCCGATCGCCACCGTGTCGCCGATCTCGGCGCCGAGCCAGAGGATCTCGCCATCGACCGGCGAGGGGATCTCGACCGTCGCCTTGTCGGTCATGACGGCCGCCAGCACCGCATCCTCGCGCACCAGGTCGCCGATCTTGACATGCCATTCGACAAGCTCGGCCTCGGCGACGCCTTCGCCGACATCGGGAAGCTTGATGACATATTCGCCCATCGTCCGGCCTCCCTCAGGCTTCCATGGTCTCGACGAGCGCGCGCCCGACCCGCGCGGGGCCGGGGAAATACTCCCACTCCTGCGCATGCGGATAGGGCGTGTCCCAGCCGGCGACCCGCGCCACCGGCGCCTCCAGATGGTAGAAGCAATTCTCCTGCACCAGCGCCGCGAGCTCGGCGCCGAAGCCGGAGGTCAGCGTCGCCTCATGCACGACGACGCAGCGCCCGGTCTTCTTCACCGAGGCGACGATCGTGTCGAGGTCGAGCGGCAGGAGCGTCCTGAGGTCGATGATTTCGGCATCAATGCCGGTTTCCGCGGCCGCGGCCTGCGCGACATAGACCATGGTGCCGTAGGCGAGCACGGTGACCGCCGAGCCTTGCCGGCGGATCGCCGCCTTGCCGAGCGGTACGGTGTAATGGCCATCCGCCACCTCGCCGAGCTCGTGCTTCGACCAAGGCGTCACAGGGTTGTCGTGATGGCCGTCGAAGGGGCCGTTGTAGAGCCGCTTCGGTTCCAGGAAGATCACCGGGTCCGGATCCTCGATCGCGGCGATCAATAGCCCCTTGGCGTCATGCGGATTGGACGGCACCACTGTCTTTAGGCCGGAGACATGCGTGAACAGCGCTTCCGGGCTCTGGCTGTGCGTCTGGCCGCCGAAGATGCCACCGCCGGTCGGCATCCTGACGACGATCGGGCAGGTGAAATCGTTGTTGGAGCGATAGCGCAGCCGCGCCGCCTCCGAGACGATCTGGTCGTAAGCCGGATAGACATAGTCGGCGAACTGCACCTCGACGCAGGGCCTCAGCCCATAGGCGGCCATGCCGATCGCCGAGCCGACAATGCCGGATTCGCTGATCGGCGCATCGAAGCAGCGGTTCTTGCCGTATTTGGCCTGCAGGCCCTGCGTGCAGCGGAACACGCCGCCGAAAAAGCCGACATCCTCGCCATAGACGATGACGCGCTCGTCGCGCGCCATCGAGACATCCATGGCGTCGCGGATCGCCTCGATCATGGTGCGTCTGGGCATCGATCAGACCCCTGCCTGCTGGCGTTGGCGCCTGAGATGCGGCGGCGTCTCGGCATAGACGCCTTCGAACATGTCGCGCGTCGACGGCTTGCCGCCGGCATGCAGCGTGCCGTGGCTTTCGGCTTCCTTCTGCGCCGCGATCACGGTTTCGAGGATCTCGGCTTCCGCCTGGATGTGGCGCTGTTCCGTCCAGACTTGCTTGTGGATGAGATGGTTCTTCAGCCGGATGATCGGGTCGCCGAGCGGCCAGGCGTCCGATTCCGCCTTCGGCCGGTAGGCCGACGGATCGTCCGAGCTCGAATGCGCGCCGACGCGATAGGTGACATATTCGACCAGGGTCGGCCCGAGATTGCGACGCGCCCGCTCGATCGCCCATTTGGCTACCGCATGGACGGCGAGATAGTCGTTGCCGTCGACCCGCAGCGACGGGATGCCGAAACCGAGACCGCGCGCGGCGAAAGTGCCCGAGCCGCCGCGGGCAATGCCCTGGAAGGTGGAGATGGCCCACTGGTTGTTGACGACATTGAGCACGACCGGCGCCTTGTAGGTCGAGGCGAAGACCAGCGCCGCATGGAAATCGGACTCCGCGGTCGAGCCGTCGCCGATCCAGGCCGCGGCGATGCGGGAATCGTTGGAGATCGCCGAGGCCATCGCCCAGCCGACCGCCTGGATGTACTGCGTCGCCAGATTGCCGGAGATCGAGAAGAAGCCGTGCTCCTTCGAGGAGTACATGATCGGCAGCTGCCGGCCTTTCAGCGGATCGGCCTCGTTGGAATAGATCTGGTTCATCATCGCAACCATCGGATAGCCGTCGGCGATGAGCAGGCCGGCTTGCCGATAGGTCGGGAAGTTCATGTCGCCAGGCTTGAGTGCCTTGCGGAAGGCGCAGCTCACCGCCTCTTCGCCCAGATGCTGCATGTAGAAAGAGGTCTTGCCTTGGCGCTGCGCCATCTGCATGCGCGCATCGAAGGTCCTGAGCGTCATCATATGGCGCAGGCCTTCGAGCAGCTCCTCGTCGGTGAGCAGCCCGGCCCATGGCCCGACCGCTTCGCCGGCGCGGTTAAGCACGCGGATGATGGAGAAGGCCATGTCGCGGATGGTGCGCGGGTCGACATCGACCTCCGGCCGCGGCACCGACCCCGCTTTGGGAATGGTCACATTCGAGAAGTCGGGCGTGCCGCCGGGCCGAACCTCGGGCTCGGGGACATGAAAGCGCAACATTCCAGCATCGGCCATGACCTTCGTCCTCCAATGTTGCCGGTGCGATACTTGCACATCCGCGCCGCCATTTCATCGGGCGAGATGGCGGCCGTCCTCCCGGTCATCAGCCTCGTCGAGCCGATGCGGCACATGGCCGACAAGATGCAGATATGGCGCCGAAATTTCTTGTCGATGTTTGCAAGCGTCGCGCAATTTGGCGGAAGTTTGCGGAGCGTTTGCCGCCACAAAAGACAATCAAGGCATGCGCGCCGGCCGACGCAGCTAATCTCCACCCCCTTGGGGAGTTGCTCGGCAGGGCAGAGGGGCGTGACAGACTCTGCTTCAGGGTCGTCATTCCAGGGCGGAGCAAGGAGCGGAGCGACGCGCGCAGACCCTGGAATCCATGCCGCGACGTTGACGCGTTGCGGCGGTTGGAGAATATTCTGCACCCCGGCGCTCCCCGGCAAAAGTCACGGCATGGATCCTCGGGTCAAGCCCGAGGTTGACGAAGAGAGGCCGGCCGCTTCTCCGTTCACTCCGTCTCCGCCTCATGCTAACTCACCCCGCATGGCACAGAAGAAGGGATACGAGGTCGATTCGTGGCTGGCGCGGCCGGACCCCGCCATGGCCATCGTCCTGCTTTACGGCCCCGATCGCGGCCTGGTCGCCGAGCGGGCCAAGACCTTCGCGTTGAAGACCGGGCTGCCGCTCGACGACCCTTTCTCAGTGGTCAAGCTGGATGGCGCGGAAGTCGACCGCGACGAAGGCCGTCTGCTCGACGAGGCGCGCACCGTGCCCATGTTTTCCGACCGGCGGCTGCTTTGGGTCCGCAACGCCAGCGGCCAGAAGGCGCTGGCCGACGACATCAAGGCGCTGGCGGCGGAGCCGGCGCCGGATGCTCTCATCCTCATCGAGGCGGGCGACCTGAAGAAGGGCACTGGCCTGCGGGCCATCGTCGAGGCAGCCGGCAACGCCATCGCCTTGCCCTGCTATGCCGACGAGGCCCGCGATCTCGACACGGTGATCGACGACGAGCTGCGCAAGGCCGGCATGTCGATGACGCTCGACGCCCGCCAGGCGCTGCGCCGCAATCTTGGCGGCGACCGTCTGGCCTCGCGCGGCGAGATCGACAAGCTGGTGCTCTACGCCCATGGCAAGAAGGAGATCGACCTCGACGACGTCAACGCCTTGTCCGGCGATGTCTCCGGCGCCTCCTTCGACGGCGCGGTCGACGCGATGCTCGACGGCAAGGTCGGAGACTTCGACATTGCCTTCACCCGGCATTGTGCGTCCGGCGGCCATCCTTTCCTGGTGCTGTCCTCGGCGATGCGGCAATTGCAGGCGATTCAGGTAATGCGCGGCCAGATGGAATCCGGCGGCCGCAATGCCGCCTCGGTCGTGGCGGGAGCGCGTCCACCGGTCTTCTTCTCGCGCCGCAAGCTGGTGGAGAAGACGCTCGAGCGCTGGAACAGCGAAGCCCTCGGCCGCGCGCTGAACCGGCTGCAGACGGCTGTGCTGCAGACGCGCAAGCGGCCCGATCTGTCGGAGGCGCTGGCCCGTCAGGCGCTGCTCGGCATCGCGGTGGAAAGCGCGAGATTGGCGCAGAGATAGGCGATCAGCCAACCTCCCCTTGTGAGGCGATTGGCCGGCGCCTTCGGCTTTCGCCTATCGCGGGCGCCGCAAAAAAGAAGAGGCCGGCGCAGCGGCCGGCCCTGGTGTGCCTATCACCAATATATCAGCCTGGATCTAATCTTAAGCCAGAACTTTATTAGTCGGCTAATTCCACCTAATCAGCAACTTATCGCTCATCCTTCAGCCGCCGGCACAACTCGTCGAGCTGATCCAGCGACCGGTAGTCGACCCGCAGCGTGCCGCCCTTGGCTTTATGCTCGATCGAGACGATCATGCCGATCGTGTCTGTCATCAACTTTTCCAAGGCCAGCGTGTCGGGATCCTTTTCCGGCGCGCTCGGCGCAGACCTTACTTTGGCCGGTGTCGGTCCGGCGGGCATTTGCGCCAACGCCTCGGCCTGGCGCACCGAAAGCCCTTCCTCGACGATCCGCTTGGCGAGCCCCGCCGGATCGCCGGCCGTGACCAGCGTGCGGGCATGGCCGGCCGACAACGCGCCGTCGACCAGCATGTCGCGGATGACGTCAGGCAGCTTCAGGAGCCTCAGCGTGTTGGCGACATGGCTGCGGCTCTTGCCGATCACCTGGCCGAGATCGGCCTGCGTGTAGCCATGCTCGTCGATCAGCTGCTGATAGCCTTGTGCTTCTTCGACCGGGTTGAGATCGGCGCGCTGCACGTTCTCGATGATCGCCAGCTCCAGCGCGGTGCGGTCGTTGACGTCGCGCACGATGAGCGGGATTTCGGTCAGCCCCGCGCGCTGCGCGGCGCGCCAGCGCCGCTCGCCGGCGATGATCTCGTAGCGGCCGGGCTGCAACGGCGAAGGCCGCGCCACCACCGGCTGCACCACGCCATGCTCTCGGATCGACTGGGCGAGGTCGGTGAGTTCAGCGTCGCCGAAATGCCGGCGCGGGTTCTTCGGGTTCGGACTGACGAACTCGATCGGCACCTTGCCATCCGCCGCGACCGCGCTCGGCTTTTCGGGCGCTGCCGGACGATCGATCTCGCCGATCAGCGCCGCCAGGCCGCGGCCCAGTCTTTTTCTCGATTGGTCTTCGCTCATCATTCTGTCCAGATCGTTTCGGAATCGAATCGGCTAGGGAAATTCGGCCTGCGCTCGTTCAGGCGGCGCGCAGCTTGCGCTCGCGGCGGATCACTTCCGAGGCAAGCTGCAGATAGGCCTGGCTGCCGGAACATTTGAGATCGTAAAGGATTGCCGGCTTGCCGTAGGAAGGCGCCTCGGAAACGCGCACGTTGCGCGGGATGATCGTCTCGTAGACCTTGTCGCCCATATGCGCGCGCACATCCTGCACCACCTGGTTGGCGAGGTTGTTGCGGCCATCGAACATGGTGAGCACGATGCCTTGGATGGTGAGGTCCGGATTGATGGTGCCGCGCACCTGCTCGACCGTTTCGAGCAATTGGCTAAGGCCTTCCAGCGCGAAGAACTCGCATTGCAGCGGCACCAGAACGGAATCGGCCGCCGCCATTGAATTCAAAGTCAAAAGATTGAGCGAAGGCGGGCAGTCGATCAGCACATAACCGAACGGTGCCGCGCGCGCGGCTGCCGCACGCAGCGCATTGCGCAGGCGCAGCACCCGGTCTGGCGCCGAGGCGATCTCCATTTCGATGCCGAGCAGATCGAGGGTTGAGGGCACGATGGACAAGCCCGGCACCGCCGTCGGCACCGCGGCCGCCTCAAGCTCGAGTTCGCCGGTCAGCACGTCATAGGACGAGACGGTGCGATCCTTGCGTTCGATGCCGAGCCCGGTGCTGGCATTGCCCTGCGGATCGAGGTCGACGATCAGCACGCGCTCGCCGATTGCGGCCAGCGCCGTCGCCAGATTGATCGCCGTGGTCGTCTTGCCGACGCCACCCTTCTGGTTGGCAACGGTGATGATACGCGGTCCAGTTTTCATGGGTCGATGCCAGTGATTCATTGCGGGGTCGCCGGGTGCAGATCGGTGATTTCCAGAATGACGCCATGAGCGTCTGTCATGCTTGGATGTTCTACCAGATCGAAGGTCCAGCGGTGAGCGCTTTCTTCCACTTCGGCCCGGTAATCCCGGCCTTTGTGAAAAAGCGAACGCGCGCCCTTGGTCAGCCAGGGTGCGGCAAGATCGAGCAGGTCCGGAAGCGCCGTCAATGCCCGCGCGGTAACGACTTCCGGTGCAGAAACAAGTGGATAGCTATCATCGATGCGTCGCGCCAGCACGCGCGCCGGCAGGCCGAATTGGCCGACGACCGATTGCAGGAACGACGCCTTCTTGCGGTTGCTTTCAACCAGATCGATCGTGGCGCCCGGCCGCTCTGCAAGCAGAAAACCGAGTACCAATCCGGGAAAGCCACCGCCCGAGCCGAGGTCGACCCAGCGCAGTGCGGTCGGCGCGATGCGCGCAAGCTGGGCGCTGTCCAGGATGTGGCGGCGCCAGACGTCGTCTAACGTCGATGGCGCCGCCAGATTGATGCTGCGGCTCCATTTTTGAAAATGCCGCTCGAAGGCCTGCAGCCGCTCGAATGTTTCACGTGAAACCGGACCCGCTGCCTTCTGCAGGTCCGCCCAGGCATCGCCACTCACGCGACCGACCTTCGTGCAGCCAGCTCGGCATTGCGAACATGCGCGACAATGATCGCCAGTGCCGCTGGCGTCATCCCTTCCATGCGCTGCGCGTCGGCAATCGAGCGCGGCCGGCGTGCCTTCATCTTCTGCTTCAGCTCATTGGAAAGGCCTGGCACGTCCGCGAAGTCGATGGTCTCCGGAATGAGCCGCGATTCCTCGTGCCTGATCTGCGCCACGTCAGCCTGTTGGCGCTCGAGATAGACGGAATATTTCGCCTCGGTCTCAAGCCGCTCTGCCGTGTTGGGGTCGAGTTCGCCAAACCGTGGCTCGATCCGCGTCAACCAGACCATATCGACGCCGGGATAGGCGAGAAGGTCGTAGGCGGAACGCCGAACGCCGTCCCGGTTGATCTCCAGTCCATGCCGCGCGGCTTCATTCGGCGTGAAGGCGATCGACCTTGCCAGCGCGCGGGCAGCGTCGAGCTCCACACTGATCGCGCCGAAACGTTGCATCCGCTCGGAGGAGACGATCCCCAAGCGGTCGGCCAGCGGCGTCAGCCGCTCGTCTGCATTGTCGGCGCGCAGCGAAAGCCGGAACTCCGCCCGCGAAGTGAACATGCGGTAGGGTTCGGCGATGCCGCGGCTGGTGAGGTCATCGATCATCACGCCGATATAGGCTTCAGTGCGGCTGAGCACGACCGGCTCGCTTGAAGATGCCGTGCGCGCGGCGTTGATGCCGGCAAGCAGGCCTTGCGCGCCGGCTTCTTCGTAGCCCGTGGTGCCGTTGATTTGCCCGGCCAAAAACAGCCCGGCGACGCGCTTCGTCTCCAGCGTCTGGTTGAGCTCGCGCGGGTCGACGTGGTCATACTCGATGGCGTATCCCGGCTGCAGCATCGTCGCCCGTTTCAGCCCGGGGATCGTTTTCAACATGTCGAGTTGCACCTCTTCCGGCAGCGAGGTCGAGATGCCGTTCGGATAGACGGTGTCGTCATCGAGGCCCTCCGGCTCGAGGAAGATCTGGTGACCCTCGCGATCGCCGAACTTGACGATCTTGTCCTCGATAGATGGACAATAGCGCGGCCCCACGCCTTCGATCGAGCCGGAATACATCGCCGAACGCTTCAAATTGAGGCGAATCAACTCATGTGTCGCCTGCGTTGTGCGAGTAATACCGCATTTGATCTGCGGGTTCGCGATGCGGTCTGTCATCAGCGAGAACGGCACCGGGTGATCGTCCGCGGCCTGACTTTCCAGCGACGCCCAATCGATGGTGCGGCCGTCGAGGCGAGGGGGCGTCCCGGTCTTCAGCCGCCCGAGCTTGAAACCGGCACGCGTCATCGTCGCCGAGAGCCCATGGCTCGCCTGCTCGTTCATCCGGCCGGCGACGATCTTCTTCTCGCCGATATGGATCAGCCCTCGCAGGAATGTACCGGTCGTCAGCACCACGGCGCTGCAGGCGAGCCGCCTGTCACCGGAGACCAGCACGGCCGCAACCCGACCGTTCTCGATCTCGAAGTCCAGGACTTCGCCTTCTACCACGTCGAGATTGGCCTGCTCGCCGATCGCCGCCTGCATGGCAAGACGATAGAGCTTGCGGTCGGCCTGGGTCCGCGGCCCACGCACCGCCGGGCCCTTGCGGCGGTTCAGCAGGCGGAATTGGATGCCGGCAGCGTCCGCAATGCGGCCCATCAACCCGTCCATGGCGTCGATCTCGCGCACGAGATGACCCTTGCCGAGGCCGCCGATGGCCGGATTGCAGGACATGACGCCGATCGTCTCGAAGCGCAGCGTCACCAGCGCCGTCCTGGCGCCGACGCGCGCAGCCGCGCCCGCCGCTTCGCATCCGGCATGGCCGCCGCCCACCACCACCACATCATAGTGATTGGTCATTGCAAGAATCCGTTTCAGAGATGCTTTGACACATGTCCCCGCCAGCCTCCGCTGTCAAGGATGCAGTCCCCGTTGCGAAGGTGATCGCTGGGGATTGGGCTGCGTGCCAGTGGTCTGCCTGTCCGACCTCGTCCCGAAGGAAGGAAGGCGCTTATCCCACGGACGATTTTTCACTTCTCAAGCGCTGCGAATCAGCGCCGTTGCTTTAGTGGCCACCCGTCCTCGCCTTCTACGAGGCAGGCAATGAGGGGCAGCGCCGTTTGGCTAGCACGCCACGCATCTGAGCCCGGATTCGTTTCACGTGAAACACCATCCGCCGCATCCTGCCGTTGTTTCACGTGAATCATCCGGAGCGCACAGCCGCCCCGCGTACGTGAATCACTTGCCGATGCAGAACTGGGAAAAGATGACGTCGAGCATATCTTCGACATCGACGGCGCCGGTAATTCGCCCAAGCCGGTCCGTGGCCACCCGCAACTCTTCCGCGCGCAGCTCCAGGCTTTGCCCCGACAGCGCCGCCAAGAGAAAATCCTTCGCCTCCTCCAGCAGCTCGACATGGCGGAGCCTCGACGGCAAGATATCACCGGCCCCTCCGACTGCGGTAGCGGCGCGACCCAAAATCTCGTCCAGCAGTTCCGAAATTCCGGTACCTTCCTTGGAAGAGATGGCCAAATCATAGGCCCCTCTACGCGCTCCCATGAGATCGGTTTTGGTCCCGATCCTCAGGAGCGGAACACCTGTCGGAACCGCGCCGACGGGCTGTGGATCGACCATGTCCTCCAGCAGCAAAACCAGGTCCGCGCCACCGGCCTTGGCACGCGCTCGTTCGATGCCGATCGTCTCCACCTTGCCGGCGGCCTCGCGCAGGCCTGCCGTATCGACGACCCGAACTCTCATCCCGTGGAGGTCCAGCACCACCTCCAGCAGGTCGCGCGTGGTGCCCGGCTCGTCGGTGACGATTGCCGCCTCGCGTTGGGCCAGGGAGTTGAACAGACTGGACTTGCCGGCGTTCGGCGCGCCGAGGATGACGACCTCGAAGCCATCGCGAATGATCTCGGCCGCCTTGAACCCCTGAATGTGGCGTTCGATCTCGTCGGCCATAGCCGCGACATCGGTCCAGACCGCCTTCGACACCGAGCCCGGCACATCCTCCTCGTCGGCGAAGTCGATTTCCGCCTCGATCATAGCCCGGGCATGGATCAGCCGCCGGCGCCACCCCGAATAGAGCTCGCTCTGCGCGCCCTCGGCGTTACGCACGGCAAAGCGCCGCTGCGCCTCCGTCTCGGCATTGACGAGGTCCGCGAGCGCCTCGGTCTCGACCAGATTGAGCTTGCCGTTGAGAAAGGCACGCCGCGTGAATTCGCCAGGCTCGGCATGTCTGACGCCCGCAAAGCCGGTGAGCGTTTCCAGCATTTTTGCCGCAACGGCGCGGCTGCCGTGAACATGGAACTCGCCAACGTCCTCGCCGGTGAAGCTTCCAGGTCCGGGAAAGAACACGACAAGGCCGTGATCGATGACCGAACCGTCCGGTGCCATCAGCTTGCGCAACGTGGCAAAGCGATCCTTAATACCGCCGGCAATCGTTTCGATCACGAATCGAGTCTTCGGACCGGAGATGCGGATTACGGCAATGCCGGCGGGCAGGCGACCGCTCGACAGCGCTACGATGGAATCCTTCGAGGTTGCCATTTGCCCGACCTGCCGAACCACCCTAGGTATCTTCTTTGAAGAGCCGTTCCGGACGTCAGCCGCAGCTTTCCCGGAATTGCCTGCCTATCAACCAAGCCGAGCCGCTCATCGTGACCTTGCCCGCGCGAAACCTGCTTGCCGAAGAAGCCAGCCCCTATCTGCAGCAGCACAGCGACAATCCCGTGCATTGGCGGGGCTGGTCGCCGGCCGCCCTTGCCGAGGCGAAGGAGCTTGGACGGCCGATCCTGCTGTCCATCGGCTATGCCGCCTGCCACTGGTGCCATGTCATGGCCCATGAAAGCTTCGAGAACGATGCCGTCGCCGCCGTCATGAACCGCCTCTTCGTCAATATCAAGGTCGATCGCCAGGAGCGCCCGGATATCGACCAGATCTACATGGCGGCACTCCATGCCATGGGCGAGCAGGGCGGCTGGCCGCTGACCATGTTCCTCACGCCCGATGGCAAGCCTTTCTGGGGCGGCACCTATTTTCCGCGCGAGGCGCGCTATGGACGGCCGGGCTTTGTCCAGGTGCTGGAGGCGGTCGACAAGGCCTGGCGCGAGCAGCAGGAGAGCCTTGGCCAAAGCGCCGAGGCGCTGACCACCCATGTCGAGCAGCGGCTGGCCGGCGCGAAGGGAAAGGCGGTGCTCGACCGCGGAACACTTGCCGATCTCGCCGGTCGCATCGAGGGCATGATCGACCTCGATCGCGGCGGCTTGCGCGGCGCGCCGAAATTCCCCAACGCGCCCTTCATGCACAGTCTGTGGCTGTCCTGGCTGCGCGAGGGCCAGACCGACCATCGCGACGCCGTGCTCATCAGCCTGGAAAAAATGCTCGCCGGCGGCATCTACGACCATGTCGGCGGCGGTCTCAGCCGTTACTCGACCGATGCCGAATGGCTGGTCCCGCATTTCGAGAAGATGCTTTACGACAACGCCCAGCTCATCCGCATGTGCAATTGGGCCTTTGCAGCAACAGGCAATGAGTTGTTTCGGAAGCGAATCGAGGAAACTGTGGCCTGGCTGCTGCGGGAAATGCGCGTCGAGGCGGGCGCCTTCGCTGCCAGCCTCGATGCCGACAGCGAAGGCGAGGAGGGGTTGTTCTACACCTGGAGCGGGGAAGAGGTTGAAGCCGCACTCGGTGCTGATTCCGCTCGCTTCTTCCAATATTTCGAGCTCGCCGCTCCGCATGGCTGGGAAGGCAAGCCCATCATCCGCCAGAGCGACGCACAGCAGCGCCAGGGGATCAGCGATGACGCTCAGCTCGCATCACTGAAGGCGAAATTGCTAGCTGCCAGAGAAAATCGCGTCAGGCCCGGCCGCGACGGCAAGGCGCTTACCGATTGGAACGGATTGATGATTGCGGCCCTCGCGGAAGCGGGCCGCTCCTTCGGACGAGCCGACTGGGTGGACGCCGCCGTCAAGGCCTTCGCTCACATCGTCGAAGCCAGCAAGGACGGCCGCCTGCCGCATTCGATGCTCGGCGACAAGAAGCTTTTCCCGGCGCTGTCGAGCGACTATGCCGCCATGACCAGCGCGGCGATCGCGCTGTTCGAGGCAACCGGCAGTTCTGCCTATATGGACCATGCCCGGCAGTTCATCGATCGGCTCGACCGCTGGCATCAGGATCCTGAAAAGACCGGCTATTATCTGACGGCGTCCGACAGCGTCGATGTGCCGATCCGTATCCGCGGCGATGTCGATGAGGCAATCCCCTCCGCCACCGGCCAGATCGTCGAGGCGCTGGTCCGGCTCTCCTCCCTTACCGGCGATCCCGATCTTTGGGCAAAGGCATGGACGACAGCCGAACACGCCATGGGTCGCGCCGCGCAGCAAGCCCACGGCCAGGCCGGCATCATCAACGCCTGCGCCCTGGCACTCGAACCGCTGAAGCTCGTCATCATAGACAAGCTTGATTCCTCAAGCCTTGTTCCGGTGGCGAATCGAAGTTCCGATCCACGCCGGGTCGATTTCGTACTGCCCATCGGTACGGAAGCGAATCAACCGCTTTTGCCGGGCGGCGTGCTGCCGCCGACGGACAAGCCGGGAGCCTGGTTCTGCAGCGGACAGACATGCCTGCCGGCGGTTACGGATGCGGGCGAGTTGGAGAAGCTGTTGCGGCGGGAATAAACAGCTTCTTCTCCTCGGCTTGACCCAGGATCTATGTCGCGGCGCTTCCGACGAATGCGGCGGTGCGGAATTCTGCACCGCCGCAAAGCTCAAAAAACAACGGCATGGACTTAGGGTTCTGCGCAGCGTCGCCTCGCTCCTTGCTCCGCCTTGTATGCCGAAGAAAGGACCGGTCCCTCGGCGCCCGATCAGGTATTCATCGAATCGAAGAAATCCGCGTTGGTCTTGGTCTGCTTGAGCTTGTCGATGAGGAATTCGATCGCATCGGTCGTTCCCATCGGCGCAAGGATCCGGCGCAGCACGAAGATCTTCTGCAGATCCGAACGCGGCACCAGAAGGTCCTCCTTGCGGGTCCCGGACTTGAGGATGTCGATCGCCGGGTAGATGCGCTTGTCGGCCACCTTGCGGTCGAGCTGAATTTCACAGTTACCGGTTCCCTTGAACTCTTCGAAGATGACTTCGTCCATGCGGCTGCCGGTGTCGATCAGCGCGGTGGCGATGATCGTGAGCGACCCGCCTTCCTCAATGTTGCGGGCGGCGCCGAAGAAGCGCTTCGGACGCTGCAGCGCGTTGGCGTCGACACCGCCGGTCAACACCTTGCCGGATGACGGCACCACGGTGTTGTAGGCGCGGCCCAGGCGGGTGATGGAATCGAGCAGGATGACGACATCGCGCCCATGCTCGACCAGGCGCTTGGCCTTCTCGATCACCATTTCGGCGACCTGCACATGGCGCGCCGCCGGTTCGTCGAAGGTCGAGGAAATGACTTCGCCCTTGACCGAGCGCTGCATGTCGGTGACTTCCTCCGGACGCTCGTCGATCAGAAGAACGATCAGGTAGCATTCCGGATGGTTGGCGGTGATCGAGTGCGCGATGTTCTGCAACAGCACCGTCTTACCGGTGCGCGGCTGAGCGTTGATCAGCGCTCGCTGGCCCTTGCCGATCGGCGCCACCAGGTCGATCACACGCGGCGAGATGTCTTTGGTCGGGGGATTGTCGACCTCCATCTTCAGCCGCGAGGTCGGGTAGAGCGGCGTCAGGTTGTCGAAGTGGATCTTGTGCCGGATCTTCTCCGGATCATCGAAATTGATGGTGTTGACCTTGAGCAGCGCGAAATAACGCTCGCCCTCTTTCGGGCTGCGGATCGGCCCTTCGACCGTATCGCCGGTCTTCAGCGAAAAGCGCCTGATCTGCGACGGTGAAATATAGATATCGTCGGGACCCGGCAGGTAATTGGCGTTGGCCGAGCGCAGGAAGCCGAAACCGTCCTGCAGTACCTCGACCACGCCTTCGCCGATGATCTCGACGTCCTGGATGGCGAGCTTTTTCAGGATCGCGAACATCAGCTCCTGCTTACGCATGACGCTGGCGTTCTCCACCTCGAGCGATTCGGCGTAAGCGATCAGCTCCGGCGGCTTCTTATTCTTGAACTCTGCGAGTTTCATTTCTTGCATTAGATGGACTCTGGGTAGGCTTTGGGGAGAAAAAATCGGCTGGATGCGACAAATGCCGGGCGCGGCCGAAAGCGAGAAAGGGGCGGCGCATGACGGGAAGGAAGACCCGTCTTTTATCGTCGGTCGCCTGAAAGAGCAAGCCGCCTTTTGCCGGGTGTGGGGAAGCCTCAGAACGGCTTCACGATGACCAGGATGACGATGACGATCATCAGCAATGTGGGGAGTTCATTGACGATCCGCCAGTGCCTCGCCGGCTTTTCGTTCTTGTCCTCGGCAAATTTTCTCACCGCGCCGGCGAGATAGCCGTGCAGACCCGAAAGCAGCAGCACGGCGAGGATCTTGGCGTGCAGCCAGCCGCCCTGGAAACCGAAGCCCTTCCAGGCGAGCCAAAGCCCGAACACCCAGGTCACGGTCATCGCCGGGTTGATGATGGCGCGCAGCAGCCGGCGCTCCATCACCTTGAAGGTCTCGGACTGCACGGAGCCTTTCTCGGCGTCGACATGATAGACGAAAAGCCGAGGCAGATAGAGCATCCCGGCCATCCAGGCGATGACGGCAATCACATGGATTGCCTTCGCCCAGGGATAGAAGCTGTCCGGCGCCACAAGGAAGAGCAGGGCGGTCAGGACGACCAGCAGAACGATGCCGATCAACATGCGCTTCATCGCCTGGCCGGCGCTGTTCTCGTTGGTCGTCTCTGTCATCGATGGCTCCGCACCATTTTCACCATGGCCTCGACATGTGCCACAGGCGTTTCCGGCGTGATGCCGTGGCCGAGATTGAAGATCAGCGGCCCGTTGCCCAGCGTGCGAAGGATGGCGTCGACGCCGTCGGCCAGCGCCCTGCCGCCGGCAACCAGGCGAAGCGGATCGAGATTGCCCTGCACCGCGCCTTCGCTTTGCAATTCCTTTGCCATCGACAGCGGCACGGTCCAGTCGAGACCGAGCCCGGTGATCCCGGTCTTCTTCCTGTAATCGCGATAGCGCTCGCCGGCGCCCTTGGGGAACCCGATCACCGGAACATCCGGACGCGCGGCCTTCACTTGCCGGACAATCTCCGCAACGGGCTCGATGCAAAACGCCTCAAAGGACGCTTCATCGAGAACACCCGACCAGGAGTCGAAAATCTGCACCACATCGGCGCCGGCCTCGATCTGGCGGATGAGATAGGCGGCCGAATGATCGGCCAGTATCTTCAGGAGCCGCGCAAGGGCCTCCGGCTCGCGATAGGCAAAAAGCCTGGCCGGTCCCTGATCCGGCGTGCCGTGGCCGGCAATCATATAGGTCGCCACCGTCCACGGCGCGCCGCAGAAGCCGATCAAGGTCGTTTCCACCGGAAGCTTCTCACGCAGACGGCGGACCGTTTCGTAGACCGGTTCGAGATTCACGTGAAACGTTTGGCCGTCCAGGGCCTCGATTTCGGCCGCCGCAATCGGCTTGAGGATCGGCCCGTGTCCCTCTTCGAAGCGGACATCTCGTCCCAGCGCATCGGGCACAACCAGGATATCGGAAAACAGGATCGAAGCATCGAAGCCGAAGCGCTCGATCGGCTGCAGCGTCACCTCGACGGCAAGATCCGGATCGTAGCAGAGATCGAGGAAAGAACCGGCCCGCTTCCGGGTCTCGCGATACTCCGGCAGATAACGCCCTGCCTGACGCATCATCCAGAGCGGCGGCGGTGAAACCGTCTCGCCCTTGAGGACGTCCAGCATGATCCGTTTCCCAGCCATCCAGTGCTCGCCCTCTCCAGGTCTCTTAAATCAAATATCTATTTTAAAAGAGTCTTCTGATTCTAAGAGTCTGTTGGTTGTGGTGGTTGCGACCTGTCCCGCCTGCCGCTCGAAAAGGCCAGTCAGCATATTGTCGCGCAGCCGCTTTCTCAATTTGGAGGGATCTGGGGACGAACCGGATTCAGGCTTTCGAGTCAGCGGCTTGGCTTTTCTGCTGCGGACCTCGAGCTGTGGATGATATCGGCCAAGAAAAGTTGATCCCCGGTTTTGTCCCCAGCGCCCCGACAAAGCCTACAGCGGGGCGAATTGTGGACAAGGTGGCATCTGATACAGTCGCCTTCGACGTCACGACCTTTCTGTCCAACCTTGTCCACATCTGCCCACAGTCTGGAACCAACTCTTGTGAACAAACCCCAGAGCTTCTTCCATCTGCATCTGATTTCCGACGCTACCGGCGAGACGCTGCTGGCGGCAGGCCGCGCCGCCTCCGCCCAATACAAGGACGCACGCGCCATCGAGCACATCTATCCGCTGATCCGCACGGAAAAGCAGGTCGCCAAGGTGTTCGAGGATATCGAGGAGGAGCCCGGCATCATTCTCTACACCGTCGTCGACCAGAAGCTCGCGCGCAGCATCGACGAGCGCTGCGCCGCCATGGGCCTGCCCTGCGTTTCGGTGCTGGAGCCCGTGCTCAGCGTCTTCCAGTCCTATCTCGGCACGCCGGCCGGCCGGCGCGTCGGCGCCCAGCATGTGCTCGACGCCGAATATTTCCGCCGCATCGATGCGCTGAACTTCACCATGGAGCATGACGACGGCCAGTTGCCGGCCAACATGGACGATGCCGATGTCGTGCTGATCGGCATCTCGCGCACCTCCAAGACGCCGACCAGCATCTATCTCGCCAATCGCGGAATCAAGACCGCCAACATTCCGATCGTGCTCGGCGTGCCGCTGCCGGAAAGCCTGATTAACGCCAGGACGCCGCTGATCGTCGGCCTCCTCGCCACGGCCGAGCGCATCTCGCATGTCCGCCAGAACCGCATCCTCGGCAACAGCAACAACTACGTGCCGACCGACTATGTCGACCGCGCCGCCATCGCCGAGGAGCTCGCCTATGCGCGTCAGCTCTGCACCAGGCACGGCTGGCCGATGATCGACGTCAGCCGGCGCTCCATCGAGGAAACCGCGGCGGCCATCGTTGCCCTGCGGGGAAAGACGCGCTAGGGCAGGCGATATCAGTGAGCATTCCGTCCTGAGAGAAGGTGGCTCGGCGCATAGCGCCGAGACGGATGAAGGGCGCTGGACGGATCGCAACCGTTGGGTGAACCAGTATGGCCGACAAAATCGTCCTCGCTTCGGGCAGCCCGTTCCGCAAGGCAATGCTTATCAATGCCGGGCTCGACATCGAGGCGGTGCCGGCAGATGTCGACGAGCGCGCGCTCGAGGCGCCCTTGCAGGACAGCGGTGTCTCTCCCGAAGATGTCGCTTCGATCCTTGCCGAAGCCAAGGCGACCGAGGTCAGCGAGCGCCGGCCGGGCGCGCTGGTGCTCGGTTGCGACCAGACGCTGTCGCTTGGCGACGAAATCTTCCACAAGCCGGCCGATATGGAAGGCGCGCGGAGGCATCTCCTGGCCTTGTCGGGCAAGACCCATCAGCTGAACAGCGCCGTCGTCCTCTGCCGAGATGGCGAAGTGCTGTGGCGGCATGTCGGCATCGCCAGCCTCACCATGCGCAAGCTCGATCCCGCCTTCATCGGCCGCCACCTGGCGCGCGTCGGCGCCAAGGCGCTGGCGAGTGTCGGCGCCTACCAGATCGAGGGCGAGGGCATCCAACTCTTCGAGAAGATCGAGGGCGACTATTTCACCATCGTCGGCCTGCCGCTGTTGCCGGTGCTGAAGGAGCTGCGCGCATTGGGAGCGATCGATGGTTGAGAAGCGGGCCTTCGTCACCGGCCACCCGATCGCGCATTCGCGCTCGCCGAAGATCCACCGCCACTGGCTGGAGGAATACGGCATCGACGGCAGCTACCAGGCTATCGACGTTCGGCCGGAGGATTTCGCAGCATTCCTGAAATCGCTGGACGAGAATGGCTATCGCGGCGGCAATGTCACCATCCCGCACAAGGAAGCAGCCTTCGCCTTGGTCGCGCGCCGCGACGAGGCCGCCGAAGCCATCGGCGCGGTCAACACGCTGTGGCTGGAAGACGGCGTGCTGTGGGGCGGCAATACCGACGCTCTCGGCTTTGCCGGCAATCTCGATGAACATGCCCCCGGCTGGGCGGCGAATGGTCCGGCCGTGGCGCTGGGCGCGGGCGGCGCCTCCCGCGCCGTCGTCCACGCGCTGAAGGACCGGGGTATCAACGACATCCGCATCGTCAACCGTACGCTGGCAAGGGCTGAGGAACTCGCCGACCGGTTTGGCGCCGGGGTTTCGGCGCATGGCGCCGGCGCGGTCGGCGAATTGCTTTCCGACGCTGGCCTGCTCGTCAACACCACCGCGCTCGGCATGCATGGCAACGAGATCCTCGCCGCCGATCCGGCCGGTCTGCCTGGCCACGCCATCGTCACCGACATCGTCTATGTGCCGCTGGAGACACCGCTGCTAGCTGCCGCCAGGGCGCGCGGCCTGAAGACCGTCGATGGCCTCGGCATGCTGCTGCACCAGGCCGTGCCCGGCTTCGAGCGCTGGTTCGGCAAGCGACCTGAGGTGACGCCGCAATTGCGGCGCATGATCGTCGCCGACATCGAAGCGCATTGACATGATCGTGCTCGGCCTCACCGGATCGATCGGCATGGGCAAGTCGACCACGGCAAAGATGTTCGCCGAGGCCGGCGTTCCGGTGCATGATTCCGACGAGACCGTGCATCGCCTCTATGCCGGCAAGGCAGCACCCCTGGTCGAACGAGCCTTTCCCGGCACGACAAAAGCGGGCGTGGTGGATCGTGCAAGGCTCGCCGAGACAGTGCTGGGCGATTCCGCCTCCATGAAAAAGCTGGAGGCGATCATCCACCCGCTGGTGCGGGCCGACGCCGACGCCTTTTTGGCCCGCCATCGTGCGGCCGGGGTGCCGATTGCGGTGCTCGACATCCCGTTGCTGTTCGAGACCGGCGGCCACAACCGGGTCGACAAGGTCGTGGTCGTCACCGCGCCGGCCGAGATCCAGCGCGCCCGCGTGCTCGCCAGACCCGGCATGAGCGAAGATAAATTCGCTTCCATCCTCGCCAAGCAGGTGCCGGACGCCGAGAAACGCCGTCAGGCGGATTTCATCGTCGACACCGGCCAGGGTTTTGATGCCGCACGTGCGGCGGTGGCAGCCATCGTCAGCGAATTGACCGGGGATAAGTCCGGCAAAAACGCTTCCTGACGGCCGCTATCAGCAGTCCCCATTGCCATTTTGTTCCGTTTTGTGATTCTGCTCTTTAGAGCGGACTGATTCGAATGCGTGAGATCATCTTCGACACCGAAACCACCGGCCTCGATTTGCGCGACGACCGCATCATCGAGCTCGGCGGCGTCGAGCTGGTCAACCGTTTCCCGACCGGCCGCACCTTCCACAAGTTCATCAATCCGCAAGGCCGCGCCATTCACGCCGAGGCGCAGGCCGTGCATGGCATCAGCGCGGCCGATCTGGCCGGCAAGCCGACCTTCGCCGAAATCGCCGAGGAATGGCTGGCCTTCACCGACGGCGCCAAGCTGATCGCCCACAACGCCATGTTCGACCTTGGCTTCCTCAACCTCGAATACAGCCGGCTCGGTCATCCGGCCATCGATCCCGGCCGCATCGTCGACACGCTGGCGATCGCGCGCCGCAAGCATCCGATGGGTCCGAATTCGCTGGATGCGCTTTGCCGCCGCTACGGCATCGACAACACCCGCCGCACCAAGCACGGAGCGCTTCTCGACTCCGAATTGCTGGCCGAGGTCTATATCGAGCTCATCGGCGGCAAGCAGGCGGCGCTGGTGCTGGAAACCGTGGCCGTGCAGATGAACGGCAGCGGCGAAGTCGCCGATATCGACATCTCGATCGGCGCAAGGCCGATCGCGCTGCCGCCCCGCCTCACCGAGGCGGATCGGGCGGCACATGCCGGGCTGGTCGGCACGCTCGGCGAAAAGGCATTGTGGCTGAAGGTGGCGTCTGCGGGTTGAGCCGGGGCGTTCCCTGCGGCAACCGACGCGATTAGCCGAACCGCCCATCCGTTCGTCATACTCGGGCTTGACCCGAGTATCCATGCCGTGACCCTTGCGCAGAGTGCAACGGCGCAAAATTCTGTAACCGCCGCAACGCCTTAGAGTCAGGCATGGATTCTGGGGTCTGCGCGCGTCGCTCCGCACCTTGCTCCGCCCCCAGAATGACGACCTAACGAATGCCGTCGCTAATCCAGACGTCTCAAGAAAAAGCCCGGCGCGAAGCCGGGCTCTCGATACGATGGGTGGTGAGTCTCCTCAGCTCACCTGGACCTTGCTGGCGGCCTGGTCCTCGGCGATGCGCTGCTGGAACATCTGCGCGAAATCGATCGGGTCGAGCATCAGCGGCGGGAAGCCGCCGTTGCGGGTGGCGTCCGCGATGATCTGGCGCGCGAAGGGAAAGAGCAGCCGCGGGCATTCGATGAACAGGATCGGCAGCATGTGCTCCTGCGGGAAGCCGCTGATGGCGAAGACGCCGCCATAGACCAGTTCGACGTTGAACAGCACTTCCTGGTCGAAGGAGGCCTTGGCGTTCAATGTGAGATTGACGTCGAACTGCTTGTCCGAAAGCGGGTTGGCGTTGACGTTGACATTGATGGCGATGCCCGGGGCCTTGTCGCGGCCGCGCAGCGAATTCGGCGCGCCGGGGCTTTCGAAGGACAGGTCCTTCACATATTGCGCAAGCACGTTGAGCGAGGGCTGTTCCTGTTTGCCGTTGCCGTTGGCGGCACCTGCCGCGGCATCATCATTGCTGGCCATTAGCCTTTGTCCTTTTGCCTGGGCAGCATTGCTGACCGGATTGAAATCGGGGGTTCGCTATCATGCTCGGCAGGACAAGACAAGTTTTGCGCGCCGCCTGAAACTGCGCAGCCGTTTCGGGGCGACGGCGCGCATGAGACAGCTATTCGAGCGGACCCTGAAGAGAGCTAGTCGTCTTTCAGCCGCCGCCAAGGGGAATTGTGATCCGGCCCGCGCTTGTAGTCGTCCTGGCGCGAAAAGTCGCTGTCATCGAGATCGATGACCCTGTCGCGGCGGCGGGCCGAAAAGCCGCTGCTGAAGCTGGTCGCCATCACGATGCGGTTCTTGAGCAGGCGCCAGGCAAGATCGCGCACCGGCGGCAGGAGCAGCAGGATGGCGATAATGTCGGTGATGAAGCCCGGAATGATGAGCAGGAGTGCCGCCAGCACGATCATCGCGCCATGCGCGAGTTGGCGGCTTGGATCGCGCCCGGCATCCATTTCCGTCCGCACCCGCGCCATCACGCCGAATCCCTGGTGCCGAAGCAGGAGGCTGCCGGCAATGGTGGAGAGGATGACGAGCCCGATCGTCGCCAAAGCGCCGACTTCGCGGCCGACGATGACGAAGCCGGCGATCTCCAGAAGCGGCAGCAGGAGCAGGAACAGGGGAATGAACGAAATGCGCAAATTGAGACCGGTCGCTTTCTTCTTTTGCGGGCCTCGCGGGAAATCGCCGCTGGCACTAGGACCTTTAGATAGGTATGGCTGGCTTTGATTTGAATGATTGCGCCCGCCGTTCTATATGCTTTGGGTAATGAACGCTATGCGACCGCCGCCATTCTAGGGGCTCTGGTGGTCCGGCCTGGACAGGGATCGAATTGGCGGAAGATATGGGTTTCTTCGACTTCGGCACGATTTTCTTTTTGATTGCGGCGGTTGTGATCTTCTTCCAGCTTCGCAACGTGCTGGGCCGTCGCACCGGAAACGAACGCCCGCCCTTCGATCCTTATTCGGCAAGCCGCACGCGCGAGCAGGATGCGGCGCAGAAGTCCGAGAATGTGGTGTCGCTGCCGCGCAAGCGCATGCCGGGCGAACCGGCGGCGGAGACCTATGCCGCGATCGACGCTTTCGCCAAGCCGGACAGCGATCTCAACAAGGGCCTGCGCGCGATCAAGGACAACGATCCGTCCTTCGATCCCAAGACCTTTATCGACGGCGCCAAGATGGCCTACGAGATGATCGTCATGGCCTTTGCCGACGGCGACCGCAAGACGCTGAAGAACCTGTTGTCGCGCGAGGTCTATGACAGCTTCGTCGCCGCGATCGGCGAGCGCGAGGCGAAAGCGGAAAAGATCCAGTCTTCCTTCGTCGGTATCGACAAGGTCGATGTCGTCGCCGCCGAGATGAAGGGCACCGAGGCGCATATCACGCTGCGCATCGTCAGCGAGCTGATCTCGGCGACCCGCGACAAGGTCGGCGCCGTCATCGACGGCGATCCGGAAAAAGTCGCCGAGGTCAAGGACGTCTGGACCTTCTTCCGCGATACCCGGTCGCGTGATCCGAACTGGAAGCTGGTCGCCACGGAAGAAGAAGATTGACCTAGAGCATGATGCCGAAAAGTGTGGAGCGGTTTTCGGACGCCATCATGCTCCATCTCTTTAATTTGGAGCCGGATTCAGATTTCAGGTCGATCCGGCCTGAAATCATCCGGCTCTAGTGGCGGCTGTCATGTCGCTGTCTTCGGCATTCAAGGAAAAATCCTTCGGCGACCTGCCCGGCTGGGACGAGGATGATCACCTCGCCGCCTTCGCGGCGTTCAAACGTTCGGCTTTCCACGTCCTGACCAAGCCCTATCGAACCGGTTCGCTCGGCGTCGCGTTCGCCGCTTTCGCCGAGGCCTATACTGAGGCGCGCTCCGTTTCGCCGGCGAATCGGTCGGAGGCGCGGTCCTTCTTCGAGCGCCATTTCGCTCCGGCTTTGGTGGCGGCCGAAAGCGGCGGCGCCGGCCTCGTCACCGGCTTCTACGAGCCGGAGGTCGAGGCCTCGCCGGTGAGGACGGAGCGGTTCACGGTGCCGCTGCTCTCCCGTCCCGCCGATCTGGTCGACATCGACGATAAAAATCGGCCCCTCGAGATGGATCCCTATCTCGCCTTCGCGCGCGCGACGACGACAGGTCCGGTCGAATATTTCGATCGCGGCGCCATCGAGCGCGGCGCGCTGTCCGGGCGGAACCTCGAGATTGCCTGGCTCGCCGACAAGGTCGATGCCTTCTTCATCCATGTGCAGGGAGCGGCGCGGCTGAAGATGGCCGATGGTCGGCTCTGCCGCGTCACCTATGCCGCAAAATCCGGCCAGCGCTTCACTGGGCCGGGCAGGATCCTGAGCGAGACCGGCGAAATCCCGCTGGAACAAGTGACGATGCAGTCGATCCGCGCCTGGTTCAAGGCGCATCCTGAGCGGGTCGACGAGATCCTCTGGCAGAACCGCTCCTACATCTTCTTTCGTGAGGCGCCGGTCGACGACCCGGAGCTCGGTCCCATTGCCGCCGCCAAGGTGCCATTGACGCCCGGCCGCTCAGTCGCCGTCGACCGGCTGCTGCACACCTTCGGCACGCCCTTCCATATCGTTGCGCCAACGCTCACCGCTTTCGGCGGAAAACCGTTCCGGCGGCTGATGATCGCGCAGGACACCGGCTCGGCCATCACCGGAGCGGCGCGAGGCGATCTCTTCGCCGGCTCGGGCGATGCCGCGGGCGAGATCGCCGGCGTCGTGCGCAACGCGGCCGACTTTTATGCGCTGGTCCCGCGCGGGCTGGTCGACAGGGGGCACGCGTGAACCGCCGCCACGACACGCTGAGCGACGACGATCGCATCCTCTGGAACCTGGTGGCGCGCACGACGCGGCCCCTCAAAGGCAAGGCCGCGGTCGAGATTCCCGATATTGTCGAGCCGACGCCAGCGCCGGCGCCCACGGCGGCCAATGGCGTTCCCACCGCTGCCGCGAAGCCGAAGCCGCAGCACGTCGCGCATTCGCTTGACGACCAGACCCACGAGAAACTGAAAAAAGGCCGGCTGCCGATCGAGGGCCGCGTCGATCTGCACGGCATGACGCAGGACGAGGCCTATTCGCTGCTCCTCACCTTCCTGCACCGCGCCCATGCCGGCGGCATCCGCTATGTGCTGGTCATCACCGGCAAGGGCTCATCGTCCGGCGGCGACGGCATCCTGCGCCGCTCGGTGCCGCACTGGCTGTCGACCCCGGCTTTCCGGCATCTGGTTTCGAGCCACGATCACGCCGCCCGCAACCATGGCGGCTCGGGCGCGCTCTATGTGCGGCTCAGGCGGACGCGCGCATGAGGACGCCGGCCATGAGGACGCAACAGTGACCCCGTTCGGCGAGAGGCTGAGGGCGCTGCGCGCCGAGCGCGGCGTCAGCCAGAAGGCGATGGCGCAGGCCATCGGCGTCAGCGCCGCCTATCTGTCGGCGCTCGAGCATGGCCGCCGCGGCGCGCCGACCTGGACGCTGATCCAGAAGATCATCGGCTATTTCAACATCATCTGGGACGACGCCGAGGACCTTGCCCGCCTCGCCGAAACCTCGCATCCACGGGTCAGGATCGATACGTCGGGCCTGTCGCCGGCCGCGACCGAACTGGCCAATCTTCTGGCCGAGAGCATCGAGAAGCTGGACGAGGCGGAGCTGCGCCGCCTCAGCGCGTCGATTCGTGCGGCGCTGAGAAGGTAGGTCCCGAGATCTACTGCACCGAGCCGACCAGCAGCTGCTGGCCATCGCGGATCGACACCCAGCGGCCGGTGTTGTCGATCGCCTGGCGCTTGAGATAACGGTAGCCGGTCTCGTCCCAGGCTTGGACCTTGTCGGTCAAATTGTCGAGGATGTAGTCACCCTTGTCGGTGCGCACCGTCAGCACGGAATGGCCTTCGCCGTCCGGCTTGCGCACGACGGTGATCAAGAGATCCGCAAGCGAGATGCCCATGCGGTAGAGCTGGCGCCGCTTCTCCAGCACATAGTCCTCGCAGTCGCCAAAGCCGTTGTCCGGATAGGTCCAGACCTCGTCCTTGCCGTAATTGTCGAGATCGCTCATCGGCTTGACGGCGGCGTTGACCTTGGCGGTCACGTTGATCAGCTTGCGCCACAGAGCATCGGTCAGCTTGGCCGGCGCGAGATTGGCCGGGCGAATGTTGCATTCGCTCGGATGCGTCTTGCAGAAATCATAATGTCCGATCGGCTGCGAGGTCAGGCCGCCGGTGGCCATGGCGCCGGCAGCCCATGCCGGAACCGCCCAGTGGGCCGAGATCGCCAGCCCTGCGACTGCACACAAACGCAGCATCCGCGCCATCGGTGAGGAAGTCATTGTCCCCCGGGGTCCGCCCTTGTTTATTAACGAAACGTTAAGGGGGATTTACAGTCCGTGTCAATTGAAGACAACGGCTAGTTTGGTGGCATGGTTACCCGCCAGGCCCGCATAGCGGCAGTTTGGCAACAGCGGCCTGGGACGACTCAAGAACTCGCCCGTCGCCGGTCAGCCCTGAACATTGGTTGCACGGAAAGGTCACGCGCTTTGAGCGGCGCCGAGTTGTGTCCGCTTCCCGCTCAGCTCTTGGCGGAACGGACCAGCTTCGGCTTCGCCGCCAGGCGGGTCTGGCGGCCGTAGCTGGAGATGAAGTCCAGAATGCGCGGCACGATCTCCGACCGGAACCGCGAGCCGTTGAAGACGCCGTAATGGCCGACGGCCGGCTGCATGTAGTGGGCCTGCCGGTCGGCCGGAATGTTCACGCAAAGCTCATGCGCGGCCTGGGTCTGGCCGAGCCCGGAAATGTCGTCGTTCTCGCCCTCGACGGTGAACAGCGCGACATTGCGGATCGCCTGGGGATCGACGGCCTCGCCGCGATGCGTCATCTCGCCCTTCGGCAAGGCGTGGCGCACGAACACCGTGTCGACGGTCTGCAGGTAGAACTCCGCCGTCAGGTCCATCACCGCCAGATATTCGTCGTAGAAGTCACGGTGCTTCTCGGCGCTGTCGCCGTCGTTTTTCACAAGGTGCATGAAGAAGTCCTTGTGGGCGATGATGTGGCGATCGAGATTCATGCTCATGAAGCCCGAAAGCTGCAGGAACCCGGGATAGACATCGCGGCCGAATCCGGGCACCGGCCAGGGCGCCTGCATGATGACGTTCTCGCGGAACCAGTCGGTGCCCTTTTCTCCGGCGAGCAGATTGACCGCGGTCGGATTGCGGCGGGTGTCGATCGGCCCGCCCATCAGCGTCATGGTCGACGGCACGAAGGGGTCGCCGCGCTTTTCCATCAGCGCCACCGCCGCCAGCACCGGCACCGAGGGCTGGCAGACTGCCATCACATGGGTATCGGGACCAAGCGCGTGGAACATCTCGATGACATAGTCGATATAGTCGTCGAGATCGAAGCTGCCCTGCGACAGCGGCACCATGCGGGCGTCGACCCAGTCGGTGATGTGCACGTCGGCGTGCGGAAGCATCGCCTCGACCGTGCCGCGCAGCAGCGTTGCATAATGGCCGGACATCGGCGCCACGATCAGGAGCTTCGGATCGGGCTTGCGGCCCGCGGGAAGCTGGCGCTCGAAGCGGACGAGGTTGCAGAACGGCTTCGACCACACGGTTCGTTCGGCGACGTCGACGCTCTTCCAGTCGACCACCGCCTTGGTCAGGCCGAATTCAGGCTTGCCGTAGCGGCGCGTCGTGCGCTCGAAGAGTTCCGCGGCTGCCGCGACCGACCGGCCGAGCGCCGTATGCGAAACCGGATTGAGCGGGTTGGAATAGAAGAACCGCACCGCATCTGCGTAAAGGCGGGCGGGCTGCAGCGCCGCATGGTTCAGTTCGTAGAGCTGGTAGAACATCAAGAACCCCGCTGCTGCCTGACGACCAAAGGGCCGACGAGCAGCGCCGAGCCTTGAATGTCTCGCAGTGAGGTTAACAAGATATTGTTGCGATGCAATACGTCAATTGGAGTGACGAATGCTGCTTTGGCCCAAACTGTTGAAAACTCGCCACGTATGGCGGAGCCGGCTCACTGTGCGCTGCCGCAATGTGTAGGAAATATGTCCGGCTCCCTCTTGCCGGACACCGACATCTTTAAACGCGCGCCATGCAGACTGCGGTGTGGCCCGAGCCGATGAAGCCGAGCTGGGTGGCGGCGCCGCGGGAGAGGTCGAGCACGCGGCCCCGGACGAACGGGCCGCGATCGTTGATGCGCACGACGACGCTGCGGCCGTTGTTCTTGTTGGTGACCCTGAGCTTGGTGCCGAACGGCAAGCTGCGGTGCGCTGCAGTCAGCGCGGCGGGGTTCATGCGCTCGCCGGAGGCGGTTCTGGAATGCAGCGCGTACCAGGAAGCGCGGCCGCATTGTGCGGCGGCTGAAGAGGCGGAAGAGGCGCCAGCCATCAGGCCAGCCGCGATCGTTGCCGCGACAAGCGCGGTGCGGTTGGTTTTATTCATCTTTTAGGGGTGGGCTCCGTTATAGACAACCCGCCGTAAGTGCCGAATGAGGCATGAAATGCGGCAAGTGTCTGGCGGTTCCATGGCAAAGGCACACGTTTGGAGTCGCCGCGAAACAGTTTGTCATGACATCTCCCGCGAGCGCCAGCATATTCTTCATGGAGACCGACCCGGTTTTGCAGGAAGTCCCGAGTAGGATCGGCCCTCGGGGCGCAAGTAAAAGCGGAAACGATTGCTTCGCTTCCTTCTGCTACTTTATTGCGCGCGCGTTCCGGTGAATGATCGACTTTGCGCGGGGATCTCGCCGATGCGACTGATCAGGAATTTACTGGCGCTGATCGGCACAAACCGCCCGCGCGTTTGATCCGACCGGCAAGATGGCGCCGCGCGTCCGGTTGGACGGTCGAAGCGACGCGCGCAGACTCCCGCCGTCGGACCGCTGACGCCGGGCACCTCTTCGAGATCGACGCCATCCCGACATGCTCGCGCAACGCGCGAAGCTCAGCAAGCAGTTGCTGGGGTGAAATTTCTGCTGAGGTCGGCGCTCTACGGCGCCCCCCTCTGGCCTGCCGGCCATCTCCCCCACAGGTGGGGAGATCAGATGTCGCGTCGGCTTTCGCCAATCGCCAACATTTGCAAGCAAGGGCGCCAAGGGTCGAGCTCCAATCTCCCCCCTTGTGGGGGAGATGTCCGGCAGGACAGAGGGGGGCGCTGTCCCGCCGGCTTTCGACATTTAGAGGCGGTGTGCTGCGCCGCCCGTGAAATTCCATTCCGCCACTCGTCGCCGGAATGGCACGATCTATCTTCTTTCCGGATTAAAAGGGCTGGAAAAGACAACAGCGTGTGATCTGCGAACCCGGCATGGAGTTCGGCAGCCATCATGCGCAGACTGGTGACGGCCGATCCCGTCGGAACTGCTTCCCATGGAGGGTCCGAGATGAGCGTGCACAGGAAAGCGGCGCCGGACGGCGCGGAAGGCGCTTTGTCACGGCTGCGTCCGCCTTACGCCTCGGTCCTCGACCTGATCGGCCAGACGCCGGTGGTCGAGCTCACCAAATTCGACACCGGCAAATGCCGGCTGTTCATCAAGCTCGAGAGCCAGAACCCCGGCGGCTCGATCAAGGACCGCATCGCGCTGTCGATGATCGCGGCCGCCGAGAAGGATGGCAGGCTGAAGCGCGGCGGCACCATCGTCGAGGCCACCGCCGGCAACACCGGCCTCGGCCTCGCCCAGGTCGGCATTCCCAAGGGCTACCGCATCATCCTCGTCGTACCCGACAAGATGTCGCGCGAGAAAATCCAGCATCTGCGCGCTTTAGGCGGCGAGGTGCGCATGACCCGCTCCGATGTCGGCAAGGGCCACCCCGAATATTACCAGGACATGGCCGAGAAGATCGCCGCCGAAATTCCCGGCGCCTTCTATGCGAACCAGTTCGCCAATCCCGCCAATCCGCTGGCGCACGAAAGCACCACCGGCCCGGAAATCTTTTCGCAACTCGAAGGCGATGTCGACGCGGTGGTGGTCGGCGTCGGTTCCGGCGGCACGCTCACCGGTGTCGGCCGCTTTTTCGCGAGGCATTCGCCGAAGACCGAGATGGTGCTTGCCGATCCGGTCGGCTCGGTGCTGGCGCCGTTGATCAAGACCGGCAAGATGACAGAGGCCGGCAGCTGGACCGTCGAAGGCATCGGCGAGGATTTCGTGCCGCCCAATGCCGATCTGTCGCTGGTCAAGAAAGCCTATTCCATTCCCGACAAGCAGAGCATGCTGGCGGTGCGCGACCTGCTGTCCAAGGAAGGCATCCTGGCCGGCTCGTCGTCCGGCACGCTTCTGTCGGCGGCACTGCGCTACTGCCGCGATCAGACGACGGCCAAACGCGTGGTCACCCTCGTCTGCGACAGCGGCAACAAATATCTGTCGAAGGTCTTCGACGACATCTGGCTCGCCGAGCAGGGCTTGGCCGACCAGGAGCAGCACGGCGACCTGCGCGACCTCGTCATGCGCTCGCCGCGCACTGGTGACATCGTGACCGTCGGCCCCGAGGAAACCCTGCTCAACGCCTATGGCCGCATGCGCCGCTCCGATGTCTCGCAGCTCCCGGTGCTGGAGGACGGCAAGCTCGTCGGCATCGTCGACGAAAGCGATATCCTCGCCAAGGTCGACGGCCCCTATGACGGCCGCTGGGATCGCTTCAACGCGCCGGTGCGCACGGCCATGACCTCGAACCTGCACACGCTGCAGGCCAGCCAGGCGCTCGACGCGCTGCTCCCCGTCTTCGACCGCAACGAGGTCGCCATCGTCTTCGACGGCGACGAGTTCATCGGCCTGATAACCCGTATCGACCTGATCAACCATCTGAGGCGCCGCGCAAAATGACTTCCAACGGCAAGAACCGCCTGGCCTTTTCCACCCGCACCATCCATGGCGGCCAGAGCCACGATCCGCTGACCGGCGCGGTGATGGTGCCGATCTACGCCACCTCCACCTATGGCCAGCAGTCGCCCGGCGTGCACAAGGGTTTTGAGTATGCCCGCAGCCAGAACCCGACGCGCTTCGCCTTCGAACGGGCCGTCACCGACCTCGAAAGCGGCGCCGCGGCCTTCGCCTTCGCCTCAGGCCTGGCCGCGATCGCCACGGTGTTGGAACTGTTCGACGCCGGCGCCCATGTGGTCGCCACCGACGACATCTATGGCGGCTCGTTCCGGCTCATGGAGCGCGTCCGCAAGCGTTCCGCCGGCCTGCAGGTCAGCTTTGCCGATTTCACCGATCTCGCCGCGGTCGAGAGAGCGATCCGCCCGGAGACAAAGCTGCTCTGGGTCGAGACGCCGACCAACCCGCTGCTGCGTGTCGTCGACCTCGAAGGCCTGGCGGCGCTGGCCAAGCGCAAAGGCCTGCTGACTGTCGCCGACAACACTTTTGCCAGCCCCTACATCCAGCGGCCGCTGGAGCTCGGCATCGACATCGTCGTCCACTCGACGACGAAATACTTGAACGGCCATTCCGACATGGTCGGCGGCGTGGCGGTCGTCGGCGACAACAAGGACCTCGCGGCGCAATTGAAATTCCTGCAGAACGCCATCGGTGCCATCTCTGGTCCGTTCGACAGTTTTCTGGCGCTGCGCGGCATCAAGACTTTGGCGTTGCGGATGGAGCGCCATTCCGCCAACGGCCTGAAGATCGCGCAGTGGCTGGAAGCCCGCAAGGACGTGCGCCGCGTCATCTATCCCGGCCTCGCCAGCCACCCGCAATACGAGATCGCCAAGCGCCAGATGCACGCCTTCGGCGGCATGATCTCGGTCGATCTCGACCGCGACCTTGCCGGCACCAAACGCTTCCTCGAACGCACGCAGCTTTTCACGCTGGCCGAGAGCCTCGGCGGCGTCGAAAGCCTGATCGAGCATCCGGCGCTGATGACGCACGGCTCGATCCCCGCGGAAAAGCGCGGGGCGATAGGCATCTCCGATTCGCTGGTGCGCCTGTCGGCCGGTATCGAGGATGGCGACGATCTGATCGCGGATCTGGAGCAGGCGTTGCGGGGGTGAGTGCCTTCGAGGATCAATCGTTGTGATCCTTCGCGCCTCCCTCTGTCCTGCCGGACATCTCCCCCACGAGGGGGGAGATTGGCTGTTTCATCGCCTCACCCTTCCTGCAACGCCGGTAATTTGCGAAAGCCGCCGTGACATCTGATCTCCCCCCTTGAGGGCAGGGCTATCGCATATGAGTAAAGAGTTCATAGAAGAAGTCTTTGCTCCAATTGGCCCTGCGCATCTTGCTGGCGATTGGTTTGTCGAGGGGATGGGCAGCCAAGATGTTTTGGGCGAGCCTGCG